>NZ_KB895566.1:0-429909 GCF_000374885.1 Bacillus sp. 105MF | reverse complement strand
CCCTGTGAGAGTAGGACGTTGCCAGGCAAATGGAGGATTAGCTCAGCTGGGAGAGCACCTGCCTTACAAGCAGGGGGTCGGCGGTTCGATCCCGTCATCCTCCACCATATAATGTCGGAGGGGTAGCGAAGTGGCTAAACGCGGCGGACTGTAAATCCGCTCCTTCGGGTTCGGCAGTTCGAATCTGCCCCCCTCCACCATTCTTAATTAATGGGCTATAGCCAAGCGGTAAGGCAACGGACTTTGACTCCGTCATGCGCTGGTTCGAATCCAGCTAGCCCAGCCATTAAGAGCCATTAGCTCAGTTGGTAGAGCATCTGACTTTTAATCAGAGGGTCGAAGGTTCGAGTCCTTCATGGCTCACCATTTTTTAAAAAATATGCGGGTGTGGCGGAATTGGCAGACGCACCAGACTTAGGATCTGGCGCCTTTGGCGTGGGGGTTCGACTCCCTTCACCCGCACTTTTAATAAAATATCTCATACATGTCTTGCGGAAGTAGTTCAGTGGTAGAATACAACCTTGCCAAGGTTGGGGTCGCGGGTTCGAATCCCGTCTTCCGCTCCAATTTTCAATATGACATGCCGGGGTGGCGGAACAGGCAGACGCACAGGACTTAAAATCCTGCGGTGGGTGACCACCGTGCGGGTTCGACCCCCGCCCTCGGCACCATATGCGCCCGTAGCTCAATTGGATAGAGCGTTTGACTACGGATCAAAAGGTTAGGGGTTCGAGTCCTCTCGGGCGCGCTTTTATTAACGGGAAGTGGCTCAGCTTGGTAGAGCACCTGGTTTGGGACCAGGGGGTCGCAGGTTCAAATCCTGTCTTCCCGATATTTTTAAAACATGGGGCCTTAGCTCAGCTGGGAGAGCGCCTGCCTTGCACGCAGGAGGTCAGCGGTTCGATCCCGCTAGGCTCCACTTATAACTTTATTATGGCGGTGTAGCTCAGCTGGCTAGAGCGTACGGTTCATACCCGTGAGGTCGGGGGTTCGATCCCCTCCGCCGCTACCATAAAGGACCTTTAGCTCAGCTGGTTAGAGCAGACGGCTCATAACCGTCCGGTCGTAGGTTCGAGTCCTACAAGGTCCACCATTTAAAGTAAATTCCCTGGAGGTATACCCAAGTCTGGCTGAAGGGATCGGTCTTGAAAACCGACAGGCGGCGAGAGTCGCGCGGGGGTTCGAATCCCTCTACCTCCTCCATTTTTCCAAAAGAATATTGTATCGTCGCGGGGTGGAGCAGTCTGGTAGCTCGTCGGGCTCATAACCCGAAGGTCGCAGGTTCAAATCCTGTCCCCGCAACCAATGGTCCCGTGGTGTAGTGGTTAACATGCCTGCCTGTCACGCAGGAGATCGCCGGTTCGACCCCGGTCGGGACCGCCATTTTACATAAAGGCTCGGTAGCTCAGTCGGTAGAGCAGAGGACTGAAAATCCTCGTGTCGGCGGTTCGATTCCGTCCCGAGCCACCATTTTGAAATAGCAAGCCGGCTTAGCTCAATTGGTAGAGCAACTGACTTGTAATCAGTAGGTTGGGGGTTCAAGTCCTCTAGCCGGCACCACTTTCAAAATGAGCCATTAGCTCAGTTGGTAGAGCATCTGACTTTTAATCAGAGGGTCGAAGGTTCGAGTCCTTCATGGCTCACCATTTTAGTTTCATGCGGGTGTAGTTTAGTGGTAAAACAAGAGCCTTCCAAGCTCTGGTCGAGAGTTCGATTCTCTTCACCCGCTTTTTCCATTGGGGGCCTATAGCTCAGCTGGTTAGAGCGCACGCCTGATAAGCGTGAGGTCGATGGTTCGAGTCCATTTAGGCCCACCATTATTCCGCAGTAGCTCAGTGGTAGAGCTATCGGCTGTTAACCGATCGGTCGTAGGTTCGAGTCCTACCTGCGGAGCCATATTATATAGAGAAGTACCCAAGTGGCTCAAGGGGCTCCCCTGCTAAGGGAGTAGATCGCTAACGCGGTGCGAGGGTTCGAATCCCTTCTTCTCTGCCAGAAATTGGCCCGTTGGTCAAGTGGTTAAGACACCGCCCTTTCACGGCGGTAACACGGGTTCGAATCCCGTACGGGTCATACTTAAAGAGATAGCATAATCTGCTATCTCTTTTTGTTTATAATGATATTTTCTTCAAGAAAAAGCAGACTTATCAAAGTCTGCTTTTTTTATTAAAATTGATAATTTTTGTATACTTTTTTCTTTTTGAGGCGTCTAACTAATAGAAAGGAGAGAGCAATGGCATATGAAAAAGTTGAAGAAATAATTATACAAACGTCTAAGAATATTTATAGATATCTTCTTAAAATCGGTGTAAATGCAGTGGAAGCGGAAGATATTGTTCAAGATACAATCTATAAAGCATTGTTATCTATACCAATGAATAAAAATTAACCAATATTATCATGTCAGCAATATATAAGAGTTTGTATAAAATGAAGAATCGTTCCTTTCGTAACAGAAAGAATTATAACAAATCATATATTTTTATATTGGAACACGCTATAGAATGGAGTGATAGTATGGATTTTGAAACTTTGTATCGAACGTATCAACCCTTAGTTTACTCTGTTGCATACCGCCTGCTTGGCTCTGTTAGTGATGCGGAGGATGTTGCACAGGATATACTCATTAAAAGTCAGCATATGGAGCAAGAACAAATTAGAAATATGAAAGCATATTTAATTAAGGTGACAACAAACCATTGTTTGAATGTACTACAGTCTGCGCGGAAACAGAGAGAAATGTATACAGGAGAATGGCTTCCTGAGCCAGAGATAGATACGGAGAAATTAAATCCAATGGAAACACTACTGCAAACCGAAAGAGTATCCTATGCATTCCTTGTACTGTTAGAGATGTTAACACCTGTTGAAAGAGCTATATTTGTTTTAAGAGAAGTGTTTAAGTACGAGTATCGTGAAATAGCGGAACTTTTAAACAAATCAGAGGCAAATTGCCGAAAGATTTTTAGTCGTTGTAAAGAGAAGATAAGGCATGAAGTACCCATACATCCGCAACAATTGGATCATACAGAAAAGATGATACATACCTTTATCAAAGGCTCAGAAACAGGAAATTTTGAGGGATTTATTAATTTACTGACAGTAGATGCAACACTTGTCACTGACGGAGGCGGTAAAGTACGTGCTGCTATATTTCCGATTATGGGCAAACAGCGTATCCAGATATTTTTGGAGTCTATTGTTTCACGAGGATTTTTCCAATTGGAGCTTCTCCCAACTATCATAAATGGTCAATTTGGTATTTTAGCAAGGAATAAGGGCGGTGCAGAGAAGGCCATATGCTTTGAGTGGGATGAAAGCGGAGAATCCATTAGAAGAATTTACATTGTAGTCAATCCTGATAAACTAAAGCATATTCCAGTTCTATAGCATGTAATTGAAAAAGAGATCTTTTTTTTAGATCTCTTTTTTATTTTGTCACAAATTGAAAAGCTAATTTGTCTTATAAGTGACAGGATATAAAAGGGATGCTTGTATGTTTTCTATTAGAGCTTCTGTCGTGAATGAAAATATTTTACGGCAGATAGTGATTTGAAATAATTCATGAAAGACCTTATTAAATATCCTGGTACCAAAGTACAAACTAATTTTATGGAGGGAATATAAGATGGAAACAAGATTTTTAATGGGAAAGGTAAATCCGGAAGGTTATAAGGCAATGGTAGGTTTAGAAAAATACTTGATGACTACAAGTATTGATGAAATATTGAAAGAGCTAATTAAAATCAGGGCTTCTCAAATCAATGGATGTGCGTATTGCATTGATATTCATACGAAAGATGCACGAAAACTAGGGGAAACAGAGCAACGTATTTATGCTCTTAATGCTTGGCGTGAGACACCATTTTTTACGCAGGAAGAACGTGCTGTGCTTGCTTTGACAGAGACAATTACACTAGTAGCGGAAACGCACGTTCCTGATGAGGTATATGAAGAGGTAAGAAATTTCTTTGAAGAAGAACAAATTGCTGAAATCATTATGCAGATTGTTACTATTAATGCATGGAATCGAATTGGGGTATCTACCCGTTTAATGCCGGAAAAAAGATAAGATGGAGATGTTACTAATAGTTTGTAGAGGCACCCTCATACTGTCAACAAACTAAGAAAAAGGATGGTTCCAAAAACGAAAAAATAAGTTATTCTTTCTGGAAATACTGCTGAAAGGATAGCTTTTTCGTTTTTGAGTATAAAGAAATTGTAATGGGAAGTATATAGAGCTTTTGCAAATTATGTATGATCTAATCTTTAATAGGTAAACGATAAAATATAAGGAAATAAGCTTTTCACAATCTAAAGAAAAGGCTTCCATTAAAATTGATTCCACACCTAATATCATAACTTTCTACTGTTTGTGAGAAAGTTCACAAATAGGTCATAATTTGTGAATGTATTCACAATGAATCGTGCTACAATATGAATGTAAAGAAGTTAAACAACATTAAATTAGTATTTTAATTAATTACTTAAACAATAATAAAAAAAATAAATGTGAACAATAGAGAGGGGAATTTACCATGAAAAAAGGTATCAATCGTGTAGTATTAGTAGGAACAGGTGCAGTAGGTTGTAGTTATGCTTACTCAATGATTAACCAAGGTGTAGCTGAAGAATTTGTACTTGTGGATGTAAATGAGGCTAAAGCGGAAGGGGAAGCAATGGACTTAAGCCATGCGGTACCATTCTCTCCATCACCAACAAAAGTTTGGAGCGGTAGTTATGCAGATTGCAAAGATGCAGATTTAGTTGTTATCACTGCTGGATTACCACAAAAGCCAGGTGAAACTCGTTTAGATTTAGTTGAGAAAAATACAAAAATCTTTAAGCAAATCGTTCGCGGCATTATGGATAACGGATTTGATGGTATTTTCCTAATCGCAACTAACCCAGTTGATATTTTAACTTATGTAACTTGGAAAGAATCTGGATTACCAAAAGAACGCGTAATCGGTTCTGGTACAACTTTAGACTCTGCTCGTTTCCGCTACATGTTAGGTGACTATTTAGATGTAGATCCACGTAACGTTCATGCATATATCATTGGTGAGCACGGTGACACTGAACTTCCAGTATGGAGCCACGCTACTGTAGGTGTACAAAAGCTAGAAACAATCTTAGCGAACAACGAACAGTATAACCAAGATGATTTAGATAAAATCTTTGCAAATGTACGCGATGCTGCTTACCACATCATCGAGCGTAAAGGTGCAACTTACTACGGAATTGGTATGTCACTACTTCGTGTAACTAAAGCGATCTTAAACAACGAGAACAGTGTACTAACTGTATCTGCATACCTTGAAGGTCAATACGGCGAGAAAGATGCTTATGTAGGTGTTCCAGCTGTCATTAACCGCGAAGGTGTACGTGAAATCGTGGAGCTTGAGTTAAATGAAGAAGAAAAAGCGAAATTTACTCACTCTGTAAAAGTATTAAAAGAAACAATGGCACCAGTACTATAAGGATAATTGATAAATAATTCAGAAGCGGGAAATTGCTTCCGGATTCTGAATTTTTATATAACTTTGTATAAATTCCTTTTCCAGTTTCCCTGTATATCCCCAAATATACACCCCCTTTTGCTGGGAAAGGATCATTTATAGGAAAAGCACCCTATTTTGTATAGAGTGCTTTTATTTTTTTATATGGAAATTAAATCCATAAAATGGGGGGTAGCGATCGTAAAGAATTATTTCATGAGAGCGTAATAAAAATGAGGGGAATAAAGTTATGATAGAAAGAGCTAATGCTGAAGAAACAACATACATACTATCTAATGCAGTATTATCTGCTAATGAAGGTATTCAAAATCATGGAACAATTTCCGGAGAAAAGGCGATACAGATGATGACAGGTCTTATTGAAAAAGGGGCGTATTATCTTGTATACAAAGAGAATGATTCAATAGCTGGATGGATATTAGTAGGGACAAATACGGATTATTTTACAGAAAGGGAAATTGGTTTTATCTGAATTTCGGGGTAAAGGGATTTCCAAAAAGCTAGTTCAGGCTGGGATTGAAGAGTTGAAAAGAAATGGATATGAGGAAGTACGTCTTAATGTATTTTCCACAAACTTTGCTCAAGAGATTGATGAAAAGATAAGTTTTACTCCGTTACAAACAGTTATGGTTTACAAGTAAATAAGAAATGAAAAAATAAGAAAAGTACCGAGAGTCGGTACTTTTCTTTGTTTTCAGTTTTGAAGTTCTTCTTGAACGAATTACCTGGCTTTAAATCTTTCATATTGACGGTAACAGTAGGATTAGATAAATATATTATACCAGCTTGTAATGCGTTATTTTGATGTTTCAGGGTTGTTAAAATAGGAGAAGCGCTATGCTATAATAAGCCCCCATGTTTAGAGTAAAATATATATCGCCTTACTAACAATTAGATAAAATATAGTATTTAAGTGAGGGGATAGTTAGAAAGCATGATTTCCAGTAAATGTTTTACTCCGTTATTCGTGGGCAGTAATAATCTCACCTCAAAATTCAATGGAAACAAAGAAGTTAGGTGGGAGATAAACTGCCCGTAAAAACCCAATTGGTGAGAGCTGATTAAAGTTTCACTTTATGAGAAAACATTTGTTTCAAGATAATAAAGAAGGGAAGAAACTAGAAAAATAGAGACCTTCTTACTATTGTATATTTTTGTGGAAAATAAAAAAGGACGAACAAAAAATAAAGCGCTTTCAATGAATATTCGTCAAAATTCGATAAATTTGACGAAAAATTAAAGTGTTACCTTTAATTTCCGCGGAAAAACGTATATTTATTTAAAAATACACAAGGATATTTCAGTTTCCTATCGAATGTTTACAAAGTAATAAAAATTCTGTCATCTTAGTGAGGTGAACATATTGAGTGTAACAAATTGTATAGAAGAGAGTGTGTATGAATTTCATACAAAGCAGTGTTATGAGAGCTATAACATATTTGGCGCGCATCTTGTAACGGAAGATGAAATACAAGGCGTACGATTTACAGTATGGGCTCCTCATGCGAAAGCTCTGAGTGTAGTTGGCGATTTTAATGAGTGGGATATTGAAGGGCATAAGATGCGAAAAATGGCAGAAGAGGGTATTTGGTCATTGTTTATACCACATTTGGGGGAAAATGAAATATATAAGTATGCGATTGAAACTCCAGATGGTGAAACAATTTTAAAAGCAGATCCCTATGCAACATATGCAGAAGTAAGACCAAATACGGCATCTGTTATTTTTGATATAAAGGGATATAAATGGAATGATAAAAATTGGTTTCGAAAGAAGAAACGAAAATTAATTTACAAGGAAGCAATGGCAATTTATGAGTTGCATTTTGGTTCATGGAAAAAGAAAGAAGATGGCTCTCTGTACTCGTATCGAGAGATGGCAGAGGAGCTCATTCCTTATGTGGCGGAACATCAATTTACCCACATTGAAATTATGCCGCTTGTGGAACATCCATATGACCGTTCCTGGGGATATCAGGGAACCGGATATTATGCGGTGACAAGCCGGTTTGGAACACCGCATGATTTCATGTATTTTGTCGATGAATGTCATAAATATGGAATCGGTGTCATTTTAGATTGGGTGCCGGGTCATTTTTGTAAAGATGCTCATGGGTTGTATTTATTTGATGGAGCGCCGACCTATGAATATAAAGATTTGGATGTACAGGAAAATCACGTTTGGGGCACAGTAAATTTTGATTTAGGAAAACAGGAAGTGCGTAATTTTTTAATTTCAAATGCACTGTTTTGGATGAAGTATTACCATATTGACGGCTTTCGTGTCGATGCGGTTGCGAATATGTTGTACTGGGAAAAAGAAGGGAAGCAGCAAAGTAATGAATACGCCGTTTCCTTCTTGCGTGAGTTAAATGAGGCAGTATTTGCAGAGGACGAAGAATTTTTGATGACCGCAGAAGATTCGACAGCTTGGCCACTTGTGACTGCGCCAGTGTATGAAGGCGGACTAGGGTTTAATTATAAGTGGAATATGGGCTGGATGAATGATGTTCTAAAATACATGGAGTGTGCACCGGAATATCGGAAATATATTCATGAGAAAATGACATTTTCTTTGCTATATGCTTACTCCGAAAACTTTATATTACCGCTCTCTCACGATGAAGTCGTTCACGGAAAAAAATCATTGTTAAATAAAATGCCAGGAGACTACTGGGAAAAGTTTGCACAACTGCGTTTATTATACGGGTATTTCTTTACGCATCCTGGAAAGAAATTACTCTTTATGGGTGGGGAATTTGGTCAGTTTGACGAATGGAAAGATCTCGAGGATTTAGATTGGAATTTGCATGATTTTGAAATGCATCGTTATATGCATGATTACTTTAAAGAGCTCATAGCATTGTATAAGCGCTCTAAACCACTTTGGCAGTTGGATCATTCGCAGGAAGGATTTCAGTGGATTGATGCCGATAACAAAGAACAAAGTATTTTCTCGTTTATTCGTAAAGGGGATAAGGAAGACGATATCTTTGTTGTGATATGTAATTTTACTAATATTGTGTATGAAAATTATAAAGTAGGTGTACCAGAGTTCAAGTATTATAACGAGATTTTAAATAGTGACGCAGCAATATATGGCGGCTCAGGGCAGGTAAATAAAAAGCGCCTAAAGACAATTCTAGAGCCGTATCATAATCAGTCTGCTCATGTAGAAATAACAATTCCACCATTTGGCGTATCCATTTTAAGACCAGTGAAAACGAGAAAGGGGAGCAAAAAACAAGATGGTTCAAAAGCAGACGTGCGTAGCGATGTTACTAGCAGGAGGAAAGGGTAGTCGTTTAAGTGCTTTAACAAAAAATTTAGCAAAGCCAGCTGTTCCGTTTGGCGGTAAGTACCGAATTATTGATTTCACATTAAGTAATTGTGCAAACTCTGGTATTGAAACAGTTGGAATTTTAACGCAGTATCAGCCACTTGAGCTTCATAGTTATATTGGAATCGGTAATGCTTGGGATTTAGATCGTGTGAATGGCGGCGTGACCGTATTGCCTCCGTACTCGGAATCTTCAGGAGTGAAATGGTATACAGGAACAGCGAGTGCTATTTATCAAAACTTAAACTATTTGCATCAGTACGATCCGGAATATGTTCTGATTTTGTCAGGAGATCATATTTATAAAATGGATTACAGTAAAATGTTAGATTACCATATTGAAAAAGAAGCAGATGTTTCGATTTCAGTTATTGAAGTACCTTGGGATGAGGCAAGTCGATTCGGCATTATGCATACGAATGAGGATATGGAAATTGTTGAATTTGAGGAAAAACCACAACTTCCAAAAAGCAATCTTGCTTCGATGGGAATTTATATCTTTAATTGGGCTGTTTTAAAAGAATATTTAGAGATGGATGCAAGAAATCCAGAATCTAGTAATGATTTTGGAAAAGATGTCATCCCGCTTTTATTAGACGAAGAGAAAAAGCTCATTGCTTACCCATTTGAAGGGTATTGGAAAGATGTTGGAACTGTAAAAAGTTTATGGGAAGCAAATATGGACTTGCTTCGAGAAGAATCGACCTTACAGTTAAATGATCATAGCTGGCGCATTTATTCGGTGAATCCAAATGAGCCACCGCAGTATATTGCTGAAGGCGCAAAGGTAGAAGAATCATTAATTAATGAAGGATGCGTTGTTGAAGGAGATGTAAAACACTCTGTTTTATTCCAAGGAGTGACGGTTGGAGAAGGGAGTATGGTAATCGATTCGGTAATTATGCCAGATGCATGCATCGGTAAAAATGTTGTCATTGAAAGAGCGATTGTCGGATCGGGTATGGTCATTGAAGATGGGACAATTATTCGTCCAGAAAAAAATATCGATGATGTCGTACTAATAGCTGAGGGGAAATAGTGAAGGAGGATAAGATGAATGGGAGAATCAATGTTAGGAATTATTAATGCAACAGGGAGTTTTTCTTCCTTAAAGAAAGTAACAGGGCACCGTTCACTGGCAGCACTACCATTTGGAGGACGTTATCGTCTCATTGATTTTATGCTTTCAAATATGGTTAATTCCCATATTCATAGTGTAGCGATTTTTACGAGTCATAAAAATCGTTCCTTGATGGATCATCTCGGATCAGGAAAACAATGGGATTTAGATAGAAAACGCGACGGCTTATTTTTATTTCCTCCGAATTGCCAATGTAATCAAGATGAGTTTGGTTCCTTCGCTCATTTTAGAAGACATATTGACTATTTTCTGCGCAGTAGACAAGAGTATGTTGTTATTACAAATAGTCATCTTGTTACAGCATTGAATTTTCAAAAGATATTAGAAAGACATATACATACGGGCGCGGATGTTACAGAAGTATGCCATGAAGGCGTATCACTGCAAACTTATGTGCTGAAGAAACAGTTATTATTAGATTTATTTGAAACATATAAAGACATGGAACACTATAGTTTGTTTGATGTAGTCAAAGAGAAACGAGGAGAGTCGTTGTACATTACTACATATGAGCATACAGGGTATGTAGCAGTAATCGATTCGATTGAAAATTATTATAAACATAGTTTAGAAATTTTGCAGCCTTCTATTTGGAAGCAGTTGTTTACGAAAGAAGCTCCGATTTTTACAAAAGTAAAGGATGAACCACCAACACGTTATATAAAAGGAGCACAGGTGCAAAACACAATGATTGCAAACGGCAGTGTTATTGCAGGAAAAGTTGAGAATAGTGTTGTATTTCGTTCTGTTAAGGTTGGGAAAGGTTCGGTTATTCGAAATAGCATCATTATGCAAAAGAGCCAAATTGGAGATAACTGTATATTAGACGGCGTCATTATTGATAAGGATGTTAAAATTGAGGATGGTGTGGTTTTAACAGGAACGCCTGATAATCCATACGTTTTGGAAAAGGGCAGTGTTCAAAGTCAAAATATTACTAGTTATTCTTAAAAGCTTTATGTAAGTTAAATACAAATTGGAAAACTGATAGAAAACATTCTTTTTAAGGTGGAAGAGAGCATCCGCCCATGCATAGAGGCGGTCAGATCCTTTTCCTGCCCCATGCCAAGTGAAAACAAAGAGTTAAAACAAAGAGAGAAAACAAAACAAGTAGCAATCATCTTTTGTTCTTCGTAGCAGCGACTTATATGTCGAAAAATCAAAATGGATATATATAGCCAGTGAAATTCTATCCAATAGGGATTCACTGGCTCATCATGATATGAATTTAAAATCCGAAGGGAGGAAGCTGTAAGAAGGGCGGATCATGGTGTACACGCTTTTCAGGCAGTGGAACAACACGTGAATATTTTATTTGCAGTATCAGAATGCGTACCGTTTATTAAATCAGGTGGCTTAGCAGATGTGGCGGGTGCACTTCCAAAAGAATTGAAAAAATTAGGAGTAAACGTCCGTATTATCCTACCAAACTACAGCCTTATTCCCAAGCACTTGCGAGAAGCATGTACGCTTCATAAGGTAATCAATGTGCAGCTCGGTTGGCGAAATCAATATTGCGGGATTTTAAAAGGGGAGCAAGGCGGGATTACGTATTATTTAATCGACAATGAATATTATTTTAAAAGGGATTCTCTTTATGGACATTATGATGATGGAGAACGTTTTTCTTTCTTTTCTAAGGCGGTGTTAGAGTGTATGCCGCACCTAGATTTTGAAGTGGACATCCTTCACAGTCATGATTGGCATACAGCGATGGCGAATTTTTTACTGCGTGAAAAGTATGGGGATCATCCATTGTATGAGCATATTAAAACTGTTTATACGATTCATAATTTGCAGTTCCAGGGTGTGTTTCCTCGTGAAGTTATGCATGATTTACTGGAACTTGGTGATGAATATTTTGATAGTGAACAGCTTGAGTTTTATGGGAACGTTAACTTTATGAAAGGCGGTATCATCGCTTCAGATCGCATTACAGCGGTTAGCCCGACGTATAAAGAAGAGATCCAATATGGATTTTTTGGTGGAAAATTAGATGGTTTGTTACGGAAATATAATGATAAGCTGAGCGGGATTGTAAATGGTATTGATACGAGCGTATATAATCCGAAAACGGATCCTTATATTACTGCGCAGTATGATGCAAAATCATTGTATGAAAAACAAGAAAATAAACGCGCATTACAGCGCTACTTTGGTTTGCCAGAAAAAGAAGATACGCCAATTATTTCGATGGTAACGCGATTAACAAAGCAAAAAGGCCTTGATTTAGTACGTACTGTCTTTCATGAAATGATGGAAGACGATGTACAATGTATCATTTTAGGATCAGGGGATTCTGAATATGAGCAGTTTTTCGAATGGATGGCATATGAGTATCCAGAAAAAGTGAAAGTGTATATCGGGTTTAATGAAGAGCTAGCGCATCAAGTATATGCAGGGAGCGATTTATTTTTAATGCCATCATTATTTGAACCATGTGGACTCGGACAGCTCATTGCACTGGCATATGGTGTGATCCCAATTGTAAGAGAGACGGGAGGATTGAACGATACAGTTCAGTCTTATAATGAGAAAACAGAGAATGGAAATGGCTTCAGCTTTAGAAATTTTAACGCTCATGACATGTTACATACGATTCGTCGTGCACTGAAGTATTATCATAATCAACCGGTATGGAATCAGCTTGTAAAACAAGCGATGACAGAGGATTATAGCTGGAAAAAGTCAGCTCTTGAATATAAGGAACTATATAAAAGTTTGCTGAAACACTCTTAGGTGGTGAAAAAATGTTTACTCATGTTGAAAGCTTTAAAGTAGCCTTTTTAGAAAAACTAGAAACGATGTATGGAAAAAGTTTCAAAGATTCTACCAGTCGTGACCAGTATAATACACTTGGTCGTATGGTACGTGAGTATATGAATCAGCATTGGATTGCAACAAATGAAAGGTACCGGACAGGGAATCAAAAGCAAATGTATTACTTGTCTATTGAGTTTTTACTTGGTCGTTTGCTCGGTAGTAACTTACTAAATCTAGGTATCCGTGATGTATGTGAACAAGGCCTTTCAGAGCTTGGAATTTCATTAAAGGAATTGGAAGAAAGTGAAGCGGATGCAGGGCTTGGCAATGGAGGACTTGGCCGCCTTGCAGCCTGTTTTCTCGATTCATTTGCATCTTTAAATCTTCCAGGGCACGGATGTGGTATTCGTTATAAGCATGGCTTGTTTGATCAAAAAATTGTGGATGGATATCAAGTAGAATTACCAGAACAGTGGCTCCTTCATGAAAATGTTTGGGAAGTAAGACGACATGATCAAGCGGTAGAAGTGAGCTACTTTGGAAATGTAGAACCGATAGAAATGAATGGTCGCCTCGAATTTCGTCATACGAATGCGGAAGTGATTATGGCAGTTCCATATGACGTTCCGGTTGTTGGATATGAAACAGATACTGTGAATACACTTCGCCTTTGGAATGCAGAGCCGGTTCCTTTTCCACAAAATTGTAAAGATATTTTGAAATATAAACGTGAAACAGAAGTGGTATCAGAATTTTTATACCCGGATGATACGCATGATGAAGGGAAAATACTACGTTTAAAGCAGCAGTATTTCCTTGTATCAGCAAGCTTACAAAACATTGTTCGCATGCATAGAGAGCGAAATGGAACGCTTCGTAATTTACATGAGAAAATCGCGATTCACATTAACGATACGCATCCCGTTATAGCAATTCCAGAACTTATGCGTATTTTACTAGATGAAGAAAAGCTTGCTTGGGAAGAAGCATGGGATATTACGACTCAGACAATTTCTTATACGAATCATACGACATTATCAGAAGCACTTGAGAAGTGGCCAATCCATATTTTTAAACCGTTATTACCACGAATTTATATGATTATTGAAGAAATCAATGAACGCTTTTGTCATGAACTATGGGAGCGATATCCGTATGATTGGAAGCGGATTGAAGATATGGCAATTATCGCACATGATCTTGTCAAAATGGCACATTTAGCAATTGTCGGAAGCTATAGTGTAAATGGCGTGGCAAAAATTCATACAGAAATTTTAAAGCAACGTGAAATGCGATTGTTTTATGATTTTTATCCGGAGAAATTTAACAATAAGACAAATGGAATCGCGCATCGGCGCTGGCTTATGAAGGCGAACCCGCAGCTTGCAAATCTCATTTCAGAAGCAATTGGAACGGAATGGAAGAAGCAACCGATTCAGTTGCAATCACTGCAAAGCTTTCAACATGACACTGCTTTTCAAGACAAGTTGCATGATGTAAAGCAAGAGCGTAAATATATTTTAGCAGAGCAAATTCAAAGCAAGATGGGGATTATCGTTGACCCGAGTTCCATTTTTGATGTACAAGTAAAACGATTGCACGCTTATAAAAGGCAACTATTAAATGTGTTACATATTTTGTATTTGTACAATCGTTTAAAAGAAGACTCAAGCTTTTCGTTTTATCCGCGTACATTTATTTTTGGAGCGAAGGCATCGCCAGGCTATTATTATGCGAAAAAAATTATTAAATTAATAAATGAACTTGCTAGAAAGGTAAATCAAGATCCATATGTGAGTCAATATATGAAAGTTATCTTTCTAGAAAACTATCGGGTTTCTTTAGCTGAATATATTTTCCCAGCAGCAGATGTAAGTGAGCAAATCTCTACAGCAAGTAAAGAGGCATCAGGAACAGGGAATATGAAGTTTATGATGAATGGTGCAATTACGCTCGGAACGCTGGATGGGGCCAATATTGAAATAAGAGAAAAAGTAGGAGATGAAGCCTGTTTTATCTTTGGTTTAACAGCGGAAGAGGTGCTTCATTATTATCAAAATGGTGGATATCGTGCAAATGATTACTATCATCATAATATGCACATAAAAAAAGTAGTCGATCAGTTAATAAATGGCTTTTTCACAAATGTTGGAGCCGAATTTGAAGCAATTTATGATTCTCTTGTTATTCAAAATGACGAGTACTTTGTCCTTCGTGATTTTAGTCCATATGCAGAGCGTCAAGAAGATGTAGGAAGAGCATATGAAAACCGAAGAAAGTGGCTAGAAATGTCTATCATCAATATTGCACAATCAGGACACTTTGCTAGTGATCGAACGATTCTGCAGTATAGTAATGAGATTTGGGGTATTGGTGATAGGGTTAAGCTTTCGTGAATGGAATATATATAAATACAAATTAAAAAACCGACATAACCCACCATTCTTTTTAGGTGGGATAAAGCATCCGGCCATGCATAGAGGCGACTTATATGTTGGAAAATCAAAATGGATATATAGGAATAAGATAGAGTCCCTTGTCAAGATTTTGAGGGGCTTTTATTTATTGGAAAATATTGATGAAAAAACATGAAAGAAGAATGAGTGGAATTCGTAAAGTAAAAACAGCTTGGAAATTTTCCAAGCTGTTTTTACTTAGTTTGCTACTGAGATACAAGGATTTACTGAATACAAAACACCAGTCCCACCATATTCCTCTGTAGCAAAGTATGAGAATGTACAGAAACCTGTGACCGTAAAAAGTATAACGAGAAAAATTGCAAAGAAATATTTTAGCATGTAAGGTCCTCTCATCCAAAAATAATTACATAGATTATTATAATATAATAGTATATTTTTTCCAAATGTTTCCGTATCAAAAATGAGAAGTCAGACATGTTTTGTATGTTGTCATGGCGTGGTTGTTGACGATAGATTTTGTATTTTTCGTAAATGTCAAGTTGTGATGAACATGTGTATACTCCCAGTCTTGGTCATTAAAATGTACTTTGCGCGGTGGAAGAAGCGGGACCACATCGAATAAATTAACGAAGCGAAAGCTGCTGGCTACTTGCATTTTATAGTAGTTGCGAAAAGTAATATCACCGACTTTTGGAGAGGCGAAGTTATAGAGACCGTATTGTGCAAACGCAGTATTAACGCGTGCATCTAATATGTGTAGTGTGGCAAGTGCTCCGCCTAGGCTATGCCCTGTGGCGAGTAGTTTTTTATGTGATGGTAAAGATACGAGCATATCCATAATCGTATCACGGCACGATTCATAAACAGAGAGAAAGCCGTTATGGACGTTTCCGCTATTTAAGGCGTATGGATAAGGTTTTTGGTTCACAAGTGAATCAATGACCCACTCTGGATCGGATTGGGTCCCTCGAAACGCTACGATGACTGTATCTTCAGATTCTAATATGAATCCAAACCACTCTGTTGTTTGCATAACCTTAGCCTGAAAACCTTGTACATATTGAAATCCTTCAGGTATTTGAAAAATCCCATTTTGTTTATATTGATCATATGTTAACTCGCAGCAAGAAGCTAGCAATATGGCAGTATCTTTATCAAAGGATAAAGGAGCACGCATCAGAGAAGCCCTCCTAAAGAAGAAGTAATAGTTCAATATATGAGTGGGGATGGGGAATCATTCTTTGAGTGGCTTGAAAACAAAGTGCAATGAAAAATGAATGTTTTTTACAAATTAACACTTGAACCTTCAGTTACGTGAGGTAGTATGATTTGAGTAACCACATCGGTAAAAAGAATGTAGGGGGGATTTAAGATGAGTAAAAGTGAAAACTATTCAATTGGAGAGTTTTCGAAAAGAACAGGCATATCAATACGGACGCTACATTATTACGATGAAATTGGGTTACTTAGACCCGAAAAACATCCTAGTTCCGGACGTCGAACATATAAAAAGCAAGACATCTTAACGTTGCAAAAAATAGTAAGTCTAAAATTTTTAGGATATAGTCTAGACGAAATATCTGTAATGATAAATATGTCTAGCTTTAATGTAAGTTTAAAAGAAACATTACAAAGTCAGAAACAAGCTTTTGAAGAGAAAAAGGAGCATATCGAAATTTCTTTGAAAGCAATTAATCGAACAATTACTTTATTAGAAGATGAAGGGCAAGTAGATAGTGACATTTTAATGAGTTTAATTTGCAATATACAAAAAGAAAGTGAACAACGCCTATGGCTTGAGGAATATATGGATAAGGAAGTCGTTGATCGATTATACGATAAATCTGAAGAAGAGATGGTGGCATTGGATAAAGAATTTATTCAGTTGTCGAAGGAGGTAAAGAGATTATTTGGAAAACCAGTCCATGATCCAGAAGTACAAAAGCTTGTCGATCAACATATGAAGGCAACTCTTACATATGTGGGAGAAGAAACGATATGCTCTTTGAATGGATTAGAAAATATGGAAGATGAGTATGAAAATATGATTCCATCACCATATACAAAGGAAGAAGAGGAATGGTTAAATGCGGCAATGGAGTATTATATGATTCAACATGGTATGTACAGTCCTACAGGAGAAAAAGATAAGTGAAAAAAATCGCTACGTCTTATGACATAGCGATTTGGGCCTTATTCTTTTCCATCAAGAAGGCGACCAAGTCCACCTAAAACGCTACCTTCCCCGCTACTTTGAGCTGCAGGGCTTGTAAGACGCGCTGCTAAACGGCTTAATGTTAAGGATTGAATCCAAACTGTTCCTGGTCCTTCTAATGTAGCGAAGAATAAACCTTCTCCGCCAAATAACGCAGTTTTTACGTTTCCTACGAATTGAATGTCGTAGGAAACATCTCTTGTCATTGCAACGAGACACCCTGTATCAATGCGGAGTCTTTCACCGGGCTTAAGCTCACGTTTGTATACTGTGCCACCTGCGTGCATGAAAGCAAGGCCATCACCTTCAAGCTTCTGCATAATGAAGCCTTCACCGCCGAAGAAGCCGCTACCAATTTTTTTCGTGAATTCAATTCCGATAGAAACACCTTTTGCGGCGCAAAGGAATGCATCTTTTTGACAAACTACTTTGCCTTGATATTCTGTTAAATCAACTGGAACGATTTTTCCAGGGTAAGGTGCAGCAAATGATACGTGACGTTTGCCATGACCTGTATTTGTAAATACGGTCATAAACATACTCTCACCTGTAACGAGTCGTTTTCCGGCACCCATTAATTTACCGAATAGGCCGCTAGACTTTCCAGCACCGTCACCGAAGATTGTTTCCATTTCAATATGGTCTTCCATCATCATCATTGCTCCAGCTTCTGCAATTACGCTTTCTTCTGGATCTAATTCAATTTCAACAAACTGCATATCATCGCCATATAATTTATACTCAATTTCATGTGCTTTCATTATTTTCACCTCATATGTAGTGGATACTAATATTGTACAGAAATTAATGAGATTAGAAAACTATCGTTTTGTTAATTTTTAAACAAAAATCTGTTTTGATTGTTCAACATATAAGTGACTGCTACGAAAAACAACAGGTGACCTGCTCGCGTTTGCTCTCTTTGTTTTCACTTGGCATGGGCTGTAAAAGCCCGATTCGTTCAACTACTAATCAGTGGGGGATGAAGAAAACCCCCACTGATTAAAGTTTCACTTTACATATAGTTTACATATTTTGTGAACCTTTTAAAAAAATATGAGAAAAATGCTGAAATGAAAGTGTTCTCATTTGACGTTTTTGATAGAGCGTGATATAGTGAAATCACTATTGAGCTACATAATGTGGTACGGAAATAAAGCGTGTTTAATTCAAGGCATCAGGTCTGAGATACATTCATGTCCTTTATATCCACCTTTTCATGTGGATTCATAGTTTCATTTTTATTTAGGAGGTACATGACATGCAAACAGGTAAAGTTAAATGGTTTAACGGCGAAAAAGGTTTCGGTTTCATCGAAGTTGAAGGTGGAGACGATGTATTCGTACATTTCTCAGCTATCCAAGGCGACGGCTTCAAAACTTTAGAAGAAGGTCAAGAAGTTTCTTTCGAAATCGTTGAAGGTAACCGTGGACCACAAGCTGCTAACGTTACAAAAAACTAATTAGCTAGCGAGAAAAAAGCATTCCGAATTTCGGAATGCTTTTTTATTCTTTTGAACTAGACTCATTCGGAGATAACTCACCTTTATAAGTTTGTTCTTCAAAATCATCCAGCATCTGTTCATATTCTTCATGCTCTTCTGTTGCATACACCTGTGGATTCTTTCCATACATATCTGTTCCGATGAAGTTTTCAAAGTCTTCTACGTAACCGCGTGGTTCTTCAGCATCTACATACATCTCATCAAAGTTTTTCGAGTCGCGGCGTTCTAAATCAGATGGTGTTTCTGATGTTCCGTATAAAGCAACATCTTGCCAAGCATCCTCTGCATCGTATCCTACGGCACTGTCCATATCGTATTTGCCAAACGGTGGCTCTACTAATTCTTCTTCAACGGGACGTGCGCTTAAGTTTAATTTATTCGTTGTATGTTCTATACAGGTCGTAGCAGTTGGCATCGCTTCTAATCTTTCTAGTGGAATTTCTTCACCAGAAACTTCGCAAACCCCATATGTGCCAGCTTCGATTTTTTGTAAGGCATGCTTTGTATCTTGCAGTTGCTTATGCCAAAATTCAATAAGCCCGAAGTCTTTTTCGCGTTCATATAATTCGGTAGCCATATCGCCGGGATGATTGTCATAAGCGGATAATTCTCCAACAGATTCCCGTTCAGAGGCGCGGTCTTCGCCTTCATGACTTTGCAGCGTTTGTTCAATTTCGTGCAGTTGCTTTTCTAAAATGGATTTAAAATGATTGATTTGTTGTGGAGTTAACATAGTATCCACCTTCCTACAATTCGGTTTCTTTATGTAGTATGAGCTTGATTGCGGGAAATATCCCGGTATTTGAGTGAGTCGATCGTGTTGTAAAATGTCGATCGATCGATATGTTGTGTCGAAGTGCCGATATATGAGGAGAAACGGTCGATATATTTAAAAAATCGCCGATATATTTTGAAAATGGAAAAAGGAGCTGCTCTAGCAGCTCCTCTTTTATAGGAAATAACCAAGTAATAGTCCGATTCCCATTAAGAAACCAAAGATTGTATTTGTTTTTGCCGTCGCGATCATCGCAGGTGCCATTTCCATTGGAATACTTTTGCCGATAAATCCTTTTGTCGCTTTAAATGCTTTCGGGGCACTTAGGAAAACAATCAGCATCCATGGGGACACGATTCCGACAATGATTAGGGCAATTGTCCAAATGTAGGAAACAATAAACATGGAAGCAAGAACACCAATTGCGTTCTCACGTCCAACAATAATCGCTAATGTATTACGGCCATTTTCTTTATCTCCATCTAAATCACGAATGTTGTTGGAAAGTAAAATCGCTCCAATTAAAATCGCATTTGGAATAGATACTAAAATAATTTCTGATGTTACAGTTCCTGTCTGAATGAAAAATGAAATACCAATAATAATAACACCCATAAATAATCCTGCTGTTAATTCTCCAAAAGGCGTATAGGCAATCGGAAGTGGGCCGCCTGTATAAAGGTAAGCAACAGCCATACAAACAAGACCGATTGCAGCAAGCCACCAGCTAGAGTTCATACAAATATAAACGCCTAAAAGCATTGCGATACCGAAAAATCCAAATGCTAAATTAAGGACTGTTTTTGGTTGAATTCCGTCACGGACAATGGCACCACCGATACCAACTGAACCTTCGTGATCTAATCCTCTTTTATAATCAAAGTATTCATTAAACATGTTTGTTGCTGCTTGAATGAGAAGACAAGCAAGAAGCATGATAAAGAAAAGAGGGAGATGTATTTGATTGATACCCCCTACTTGCATTGCATAAGCTGTTCCAATAAAAACAGGAACAAAAGCTGCTGTTAATGTATGAGGACGTAATAAACTCCACCAAATGCGCCAGCCTGTTTGTTTACTTGGCTTTGGCGACATAGGAGAGGAATTCGTTTCGACTTTCATTTCCATGTTGAATCCTCCTTGTCACATAATATACACAATTAAGTGTAGGAAAAGCATCATTTAGTGTCAACGTTTATTTTCTAGGAAGAGAAGGGGAATTTCTCAGAAATGCTAAACGTTGACAGGGCTTTCGTTTGAGGTGTATCTTAAAATCAAGCGTATTTATGACTATTTTTCGCCCATAGGGGGGAGACTTTGTGATTCAGACGAAACAAAAAGATTTACAAGAAGTGATTTTGGCAGCTATTAAACATGCGACGAATGAAAAAACATTGGTCAGTTTTGTAAAACAAATAGATTGGATGGATCCGCTTCTTTTTTATGCAGCAGGAAAAAGGATTGCATCCGAAAATAGATGTTATTTTGCAGACCCATCTCAGCATGTCATATTTGCTGGAATTGGCTCTGTTTTCACTATAGCAAATTCTTCTGACAAACGCTTTCAAAATGCCCACGAAAAGTGGAGTAAAGTGCAAGAGAAAGCAATTGTTCACAGAGAAGAGTATGAATTTGGAACGGGTCCACTTTTATTTGGTAGCTTTTCATTTGATCCAGAAAAAGAACAAACGGATCTTTGGGAAGAGTTTAAAGATACAACATTATCGTTACCGGCTTTTCTTTTAACGGTAAAAAATGAAAAAGCATGGTTAACAATGAATACATTTATTTCAGCTGAAGACTCTGCACAGGGAGTGTATGAAGAAATTGTTTCTTTGGAAAAAAGAATTTTAGAAGAATGCAACTGTCCGCTTACAGAAGCGAAATTAACAGTAACTTCTAAAGTAGAAGTTGATCCAAAGAGCTGGATGAATGCAATTGTAAAAGTGCAGGATGAAATGAAAAAAGGAATTGTACAAAAGGTTGTATTGGCAAGAGAATTAAAACTAACGATGGATCAGAATATTGATTCTGCTCGTGTTTTAGAGGCGCTCCGTATTGGGCAACCGGATTGTTACGTGTTTTCCTTCGATTATAAAGGAGCATGCTTTTTAGGAGCAACGCCTGAGAGATTAATTCGAAAAGAAGGCGGAAAATTTACATCGATGTGCCTTGCTGGTTCGATTGGTCATGGTAATTCTATAGAAGAAAGTAAGCAAAATGGTGATGCGCTTCTTCATGATGAAAAGAATTTAGCAGAGCATGGTTATGTAGTCAATATGATTCGTAGCGTATTAACAGAGCAGTGTGAATCCGTTACTATTCCGCAGCGTCCAGGTTTATTAACAACAAAAAATTTACTACATTTATATACACCGGTTGAAGCGAAAGGTGAAGCATCACTTCTTTCAATGGTGGAAGAACTGCATCCAACGCCAGCACTTGGTGGTACGCCACGCCACGCTGCGATGAAGCTCATCCGTGATGTAGAGTTATTAGACCGTGGATTGTACGGAGCACCAATCGGCTGGATAGATGACAAAGGGAACGGCGAATTTGCGGTAGCCCTGCGCTGCGGGCTATTAAATGGTGACAAGGCATCCTTATTTGCCGGCTGCGGTATTGTGATTGATTCAGTACCACAGCTTGAATATGAAGAAACAAGTTTGAAGTTTAGACCGATGCTTGGTGCTTTGGAGGAATTAATGAAATGAATAATCATATAGAAGCATTATCATATTATTTAGGCGCATTTGTGGACGAACTGGCGCGTCTAAATGTATATGATGTTGTCATTAGTCCAGGTTCGCGGTCAACGCCGCTAGCCTTGCTAATGGAGCAACATGAACAGATAAAAACATATTTGCATGTAGATGAACGATCAGCTGCTTTTTTCGCGCTCGGTATTGCGAAAGCGAAGAAGCGTCCTGTAGCGATTTTATGTACATCAGGAACAGCGGCAGCGAACTATTATCCAGCAATTTGTGAAGCCTTTCATTCGCGTGTGCCAATGCTTGTCTTAACAGCAGATAGACCACATGAACTAAGAGATGTTGGTGCCCCGCAGGCAATGAATCAGCTGAACTTATATGGCTCCTTTGTGAAACAGTTTATGGAGATGGCACTGCCAGAAGCTAGAGAGCCGATGTATCATTATGCCCGTATGACAGCCGGGCGTGCTGTTGCAAGTGCATCTCTTGCGCCAAGGGGACCTGTCCATATTAATTTTCCACTTCGGGAGCCGTTGATCCCTGACTTTTCTTTAGAGGAATTATGGGAAAAAGGACGAGGTGAATATACAGGGGCAGTTCATCAAGGGAATATGGCGATGACGAGTGAATATGTAAGTTCTCTTACAGAGCGCCTTTTGAGTATGGAAAAGGGGCTTATTATTTGTGGAGACGATAGTCATCCAGAGATTGCTGAAGTTATCACGCAGCTTGCTGAGAAAACTGGATATCCAATTTTGGCAGATCCGCTTTCAGGTCTTCGGAGCGGTAATCACGATAAATCATTAGTAATCGATTGCTATGATACATTTTTACGAAATGAATGGTTGAAGGATACATGGAAGCCATATGTCATTATTCGTTTCGGTGGTATGCCAGTATCTAAGGCATTAACGCAATATATAAAGAAACAAACGGCTGCTGTCCATATTGTTGTAGATGAATCAGGAAAATGGAGAGATCCAGCTCTTGTAGCAACGGAAGTGGTATGTGCAAGCGACGTCTCGTTTTGTAAAGCAATGACAGATAATATGCAAAAGCGAGAACAGAATGATTGGTGCGAGATGTGGAAACATATAAACGATGCAACGAAGAAAAAGCTTCGTGAAATCGAAACATATGAAACAGCGTTTGAAGGAAAAGTGATTACAGACATTGTGCATGTGTTACAAGAGGAATCGACGTTATTTGTCAGCAATAGCATGCCAATTCGTGACACAGATACATTTTTCTTTAACATAGATAAAAAAATTCATGTCATGGCAAATCGTGGTGTGAATGGGATTGATGGGATTATTTCAACAGCCTTAGGAACGAGCACTGTTTGTGAACCACTCGTATTAGTCATTGGTGATTTATCATTTTATCATGACCTAAATGGACTCTTAGCAGCAAAATTACATGATTTAAACGTAACAATTGTCGTTGTTAATAACGATGGTGGTGGCATCTTCTCATTCCTACCACAATACAAGTCAAAAGAACATTTTGAATCATTATTCGGAACGCCGCTTGGGCTTGATTATGAACATGTTGTCAAAATGTACGGTGGTTCATTCTCGCGTGTAAATGACTGGGAAGCATTTCGTCATGAAGTAAAAAAAGGAACAACGGAAAAAGGGTTACACGTTGTGGAAATTTGTACAAACCGAGAAGAGAATTTACAATTGCACCGTGATTTATGGGCAAGTACATCGAAGGTTGCTACGGAAATTTTGCAAGGTGAATCGGAATGAAAGTAGCGCTGCAAGGTATAACGTATGAATATGAAGTGGTCGGTAGTGGAGAGCCACTTCTACTTCTTCATGGTTTTACGGGGAGCATGGAAACGTGGCATTCGTTTATTCCTGGATGGAGTAAACAGTTCCAAGTCATCACAGTTGATCTTGTGGGACATGGAAAAACGGAAAGTCCCGAGGAACTTATGCATTATGATATTCAAAATGTAGCACTTCAAATGACGACACTACTCGATCATTTGAATATTGAAAAAGCACATATACTCGGCTATTCAATGGGCGGAAGACTGGCGATTACGATGGCATGCTTATATCCAAACCGCGTGAAATCTCTTTTATTAGAGAACTGCACAGCTGGACTTGAGATGGAATCGGACCGGAAAGAGCGCCGCGCGCGCGATGAACAGCTTGCAGATCGAATTGAATTAGAAAGAATAGAAGCTTTCGTAAATAGATGGGAAAATATCCCGTTGTTTGCAACGCAAAAAAAGTTATCACAAGGTGTGCAAGAACAAGTAAGGAAAGAGCGACTTGCTAATAACACGAAAGGACTCGCAAATAGCCTTCGGGGCATGGGAACAGGAGCCCAGCCTTCTTGGTGGAGTCAGCTTGAAGAGCTCAAAATGCCTGTCTTGTTAATGAATGGAGAGAGCGATCAGAAGTTCTTTCACATCTTACAAAATATACAAAAACGCATCCCTCACGCGAAATTTGTCAAAATTGATGGGGCTGGCCATGCAATTCATGTGGAACAACCGCAAAAGTTTGGTACAATAGTAGAGGGATTTCTCAAAACCATACAGTGACACTTTTTTCTTTTGAGGAAAGCAGAACTTATAGAGGCTAGTGGACAACCATTAGCACAATAAAAAGGAGGTAAGAATAATGGCTATTGAATGGGTAAAAGAAGGCAATTATGAAGATATTATTTATTCTACATACAATGGTATCGCAAAGATTTCGATTAACCGTCCTGAAGTACATAATGCATTCCGTCCTAAAACGGTAATGGAGTTAATCGATGCATTTGCACAAGCACGTGATGATGCAAATGTTGGCGTTATCATTTTAACAGGTGAAGGTGGACGTGCATTCTGTTCTGGCGGCGACCAAAAAGTTCGCGGTCATGGTGGATATGTAGGTGAAGACCAAATCCCACGCTTAAACGTATTAGACTTACAACGTTTAATTCGCGCAATCCCTAAACCAGTTATCGCAATGGTAGCAGGTTATGCAATTGGCGGTGGACACGTACTTCATATCGTATGTGATTTAACAATCGCAGCAGACAACGCTGTATTCGGACAAACTGGTCCTAAAGTAGGTAGCTTTGATGGCGGATACGGAGCTGGTTATTTAGCTCGCATGGTAGGTCATAAGAAAGCTCGTGAAATTTGGTACCTATGCCGTCAATACAGTGCACAAGAAGCATTTGATATGGGCTTAGTAAACACAGTTGTACCATTAGAAGAGCTAGAAGCAGAAACAGTCCAATGGGCAGAAGAAATCTTAGCAAACAGCCCAATGGCACTTCGTTTCTTAAAAGCTGCATTCAATGCAGATACAGACGGTTTAGCTGGTATCCAGCAACTAGCGGGAGACGCAACGTTATTGTACTACACAACTGACGAAGCAAAAGAAGGCCGCGACGCGTTCAAAGAAAAACGCCGTCCAGACTTCGGACAATTCCCTCGTTTTCCGTGATTAAAAGCGGAAGCGGCTCGTTCAGAATGTGAGGGGGATGGAGCTTCTGACGAAGAGGCACAGTTTGCCTCGTAGGAAGCAGCGAAGCCACCGACTATTCTAGCTGCTGTAGCTGGATAAGATTAAAAGCGGAAACAAAAACAAGAGACTTGATTGTACATCAAGTCTCTTTCTTTAATGGAAGGAGAATATGTAATGGAGACAATGCCCAATTGGTTAATGCAACGTTCTTTTTTAACACCAGAGCGCACTGCGATTGAGACAAAAGAGGAGAAGATTACATTTTTAGAACTGCATGAAAAAGTAGGATCTATTTGTGAACACCTTTCATACTTACAGATAGAAAAAGGTCAAAAAGTGGCTGTTCTGATGAAAAATGGTACCCAGATGATTACAGTAATTCACGCCTTATCTTATATTGGGGCAGTAGCTGTACTTCTAAATACACGTCTTTCAAGAGAAGAGCTACTTTGGCAAATGGATGATGCTGAAGTTGTTTGCTTAGTAACGGACCAAGAATTTGAAACAGAACAGGTACTAGTATATGCATTTGAAGAGGTAGTGAACGGACCGAAGAAAACTGCAGTCGTTCAAGAGGAGTTTTCCTTAGAAGAATCGATGACAATTATTTATACGTCAGGAACAACAGGAAAACCGAAAGGGGTTATCTTAACATACGGTAATCACTGGGCGAGTGCTGTTGGATCATCACTTAACTTAGGGCTTCGCGATGATGATTGTTGGTTAGCGTGCATGCCAATGTTTCATGTAGGCGGATTATCTCTGTTAATGAAAAATATTATGTACGGTATGAGGATTTTACTCGTTCCGAAATATGATCCTGATTTCATTCATGAGGCAATAAAAACTCGGGGAATAACAATCATATCTGTCGTTTCTAAGATGTTAATGGACTTATTAGAAAGACTTGGGAAGGAAACATATCCGAGCTCTTTACGTTGCATGTTATTAGGCGGAGGACCAGCACCAAAGCCACTTTTAGAAACATGTGTAACAAAAGGAATCCCTGTGTACCAAACATATGGTATGACAGAAACATCCTCGCAAATTTGCACACTTTCAGCTGATTACATGTTAACGAAAGTTGGTTCAGCAGGAAAACCGCTTTTCTCATGCCAGCTTCGAATTGAGAAGGATGGAGAAGTAGTGCCACCGAATGTTGAAGGAGAGATTGTTGTAAAAGGACCGAATGTGACACATGGCTATTTTAAACGTGAAGACGCAACGCGTGAAACAATAATAGACGGTTGGCTTCATACTGGAGATCTTGGGTATTTAGATGAAGAAGGATTTTTATATGTATTAGATCGTCGTAGTGATCTCATTATTTCAGGCGGAGAAAATATTTATCCAGCGCAAATTGAAGAAGTACTGCTTGCAAATCCTAAAGTGGCGGAAGCTGGAGTTGTTGGGAAAGCAGACGAACAGTGGGGACAAGTGCCTGCTGCGTTTATTGTTAAGGCTGCCGATATAACAGAAGAAGAACTGATTAAATTTTGTGAAGAAAAATTAGCGCGATATAAAGTACCGAGAGAAGTGCATTTCTTACTTGAATTACCACGTAATGCTTCGAAAAAATTGTTAAGACGGGAACTAAGGCACCTGCTGGAGGAGATGTAAATGAGAATTAAAAAGGCGACGCTTTATGTAACAGAAATGCCTCTTGTGATTCCTTTTGCAGCAAGTTACGGAACGTATGAAACGCGGGAAAGTATTGTCATTGAACTTGAGGATACGGACGGATATATCGGGTTTGGGGAAGTTGTTGCGTTCTCAGAACCATGGTATACAGAAGAAACTGCAACAACGGCACTTCATATGCTTCAAGATTTTTTAATACCAGATGTATTGAAAGCTGAAATTACACATCCAAATGAAATTCCGAGTCTCTTTCAGCATATAAAGCGTAACCGTATGGCAAAAGCGGGAATAGAAGGCGCTGTATGGGATTTGTATGCGAAACACGAAAACAGGTCATTAGCGATTTTACTTGGAGGAACACAGTCAGAAATTGAAGTCGGTGTTGTGATTGGGTTAGATACGATTTCTAATATGTTAAAACGAATTGAAATGTATGCAGAAGAAGGATATCAACGTTTTAAGGTGAAAATCAAACCAGAATTTGATTATGAGCTAATAAAGGAAATACGAAGAGTCTTTCCAAAGGTTCCATTAATGGTCGATGCAAATTCAGCGTATACGTTAGGGGATATTGAGCGATTAAAACGATTGGATGAATTTCAGTTAATGATGATTGAACAGCCTTTAGCGGATAACGATTTTCTCGATCACGCTAAGCTCCAAAAACAAATAGAGACACCTATTTGTTTGGACGAGAGTATTCATAGCTTAGAAGATGCAAGAGTAGCGATTACACTTGGAAGCTGCCGCATTATAAATATTAAACCGGGACGAGTTGGCGGTTTAACAGAATCAATCCAAATTCATGATTATTGCAAGGAACATGGTATTCCTGTTTGGTGCGGCGGTATGGTTGAAATGGGGATTTCACGTGCGCAAAATATTGCGTTAGCATCACTCCCAAACTTTACGATTCCGGGTGATATTTCAGCTTCAAGTAGACACTGGGAGCGAGATATTATTTCACCAGAAGTAACATTGCAAGGCGGGAAAGTAATTGTTCCAAAAGAGCTTGGGTTTGGATATGGCGTAAACCGGGAAAGATTAGAAGAGATTACGAGAAAACGGATTGTATGTGAGAGGTGAATGTATGAGGCAGCAGGAAGATATATTGCGGGTTATACAAGCATATTTGTTAAAGGTGTCATTTGTAAAAGTTGCATATATTTTTGGGCCTCACGTAAGGAAAGAAGTAACAGATCAATGTAGTCATCACATTGCGATTGAAACGAAGAATGCTTCGCACAAACAATTTCAATGGTTATGTTTTGAGTTGACAGAAGAGCTGGAGGGAAGGGTGAAATTTGATGTGGTACATTTAAATACACTCTCTAATCAACAACTACAAAAGCGTATATTGCAAGAAGGAAAGTTGTTTGTACAGCGTATATAAAGTGAAACTTTAATCAGTGGGGAGCTTCATCCCTCACTGATTATTAGCCCTCACCAATCGGGCTTTTACGGGCAGTTCATCACCTGCTTAACTTCTTTGCTTTCACTGAATGAGGTGGGAGTGTTACTGCCCACAAATAGCGGGATAAAGAGCCTACGATGATTCAATTATCGTAGGTTCTTTTGTGATTCGCAGGCATTGCATTCTTTATTGATGGTTTATCAGTAAATCCAAGGTCTCGTTGTATCTTTTCGTAAAACAAGCCTGTTTTTGGGAAAAACAAGCTCCCGATTTCCCATGTAAACATAATATAAATTGAATCCGCTCATTTAGCACATGATAGGATCCCCTTGTTGTTACGAATGATACTAAAGGAGGAATAGAGTAATGAGTGATAAGTGCGATGACAGATGCGATGACAGACATGAACATCACCATAGACACATAAGACACGGCTGTGGAGGCGGTTTTGCGCTTCTAATCGTATTGTTTATTTTATTGATTATCATCGGTGCTAGCTGCTTCGGTGGTGGCTACGGTGGCGGTTGTGGATATGGCGGCGGCTATGGTGGCTTTGGTGGTGGTTACGGATACTGCTAACAAAAACTATTGAGAATAGCCTTGTGCGCATGCACAAGGCTATTTTATTCACAATTTAAGGCGTTGTGATAATTTATTCATGTAAAGGGAACGGATTAAAAAGAAGAAAATAATCTCGATCATCCCAAATAGGACTAATACGAATAATAATTCTTTTAATAATGAAAATGAGTATATAAATTGTAAAAATTTAATAGCGAATATCGTATGGATAACAGCAACAATATAAGGTACGAAGAATAGGATTGCCAGTTGAATTGTTGCCGAACGAGCCATTTCGTTTTCTGTTAATCCAATTTTCGTAATGGTAATATACTTCTGTTCTTCTCTTGTTAGGTCGTTATACATTCGAAAGTATAAAACGCTAGCTGCACCCATAAAGAAGATGACGCCGAGAAATGCACCGATAAAGAAACCAGAAACATTATTTTGTTTACTATATTGCAACTCATCACTAGCTGTAACTATTTGGAATGGAGCGACCTTTTCGATGCCATTTTTTTGTTCTTCTGGTTTAATAATATTGTCTCTATCCTCGTTCGTTACTTTTAAAATATTTGTTGTTGGTAAAAGGGCCTGTTCCCAGTTTTCTACTATATAATTATAAATTGTCATCGTTTCGATATGAGGAATCATAGTTTCCACTACATAATCTTGCATAACAATAATATAGGGAAGAGCAAACCTTGGCTCAATTGCTTGTTCAGAAAAGCCCTTTATACGAAATGTTTTTTTATTAGATTCGATCGTAATATTTTCTCGCTTTCCAAAAGGATGCATGATTAAACTTCCTGTAGCTTTTGAATACTCCGAAACAATATAGGTTTCGGATTCATTCAGCTGAATCGTGGATCTGTTTAATAGTGTAGAAAGCTGGTTATAATCACTTTCTTTCATAATGACAATATCAATATCCAAAACCTGATCCTTTAACACGGTGAATTTGTGTTTTTTATACTGAAATTCGTGATTTGTTAACTCTCTTTCGATTGTATCCGTATGCTTTTTTTCAAAAGAATTTTTATCATCAGATATATACGTGAAAGGAAACGGATAATCTGCTAGAATTACTGCTTTTGTGTAATTATTCATTGCAAAAAGTGATGTGATAATCGTGAATGTAAGCGCAGATAGCATAGTAACGATAAAAAGCATATTAATATTACCACGTGTACGTGTTGCTAAATCCGAGATCCAAAGCATATTAATTTTTTTCATATAAAAACGGCGTCTCTTTTTTAACAACCAAATGAAAAGAAAAAGTGTTTGTGAAAACAGTAAATAGGTTCCAATTGTTACAAGTGGAATGATAGATAATGGTGGAACAATGGCAAATCCGCTTCGAACCGTTTTCTCTGATACATAACTTTCTGGAACACCAGCGATATAATAGCACCCTATTAAACAAGCCACTCCAAAAAGAGAAATAAGAATAGAAGGGCGTCTCTCTTTTTTTTGTGGACCGTCATCTTTTATTAAACGCATTGTTTTGCGCGTGCGAATTAATATAGGTGTGAAAGTAGAAACAATCAAAAATAAAATGATAAATGTTATGGTCGTTATGATAATCGCTTTTGTTGGCCAATATAAATAAAGCCCTTTTACACCCGTTAATTTAGAAGTAACTAGTAGAAAAAAGTTAGAAAACACAAGGCCAACTTGAATACCGGAAAAAATTGCTAATATTCCAATCATCATATTTTCCATAAATACAAGCCGCTTTAATTGTTTCTTTGAAATGCCAAGAATGGTCAAAATACCGAATTGCTTTTTACGTACTTTTAAAAATGCTCCTATAGAATAAAGGAGAAAAAAGAACGAAAACATGATGATGACAAATTGGGCCATCCCAATTAAATTCATCAGTGGTCCTCGCTCTTGTAAGTCTTGTAAACGTGGGTGATACGAATACACAGTAAATGAAAAGAAAACCATAATTGAAAATACACTGCTTACAAAATAGGCAAAGTATGCTTTTGAATTACGAGAGACATTTTTAAATGCAAACTGCCAAAATGTCATCCGCGTCGTCCGCCTAGTAACGCTAATACATCTAATATTTCTTGATAGAACTTCTCTCTATAAAGCCCTCGGTGTAATTCGTTGTAAAGTTCACCGTCTTTAATAAAAATTACACGGTTGCAGTAACTAGCAGCGAATGGATCATGTGTCACCATTAAAATCGTTGCTTGTTCTTCTTTATTTAACTTTGTAAAAAGTTCCATTACGTCGATTGCTGCTTTTGAATCTAAATTTCCTGTAGGCTCATCAGCAAGCAAGAGTGATGGATTATGAATAACAGCGCGAGCTACTGCAGTGCGCTGAGCTTGTCCACCAGAAACTTCAAAAATCCGCTTGTCTAAAATGTGGTCAATCCCAAGTTTCTTTGAAACAATATCTAATCTCTTATCCATTTCTTTTAGCGGAACATTGTCTAACGTTAATGGTAATACGATATTTTCACCAATTGTTAACGTATCTAATAAGTTAAAGTTTTGAAAAACAAACCCTAGTTCTTGGCGGCGGAAAACAGCTAGTTTTTCCCTGCGGAATGTGTGCGGCTGTTTCCCATTAATAAAAACTTCGCCTGCAGTAGGAGAATCGATTGTTGAAATTACATTTAAGAAAGTAGATTTACCGCTTCCTGAAGGCCCCATAATTGCGACAAATTCTCCTTTATCTACATGTAAATTAATATTTTTTAAAGCGGTATAAGGGACTTTGCCCTCATACACTTTAGAGACATTTTTAATGTGTAAGACTTCTTCCATAAAGAATCACCTTTCTATTTTTTAAAGACTAATATGCCGAGATAGTTTTTGCATATATAAGGAACGAATTAACAAGAAAAAGATAATTTCAACCGTTCCAAATATCGTAAGAACAACTGTAATTTCAGCAAATAATGATAGATTTATGACTTCTTGTAGCATTTTTGTAGCAAACATTGTATGAATGGAAGCCATGATGTACGGAACGAAGAATAAGATCGCTAGCTGAATGGTAGCGGAACGCTTCATTTCAGATTCTGTTAACCCGATTTTTGTAATCGTAATATATTTTTCTTGTTCACTTGTTAAGTCCGTATACATACGGAAGTAAAGGACACTCCCGGCACCAATGAAGAAAATGACGCCAAGGAAAGTACCAATAAAGAAGAATGAAGCGGCGCCTAGTTTAATTTGGTATAGCGTATCACTCGCTTCCCACATGATATATAAAGGTTCTTTAGATGCGATACTTTTTCGATCTTTTTCCAATTTATTAATATATTCTTCAGCGATTATATATGTCTTTTCCCAGTCTTGTACTTGAAAGTTATACAGTGTCATATGTCTCATGTTATTCGATAAAGCATGTACTGTATCATCAGATAAAATTAGTAATTGTGGTGTCAGACCAGCTGGTGTTACGCTAAAATTCTCATAATCTTTTACATGTAATGTAAGTGAATTTTGCGAAAGTGTAATGTTTTTTTGTTTGAAATCTTCTTGCAGTGGACTCAATATGTTTTGATATCCATATCCAGGTAGGATATATGTTTCATTCTCTTTTACGAAAAGGTGCTTGAGGTGTAAAGCAGTCGCAAGTTTATTATAGTCACTTTCTTTTAATACATATGCTTCTCTTTCATAAGGAGTGGTTTTGTCCTTTTGTAATGAAACTGCATATAAGTCTGTTTTGAACTTTTTATAGGTAAATTGTTCTTCGCTAAGTCGTTTTTCTAACCAGTCCATATGCTGTGAAGCAAGTGGATTGGCATCGTATGAAATATAGGTGAACGGGAATGGATTATTTTTGGCAACATCCAACTTTATGAATTTCCCAAACCCATATATGAATGTAATCATTGTAAATGCGAGAGTAGATAGCATAGCTACAATAAAAAGCATATTAATATTTGTTCGAATACGGCTTGCCAAATCTGAAATCCACAGCATATTAATTCGCTTCATGTAAAATTTTCGTCTTTTTTTCAAAATCCGAATGAGCAGGAAGCAAATTTGTGAAAAGAAAAAGTATGTTCCAATTGCCACAAGTGACGGAATGACGAAAATGCTAGAAAACATGTAAATCGATCCTATCTTTGGATCTAAAGATAGAAAGAACATTGGATTTCCGGCTAGTATATATCCCGACAGCAAACATAGAGCACCAAATAAAGAAATAAGGATAGAAGGTTTTTGCTCTTTTTGCTTTACTTTTCCTTCTTTTAAAAGGCGTACTGCTTTTCTTGTTCGGATGAGCATAGGAGTAAAAGCAGAAACAACGATAAAGAGTCCAAGGAAGATTGTTGCAGTTAAAAGGATGGCCCCTGAAGGCCAATATAAATACAATCCTGGGACGTGTGTGATTTTTCCTGTTACTAACAAGAAAAATTGTGAGAATACGAGTCCAAGTTGAATGCCAACAAAGATGGACAATATCCCAATCAACATATTTTCCATAAAAACAAGACGTTTTAATTGCCTTCTCGATATTCCTAAAACGGTTAAAACTCCAAATTGTTTTTTACGAACTTTTAAGAAAGTACCGATGGAATAAAGCAGAAAGAAAAAGGAAAAGCACACAATGACCACTTCTGAAAATATCATTAACCCTGTAATTCCATCAACTGTACTAAAATTTTGTAGCCGAGGATGAAATAAATACACCGCAAATGAGAAGAAAATCGCAATGGAAAACGCACTGCTTAAAAAATAGGCAAAATAAGCACGGGAATTTCGCGTTACGTTTTTAAATGCAAACTGCCAAAAAGTCATGCTGTATACCTCCAAATCGAAGATATAGATGTAGTCATGTTGCAAAAAATGTATGAGAGTGAGTTCTCATACATTTCGCTGAAATTGTGTATGTTCATTCTTCAATCACCTTCCCCGAGCCGTCTGCTTGATGATTTAAAGCATTATGGAAGATGATCTTAATGCTAGTCCCTTTACCTACTTCAGAGTCTAACTTCACGGAATGACCTAAATAAGAGCAAATTTTACTGACAATATAAAGCCCCATACCAGTTGATTCTCCGAAAGTACGTCCATTTTTCCCTGTATAAAATGGTTCAAATACTCTTCGGACATCTTCCTGCGGGATACCAACCCCTTCATCACGAATTTCCAAAATAATATCTTTCCCATTTCGATAGCCAGATAAGAAGACTTTTTTGCCTCGCTCGCCAGAATAGCGAACCGCATTCGTCATTAACTGATAAATAATGAATTTCAGCCACTTTGCATCAGAAGCAACCATAAGATCAGAATGAACTTCTAGAACAGGGAATACACCGTTACGAATAAAGAGTTCTTTTAAGCCGTTAATATTTTTTGTTACGGCATCCTTTAGTGAAATCGTTTCTACATGGAAGTCTTCGTGGAAGTTATTGAGTCTCGCCATATATAACGCCATATCAAGTCCTTGATTTAATCTTTCTAGTTCTTTCTTAAACTTGGGAATGAGATGTTCATCTTCCATTTCTAGTACCATCAGCTGCATAATAGAAACTGGCGTTTTCATTTGATGTACCCAGTGATTAATAAACAATTGGTGTTCTTGTTGTTTGACTTCATATGATTGCAGTTCTTTTTGGAATAGACGATATTGAGTCCGAACAAGCTCATTTACGCCGTGTGGCATAGGTGCGGTCGCTCTTTCAATAAACGCATCTTCCATTTTTTCCGGTGGCTCACTTAATCTGTGATACATTCTGCGGTTGCGAACATAACGATAAGCAAGGAAGCAAATAAATAAATATAAACTTAATACGATGAAATAAAATTTATTGTTTTGAAATCCATCAACTGCATCATAGAGAATAAAAATGATACCGAAATTTAATGCATATAATAGAAAAAATACAAAATGATCACGCAAAAATAACTTCATGCTTATTCACTCCAAGTTGCGTTAAAACGATACCCTAATCCGCGTACTGTTTCAATTGCGTTTTCAATACCAAGCTCATTAAATTTCTTACGAAGACGTGTAATGTTTACGTTTAACGTGTTTTCTTCAACGAAGCTTTCATCATCCCAAAGCGCAGCTAATAGATCTTCGCGGTTTGCTGTACGAGGGTGTTTCGATAATAACATTTCAGCTAAGATAGCTTCTTTCTTTGTAAGAAGAACTTGCTCACTTCCAAAATGGATTTCTGGTCGTTCAGGGAATAATTTTAAACCTTCCACTTCAACAATACGCTCCGAAATATTTGGTGCATAGTCACCATAAATGCGACGTAATTGTCCTTTAATTTTCGCCATAACAACATCGTAGTGGAATGGTTTTGTAATATAATCATCTGCACCGCTTTCAATTGCCATAATTTGTTCCATCTCACCAGCGCGTGCAGAAATAAAAATAATCGGACAAGTAGATTCGTGACGAATTTGACGGCACCAGTAGAAACCATCGAATTTTGGTAAGTTTACATCAAGCAATACAAGATGTGGTTTCACTCTATTAAAAGAATCCATAATATCATCAAAGTTATCAGCAACAACAGCTTCATAACCGTATTTTTGAATGTGAGACTGAAGTAAAGATGAGATATTTGGATCGTCTTCAACGATTAAAATTTTATACATAGTTATTCCTCCTAAAAAACAATTGTAGCTATAGTGTACCATGTGTTTCTTGTCTTTTCATTATGTTGAAACGAGCGCTAGTAAACAGTATAGGGCAAAAGTGGAAAAAGCAAAAAGAAATGTGGATATAATTGACAATTTATAGTTTTTATTTTAACATTTAGATAAATATCTAAATGTCTAATTATTGAAAGGAAGAAAGGCATTGAACCAAGCATTTAAAGCATTAGCAGATCCAACAAGACGAAAAATATTAGATTTATTAAAAGAAGGCGATTTAACAGCTGGAGAAATCGCCGAGCACTTCAATATGACAAAGCCGAGTATTTCGCATCATTTAAATGCACTTAAAAACGCGGAACTCATTCAAGATGAAAAAAGAGGGCAATTTGTTGTGTATTCCTTAAACACAACCGTTTTTCAAGATTTATTAACTTGGGTGTTTACGTTTACGAATAAAGGGGGAGAGGGGAAATGAAAAAGCATCTTTTTGCAATTATATTAATTCTTACAACTTGCTTAATATGGGCAATTTCTTGGCCATACTTGCCAGATACAATCGCAACCCATTGGAGCGGCGGGACTGCTGATGGATTTTCATCGAAATTAACTGGAATGATGTCTATGGTTGGTATCATGATTGGTTGTTATGTATTTCTAAATGTTTTACAAAAAATTGATCCAAAGAAAGAAAACTATGAAAAGTTTTCTAAAGCTTTGATGATGATAAATAATAGCCTGCTAGTTGTCTTATTTATCGGAAACATAGATATCATTACAAATGGCTTAGGTTATAAATTATTTATTAATCGGGTCCCCGAATTACTTGTTGGAATTTTATTTTTAATTATTGGTAATTATTTACCGCAGTGTAAACCGAATTTCTTTGTGGGTATGCGTAACCCATGGACGTTAAGCAATGAAGAAGTATGGCGCAAAACACATCGCTTTAGCGGAAAAGTATTTGTAGCTTTAGGACTTATGATGATGGTAAGTATTGTTGTGCCAGCTGAATGGAGATCTTATATGATGCTTACAATGATATTAATTGCTGTGGTGTTGACGAATGGATATTCTTATATTTTATATAAAAAGGAACAATTATAAATAGTAGATACGATTCTGTAAGGACGTTTGCAAGTAATGATATGTGGTAAGGATGAAGTCTTATTGCGTATCATTTTAGTTATTTAGGTCTGAATATTCAGTCTTGGTATACGCGAGTTTAAATCGTTTGGGGGAGAGGGCATGTTAGAAATCATAAATTTTAGCAAAACCTACAAAGGTGGCAAAAAAGCAGTAGATGATTTGAGTTTAACTGTTCAAGCGGGAGATATTTTTGGATTTATAGGACATAACGGCGCTGGGAAAAGTACGACGATTAAGTCGCTAGTAGGTGTTATAGACTTTGAGGAGGGCGAAATTTTTGTTGATGGACATTCAGTAAAAAAGGACCCGATTACGTGTAAGAAGGTCATGGCATACATTCCTGATAATCCAGATTTATATGAACAACTAACAGGGATTCAATATTTGAACTTTGTGGCGGATGTTTTTGGGGTGTCTGTAAAGGACAGAGAAGAACGGATACAAACATATGGAGATGCTTTTGAGATTACACCATATTTGGGGGATTTAATATCCTCCTACTCACACGGTATGAAACAAAAAGTAGCGATTATATCAGCAGTTGTGCATCATCCCAAATTATTAGTTTTAGATGAGCCTTTTGTTGGTCTCGATCCAAAGGCGGCTCTTGTACTTAAGGGGATGATGAAGGAACTTTGTGAATCAGGCAGTGCGATTTTCTTTTCTACTCATGTATTAGATGTAGCAGAGAAGTTATGCAATAAGATAGCGATGATTCATAAAGGGAAACTAGCAATCTCGGGGGAAGTAAAGTCTTTAATCAAGGGGAATTCATTAGAAGAGCTCTTTATGAAGGTGCTTGCTAATGAAGAATAATACGCTAGCGCTTTTAAAAATCCGTCTGATAACGCAGCTTGGTCTAAATACTTTCAAGTATGAAAAAGATAAGAAAAAGAAGCAGAGTAAAATTTTAATTTCAGTATCAATCGCCTTGGTTGCTGCTCTTTTGATGCTATATTGTGGAGGCGCGGCATATGGATTAATCAAACTGGGGATAGGGGAAATCATTCCAGTTTATGCATTCGTTATTAGCAGTATATTAGTTTTGTTTTTCACTATGTTTAAGGCGAATGGTGAAATTTTTGCCTTTAAGGATTATGATTTTGTCATGTCTTTACCGATTCGTGTAGATACGATTATCGCTAGTAGATTTTTGTATTTGTACGTATTAAATACTGTCTTTTCAATGATCATCATGCTGCCGATGGGGATTATTTATTGTATATATGAGAATCCATCAATATCTTTCTATGTAATGTGGATCATAACTCTGTTTACAGTATCTTTAATTCCAACAACAATTGCGGCTGTTTTTGGTGCATGCATTACGGCGATAGCATCTAAGTTTAGACATGCGAATCGAGTCACTACTGTTTTAAGTTTTATGGCAATTATTATATTTGGCTACTTTATGTTCAAGCAGGGAAATGCGAAATATAGTTTTACTGACTTAGAAGGGATTGGAGCAATCGTTTCAGAGCAATTGACTAAAGTGTATCCGCTAGCTAACATTTTTCAAAAAGCAATTGTCGATGCGAATATAGGAGCTTTTATTCTTTTTGTCAGCATATCAGTTATTTGGTATTATCTTTTTGTAAAAATACTCTCTTTCAAATATAAGCAAATCAATACAGGAGTTTCTACGTACCATACGCGTTCCGATTACAAGATTGATCATATGAAGAAAGAAAAAGTGTTGATTGCATTATATAAAAAAGAACGGAAGCGTTTCTTTTCTTCTACAGTATATGTGATTAATATCGGTATGGGAGTTGTCATGGCAGTCATATTCTCACTTGCAGTCGTTATAGTAGGGCCAAGTCAATTTATTGGATATCCTGGAATCGAAACGCTTTTACAAAAGGTTGCTCCATTTGTTATTTCAGCAATGATTGCAATGACGTGTACAACGTGTGTGTCATTATCGCTCGAGGGGAAAAACGTATGGATTATCAAGTCATTGCCTCTTACACCGAAAATGATCTATGACAGTAAGATTCTCATGAATCTTTCACTCAGCATACCTACATCAATTATTAGCGCTATCCTTATGATTATAGGTTTAAAGCCAGGTATTTGGACTTCAATTTTAATCGTAATTACCCCAATCACATATTCTTTTTTTTCAGCAGTATGGGGTGTTTTTATTAATAACCGATTTGCTTATTATGATTGGGTATCAGAAACCCAAGTAGTGAAACAGAGTATGGGAGCTGTTCTTGGTATGCTTGGAGGCATGATTCTGGCAGTCATTCCTGCCTTTCTTATAGGTACTGCTGTGATATCAAACTATAGAATGTTTACTTTTGTAGTTGTTGTAATGATTTCGATTATGACTGCAGTGTTGTATAGCAATGAGTCTAAAAGAAGGATAAAGTGAAGCATTAGTCTAAAAAAGCTGTCTCCAAAAGGGTGTTAAAAATGACCTTTTGGGACAGCTTCTTTACTTTAATAATCAACTAGGAATATATTACCTTTTCACAACTGGTATCCATATTTCACTTTTAAAAGTAGATGAAGTCACATCTTTATTTTCATTCCATAGGATTTCCGGTCCTTCCATTTGTTCATAATTCGAAGATGGAAACCACTCGGAATAAATACGTCCCCATATATTTTGCAATGCATTAGGAAATGGCCCAATTGCTTCAAATATAGCCCATGTTGAGACAGGAACTTCAAGTTGCTTGAACTGCTCTGGACAAGTTTTCGTTGTTGCGACGCCAATATAGTGATCAAGTTCTCCTTTTTCCTCCATTCTCCCTTCAGAAAAATTGGTAGAAGCACTGATGAGTCCTGTAGGATCCACATTCGAAAGGGTCTTTAATGTGTGAATCGATTGACTGTCTAAGCTTTTCCACATAGAAGCAATTTCTTGATTTACACCACTAAAAATAATCGGTACTCGTTTCTTTATACCAACGATGCGAAACGTCTCTTTTTTTTCGATTCGATAGTTCATTTCATTTCCTCCTTTAATGGATAACTGGAAGGTCATTCGTGAGTAAGCCTTAAGGGTATGGCTGCTATTTCTAGCCTCTGACGGTGTTATCCCATGCAGATTTTGAAATGCACGTGAAAAGGAATCTGGCGAGTTGTATCCATATTTTATAGCGATATCAATGACTTTTACATTGCTAGCATTTAGCTCAAATGCTGCAAGAGTAAGGCGTCTACAACGAATATATTCTGAAAGCGACGTGCCTGAAAGGAAGGAAAACATTCTTTTAAAATGGTATTCCGAGCAGAAAGCTAGCCTAGCCACTTCTTTAAAGTCAATGTCATTCGTAAGATTGTCTTCAATATACTGTATTGCTGCATTCATATTTTTAAGCGAATCCATCATATGACCTCCTTTGTTAATAGAATAGCAGGAATGAAATAACCTCATCCGACATTTCGTGCACAATTATATAGGGTACCTTACAGAAATGTAATGTTTCTGTAAGGAGAATGAATGGATGGCTATTTATCCCAATGCTATAGTAGCAAAGTAGTTATTTCATGAAGTTAAATGTCCATGTCTTCTGCTAAGTAGCCTTACATAACTGTCATGTTTGTGTAAGAAACATCGATAGTGGCAAGAGTAGGAGTTAGATATAGTGAAAATAGAGAATAGAAGAAGTGAGGGATATAGAGATGAAAACAGTGTTAGAAGCGAAAAATATTAAAAAAGTATATGATACAGGTGGAAATAAATTTGAAGCGTTAAAAGGTATTAACTTACAAGTGCAAGAAGGTGAATTCGTTGGAATTATGGGACCTTCTGGATCTGGTAAAACGACTCTTTTAAATGTTCTTTCTACAATTGATAATGCAACGAGCGGTGAGATTTTAATTGATGGGAAAGACATTGTGAAAATGAATGATGATAAATTAGCATTGTTCCGCCGTGATCATTTAGGATTCATTTTCCAAGATTATAACTTATTAGATACGCTAACGGTGAAAGAGAACATTGCATTGCCACTTGCGTTATCAAAAGTGAAAGCGAATGAAATTGATCGCCGCGTTCTTGAGATTGCGAAGAAGTTCGGCATCGATCATATTTTAAGTCAATTTCCATACCAAGTATCTGGTGGACAGAAGCAGCGCTGCGCAGCATCACGTGCAATCGTTACAAATCCAAGTATGATTTTTGGGGATGAGCCAACAGGAGCACTTGATTCCAAATCAGCAACAGACTTATTAGAAAGTATGAAGTCATTAAATGAATATGATAATTCAACAATTTTAATGGTAACGCATGATGCGTTTGCGGCAAGTTATTGTAAACGTGTTATCTTCATTAAAGACGGTGAGTTATATAAAGAATTGCACCGCGGGGAATTAACTCGTAAACAATTCTTCCAACAAGTAGTAGACGTAATGTCCGCAATTTCCGGAGGTGCCATGGATGACGTTATCTAGCATTGCCCTCCGCAATATACAGCGGAACTTTAAGGATTATTTTTTATATTTTGCATCTATGATCTTTAGCATCGTCATTTATTTTACATTTAAAGCGCTGCAATATAATTCACAAATGGAAAAAGCAGCGGAAGGATCTAAGAAAATTAGCGGAGCATTCCAAGTTTCCAGTGTGATGCTGATTATTTTCGTAGCGGTATTTATTATATACTCTAACGGGTTCTTTACACGGAAACGTAAAAAAGAAGTTGGATTATATTCACTGCTTGGTATTCGAAAAAGACAAATCGGTAAAATGTTATTTTATGAAAATATGTTGATGGGCTTAATGTCATTAGTAATCGGGATTGCGATTGGTAGTGTACTGTCGAAGTTGTTCCTTGAATTGTTAGTAAGTATGATGGGACTGAATTTAAATGTTCATTTTGAAGTACCAATGTCTGCAATTATTGATACGGCAATTATCTTTTTTGTGATTATCCTTTATACATCACTTCAAGGATATCGTTTAATCTATCGCTTTAAATTAATTGAACTTTTCCGTGCAGAACGTGAAGGAGAAACGATGCCAAAAGGATCAATGAGTATGGCATTGATTTCAGTGTTCTTAATCGGTTCTGGCTATTTCTTATCACTGATGTATATTAAAGCAATTAAATATATAGACTTTATGACAGTTGCGCTTTATATTTTACTTGCAACAGTACTTGGTACGTACTTACTATTCATGTTCTTTACAGTATTTGTATTAAAACGAGCAAGACATAAGAAATCATCTTTCTATAACGGTATGAACATGGTAACGACGTCACAGTTACTGTACCGCATTAAAGGAAATGCAAAATCTCTAGCAACTATTGCAATATTAAGTGCGGTAACATTAACGGCAGTTGGTACGTCTGTTACGATGTATTACAACACGTTTAAACAAACGAAAGATTATGCGCCGCACAGTTATTCTTACGAGAAAAAGGATGCGGCACTTGATAATAAAGTAAATGCGATTTTGGGTGAAGAGAAACAGAAGCATCCTGTAACGAACCAATTCGAAATAGAAATGGTTCCTGTTAAAGGAAAGTTTGAAGGCGAAAAAGCAGATATGGGTATGAATACAAATTATTTAGTTACCGAGAAATATCAGCTTGTATCGCAATCAGCATTTAATAACATAGCAAAGAATATGGATATAGAGGCTGTAAGTTTGGCGGCTAACGAGGCATTCGTATTTGATGGTATGTATATTGAAGGGCATGAGTTCAGCACTGTATATAAAGGGAATAAAGCGGTATTCCCGATTGGTAATGAAGCGAAAACATTAACGATTAAAGGTGCTGAAGGACGTAATATAACGAACTTAGGAGAACTATTCGTTGTTGTACCAGATGAAGTATATAAGAGTGCGAAGGCAGTAGCTGACACACGTATCGTTAAAAATATCGATGTAAAAGATGAGAGGAATAGTAAAGTGCTAACAGAGAAATTAAAGAAAGTGATGCCAGCTGGAGAATCAGAAGTTGCGCGACCTTTCAATGATTTCTACACGGGTTTCCATGGTATGCTGGAAGCAACAGGATTAATGATGTTTATCGGTCTATTCTTAGGACTTGTCTTCTTACTAGCAACAGGCTCTATCATTTACTTCAAACAGCTAACAGAAGCAAGTGCAGACCGCGATCGTTACGTTGTACTACGTAAAGTCGGGGTTACAAAACAAGAAATGAAAAAGGCAATTGCGAAACAAGTAAGCTTTATCTTTGCAATTCCATTAGTAGTAGGGATTTGCCACAGCTTATTTGCATTAAAAGGATTATCAACGTTAATGCCATATGAAATTTTGATTCCGTTATTAATGAGTATTGGTGTGTATAGCGTCATTTATATTGGATATTACTTCTTAACAGTTCGTTCTTATTACAAGATCGTGAGCTCGAAGTAATGAAAGGAGCAGCTATCGCTAGAAGCGATAGCTGCTTTATTACATCTTCATAAAATCTTAAGAAATTCCCATGCTATTTTTTAAAAAATGATAGTTATACTGGGAGCTATATTAGACGATATTGAATGAACGGGAGAGGTTAGAGATGCAACTTATTACATTCTTAACCGAATTTGTGAAACATCCAAAGAATACTGGAGCAATTGCACCTAGTTCTAACATATTAGCCAAAAAGATGGTAGGCGCGATTAATTTCGAAGAAGCAAAGTATATTCTAGAATTGGGACCTGGAACAGGATCATTCACGAGAGAGATTATAAAGAGAAAAAAAGAACATACAATATTTATCTTGATTGAAATTAATGAAGTTTTTTTCAAAAAGTTACAGAAGCAGTTTAAGGACGATCCAAACGTTTTGGTTATACATGGATCAGCTGAGAACATAAAGAAATATATAAAGGAGTTACAAATAGAGAAGGTTGATTATGTATTATCAGGGTTACCTTTTACATCCTTACCAACGGAAGTATCATCTCGTATTTTATCCAGTGTAATGGAGTCATTAAGTGAGGATGGCGAGTTTATTACGTTTCAATATTCGCTTGCAAGGAAAGCATTTATCCAAACCTTTTTTCAGGAAATTTCACTAAAAAAGGTTTGGTTGAATCTTCCTCCATCACATGTTCTTAGTTGTAGAAAAAGGCAGCTATTTTAAGTAATAGCTGTCTTTTTCAATCATTTATTTCAAATTTATAATTAGGAAGTAAACTTGCACTGTAGATAAGGAGAAAGAGGATCTTCTCTTTATTTGATTTCTTAATTGGGGAATGTAGGGGAAATGGAACCAAATCTTTACAATTTTTGTAGTAGTCGTGTTCCGCTCTCCATATCTCCTTTACATAAGGGACATTTTGGTTCTTCTTCTAAAGAAAAGTTTTTACGCATCCATCCTAAACAGTCTTCTGCTTGGCATTCCCATACAGCGATTTCTTCTGGATCTTCGACAGGCTTATTATTTCTTTTCCAGTACATACAATCACTCCTCTAAAGTGAAAAATTTTTCTAAAAAATAAAAAGGTTGTTAACGTTTTTTGTTAACAACCTTTTATACTTTTAATTATAATGTTTATTTTATAAAAATGCGAACTTTACTATTTACCAAAGTATAACAAAGAATCTATTATACTAGTGCTGGATTATAAATCATCGTAAGATGACCTGACAATAATTCGATATGACACGGTGTATGAAGGGAACTTTCTCCATCTGTATCCACTTCGTTTGCAAACTCCCTGCAATACTTTGTTGCATCGCCTTGTTTTTTGTATGGAGAATACGTAAATCAGAAAAAGCTGCAGCTAGCGGTGGAACGATCTTGGATAGATTAGTATGTAAATCGCCGTGTCCTGCTTTTGGGTTTACGATGAGAAGAACTTTTTCGAAAGTTTTTTTGCCATTCTAATCTCTCCCTTTTCTTTTTACTAGTAGAACTTTATATAAATAAACTTCCATCAGAAAGCGATGGAAGTTATATACGATTTTATTTCTCTGTTACTACTGAAGCGATAAATGGTAAGTTACGATATTTTTCTGCACAGTCAATGCCATAGCCGACGATAAATTCATCTGGAATTTGGAAGCCTACATACTCGGCTGTCAAATCAACTTTACGACGCTCTGGTTTATCAAGTAATGTACAGAACTTTAATGCTTTTGGTTTATGCATAAAGAAGTGGTCTTTTAAGAAGTGAAGTGTTAAGCCAGAATCGATAATGTCTTCTACAACAATTACATTTTTGCCTGTAATGTTAACATCGATATCTTTTAACAATTTAACTTTTCCTGTTGTTTCCGTTTGGTTGCCGTAACTAGATGCAGAGATAAAGTCGATTGTTACTTCATTTTTAATGTGACGAATTAAATCAGCAGCAAAGACGAAAGAACCTTTTAGTACTGCGATCACAACGATTTCTTCTCCTTCAAAATCGCGTTCAATTTGCAGTGCTAGTTCTTTTACCTTTGTTTGTAATGCTTCTTCAGAGATTAAAGTATCTTTTATTTCAATTTTCATTAGGATCCTCCTGCGTTGTAAAACTTGTGAACATTTTGACTGTAAAGGATTGAAGGGGAAAAGTCAAAAAAGAGAAATACATATTGGCTAAAGGTTTATATTAGAAAAGCCAGAATAAAATAAAATGAAAGTTCGATTTGAAGTTTTCATGATCCGTTCATGCTAGAGAAATTGAGAGGAGAATGGAATGTTTAAAAAAATAATCTCAATAATTCTTCAACTATTTATTATGATTATGCTATTTGTAGTGATTGTAAGTCTTCCGATGTTATTTATAAATGGGAAGAAAGTTGGAATACATGTAGAGCATTTTTTTACACAATGTATACATGTTATCTCTGCACTTATACATCCAGAAGAGTTAAAGCTGAAAATGGCTACACAAGTAGCGACTGTTTCAAACAATGTACAAATATTTAAGATACAAGAAAGGGAATTTCCCTTATTTCCACTTATATTTAAGCCATATACATATTCACTCGTGCTTATACTTGGAGCGCTTATAGTTTCTATCTGTTCGTCTTTTTTATGTAGTATCATTGCGGCGGTTTCACCGAGGCGTGTACAGAGAGTGATAGAAGAAGCTGTATTTTTTCTTAAAACAATTCCAGATGTCTTCCTAATTTTTTTTCTTCAACTTTTCATGGTAAGTATATATAGGTATACCGGATTTTTACCATTACATCCATTTTCTACGATGCAAAATACATCTATTGTATTACCACTTCTCATTTTAGCTATTATACCTACCATCTCTTTATTCCAATTTCAAATGCTACTTATAAATGAGGAGCAGAAGCAAGATTATGTTATGTTTGCGAGAGCGAAAGGGTTTGGTAACATGTGTATTTTGTGCAGGCATATTTTTCGCAATATGGTTGTTTCAGTTGTGAATCATATTGAATCAATATTACTAGCCTTGATAACGAGTTTATTCGTTTTTGAGTATATGTGTAACATAAGAGGTTTATTTTCGATTTTGATTAGCGGTCAAGATCCGGTGATTATCGTTTATTTGCTGCTGTTATTTATAGTGCCTATGTATGGAGTAATAGTAGGATTGAATTGGTTAAGGAGGAAGTTGTATGCATAGCCAGCGTTATAAGTACTTCTTATTCCCGATTATTTTATTATTAATAATAAGTATTACACTCCCATATTTTCAAGAGGAGTCTAAGGTAGTGGAATATCGATACAATGAAAAAGGAGAAATTGTTGAAGCGGCTCCTTTTTCAATTTCCCGTGCACATTGGTTTGGAACGGATCGAGAAGGAGAAGATTTATTTTATAAAGTAATAGATGGGGCTAAGTACACAATTTTAATTTCATTTTTTGTGGCAGTTGCTAGAGTAATCATTTCTTTATTGATGAGCCTGTTCATTCATAATGATAAGTGGGGACTTTCTTTCTTACAACGTGTTACTGTTAGTTTGCAATTTTTTCCGCAAACGTTATTTTGTATCTTATTTCTTACACCATTTATCATTTATGAGCTACGAACGAAACCTATTGTCACAAATATAGAAGTACTATGTATACAATTTCTTGTATTCGTTTTTGTAGCAGTGCCAGGAATGACACGATTTTTTCATAAAGAAGTTCAGCAACTTTGGAACAAGGAATATGTAAAGAGTTCTTTCTTATTAGGAGGAAGCAGATGGCATGTGTTTCGAACTCATATTATGAAAGTATTGCAACCACAAATTATATTTCAAATTGGAGAGCAAATGGTGCAAGTATTATTAATTATGTTACATCTTGCCCTGTTTAAATTATTTTTAGGGGGAACGAAAATTGTTTCCGGGCAAGCTCATGATCAATTTAGTATATATTTTCCATACCTAAATGACTGGGCAAATTTAATTAGTTATTACTATGGAGAATTAATGCTAGAGCCAAGAATTATTATAATCCCAGTTATGTTTTATATGATTCTTTTATATTGTATGACGAAAGTAGTGAACGGATATAAACATAATAGAATAGAGTAAGCAGAAGATTTATATAGAGTATTATTTTTCGTCCAACGTGGTTAGAGAGTAGAGGTGAGGAAATAAAAAAGAATTGGATTTATCTTAGAGGAATTCCTTTATTTGTATAATAGCATTCTTTTTACAAAAATCCCCACAAAATAATCTGATGATATGATATATTGACCATATTGAGAAAACGCTTCCGTGAAGGGTGATAACCATGAAAAAGAAACAGTACACAAGTGTTACATTTATAAAAGCATCACTTTTAACAATTGTTCTTGGTATGTTGGCTTACTTAATTGATGTTCCTGCTATTCGCATTTCACTCATTGGGATGACTTTAGTTCTTGGAGCAATTTCTCATGGAATGATGTTGCAACTGTATGAAGCTGGATTAGATGATATGAAAAAATATATAGATGAAAAATGATTAAAAACCCTCCATTCGTTTAGATGAAGGGTTTTTTCATTTCTTACAAAAATGTAAGGTGATTTGTAAGAAAAATCGATAGTTGAGTAGTCGTCTTTTGGATAAACTTATAGATGTAAGGTAAAAGGCAAGCACATTTTAGGTAAAATAAGCTTTAGGCACTATATGTGAAAAGGAGTAGGAGGGAATGGAGAAACGTTGGACGACCCTTGCTTTGTTATCAACTAGTAATAAGATGGTACTAGATGAAGAGATGTGCCTTTTGCACTTGTTTGATCGGGAAAACGATCATTCTTCTTCACAGTTTACAATGAAGTGGTGTAAATGGAGCGAAAGTTGTAAGTTTGAAGAAGAGACCCCTAATGAAGAGCAAAGGATCATTCTCACAAACCCGATAGAGGCATGGGCCTTCCAACGTCGTAAGTGTAACGTCAAAAATCACTTAAAGAAAACTGAGCCGAGACAATTAGTTATCACTCCAGCCCCTTTTATTCTAAATTCACGCGAAAGTAACAATTAGACACTGAGACACAGAAAAAGCATTGTAGATTCCCTCTACAATGCTTTTTTATCCCGCATGAATTTCCATTCATGCGGGATAAAAAGGAATTTAGTGAAAGAGAAATATCTATACTAATTGTAAGAATGTAACGGTAAATTGTTACTATAAAAATATAAAAGTAACAAAAGTGATAAAAATATTACAATTATATTACAAAAGTGTTGTTTACACCTATAATTAGTAATATAATTTACTTGTAGGGTATAGAAACTAAAAAATAATTTATTATTTGGGAGACTGGGAAAAATGAAAAAATTATTTTGCTAGTTTTAATGTCTGTAATGTTTTTAGTACCTGCCGTTTCTCATGCAGAAACAAGTGGAAATGTGAATCAGGCTGTCCCGAAAGAAGAACAAGCTATACAAAAAATGAGATGGGTAAAAGCTGGAGATTCATGGTATTACTTTGATAAAGATGGAAAAGCTCATGAAGGATGGTTAAGTTATAACGGAAATTGGTATTACTTTATAGATGGAATCATGGTGCAAAAAGATTATGTTAGGGTAAATGGAAGAGATTATTATTTAGGTAATGATGGTGTTATGCAGACTGGTTGGATACATGATGGTGGAAATCGCTGGTTATATGCAAACCAAGATGGATCATTCAAAACAGGTTGGGTAAAAGAAGGGAATAAGTGGTATTATATTCATCGTGGATTAATGGCAACTGGATGGGTAAGAAATGATACAGGTTGGTATTATATGAATCCGAATGGTACGATGAAAACAGGTTGGTTGCAAGAATCTGGGAACTGGTATTATTTAAAATCTGACGGTGCAATGGCAACAGGCAAACACTTAATTAATGGTACTTGGTATTCATTTAAAGATAACGGTGTTATGCTCTAGATATTTAAAAAAAGAGGCTGTCGAAAGTAGTTGAATTAGCTACTTTCGGCAGCCTCTTTTTATTCCGTAAATAGAGAGGTGTGCATAGGGAATTTTGTTTTCTTGAAGGTAATTGAATCTTTAAGAAAAATCCATTTCATCTGCATCTCATATTTACATAACAGATATATTCTATAAATACATCCGATGCGATGTGAAAAAAGTATACTAAGGAGAGATATAAAATGAAAAAGAAACTTTTACCAATCTGTGCGATGGCACTTTTATCAGTAGGATATTCTTCGGTAGCAAGTGCGTCTACTGGGACAATGACAAAGGAAGAAGTAGCACAAGTACAGCAAGATACAACGAAAAAAGAAGCAGCAATGCAGGAACAACAAAAACAAGATAAGATGAAAAAAGAAGCGGTAGTGCAAGAGCAACAAAAACAAGATAAGATGAAAAAAGAAGCGGCAGTGCAAGAGCAACAAAAACAAGATCAAATGAAAAAAGAAGCGGTAGTGCAAGAGCAACAAAAACAAGATAAGATGAAAAAAGAAGCAGCAGTGCAAGCTACAAAAGGTGAAAAACTACCAAATACAGCATCAAATAGCATAACAATGATGACGTTAAGCGCGTGCCTTGTAGCATTAGGATCATTGTTTGGATTTACGCGCCGTAAAATTAAAGCGTAAAACAAAATATAAATTAGTCTATAAAGAATGGGATAATTTCATATATTAAAAATGGTAGGATATCCCTACCATTTTTTGCATGGAGGGATTAAAGTGAGACTTATAAATCGTATTGGACTTGCTTTCATGATAGTCGGTATTCTTATGGGGACGTATTATTTTTTTGAATGGTATAAAGGAAAAAGTTCCGCACAAGATTTAACGACAGAAGAGATAAAGCATTTTGAAAAAATAGAATTAAAAGGGCATTCCACTGAAACATCTGTGAATTCTCAAGTACCTTCTTCTCAAATGCAATATAAAGAAGGAGAGAAAGTAGCGATGTTAAATATCCCAAAAATAAAGAAGAAGTTCTCTATATATTGGGGGGCAAGTGATACCACATTGAAAAAAGGGGTAGGTATGTTTGTTAGTGATATGACAACAGCTCCATCTGAAGGAGGACACACTGTACTGAGTGGACATCGCGATACTGTATTTACAGAGCTAGGAGAGCTTAAAGAAAAAGATAACCTCATTGTGGAATACGATAATAAGATTTATACTTATGAAATTCAAAAAATGTGGATTACACATGCGGATGATCGCACAGTCATAGTAAAGAAAGAAGAACCAACATTAACGCTGACGACGTGCTATCCATTTGATTATATAGGTGATGCACCAGATCGATATATTATTGAAGCGAAATTGATTGCTACTGATTCAAAATGAGAGTATAGTACTCTGTCTTTAGCTATTTAGAATGAGAGAAGGGGGAAGGGAATATGACAAAAACAATTTTAATTGTTGAGGATGAAGATATTTTACGCGAAATATTGAAAGATTATTTTCTAAATGAACAATATAAAGTACTTGAGGCAAGAGATGGGAAAGAAGCTTTATCCTTGTTTGAAGAAGAAGAGGTTCATTTAGTTATTCTTGATATCATGTTACCGGAATTGGATGGTTGGTCTGTTTGCCGAAGAATCCGTAAAACGTCTCAAGTGCCGATTATTATGCTCACGGCACGTGTGGATGAAGATGATACGTTACTTGGATTTGAGTTAGGAGCGGATGATTATGTAACGAAGCCATATAGTCCGCCTATTTTACTAGCGAGGGCAAAGCGATTACTTGAAAGTCGAATACTTACAAGTAAATCTCCAAGTAATGAAGATGATACGCTATCTATTCATGGAATTTGTGTTCATTTCCCATCACGTATCGTTACGATAGAGGGAGTGGACATTAATTTAACACATACAGAGTTTGAGATATTGACCTATTTTATGCAGAATCAAGGGATTGTTTTGACAAGAGAGCAATTGATTTCAAGAATTTGGGGATATGAATTTGCTGGTGATGACCGGACAGTGAATAGTCATATCCGTAATTTACGAAATAAATTAGGAGATAAAGCAAAGTACATTACGACTGTTGTTCGGATGGGGTATAAATTTGAGGGGAATGTATGAGCAAAGGGATTGTACTCAAATTATTTATTCTTACAACAGCACTATGCATGTTGATTTTAGCGACGATTTTTATTGGACAAACGATATTTTTTAAACAATATTATGCCAACAGAAAAGTTAGTGATATTCAAACAAATATAAGCTCCTTTGAGAGAGAGTATTTGAATAGTGATGGTAACACAGAAGCAATTCAGAAACTGGAACAAGATTTTTATAGAGAAAATAATACATGGATTACAGCATTAGATAGTGATGGGAATTTAAAACATGCGACTGATTTTTATTTAGAAGTAAAGCTGGATCGGCTATCGCAGAAGGAACTTGGAAAAACAAACCTTACAATCCCTCTCTATTATCTTATGGGGATAGAAGAGGTTGAAAATGAAAAAATGCCGTATTTTTCAGGGGTGCAAATTTCAGTTTATGGAATGGTTAGAGATTCTACATTTGTTCCTGCTGTATTAAATTTAAGTAAGGGTAGTATAAATTGGTCCAACAAGCCATTAGATAAGAAAATAAATGAAATAGCTCCTAAGGTGAAAGAGGAAAAGAAAAGTGCTGCTCAAGTTCCTAGTACTGGTTTTGGGGGAACCGTTACAAAAGTGCAACTACCTGATAGTAAAGGGATAGTGAATCCACTTTATAAAAACACTTTGTTCTTGGAGAGTATAAAAGAATTTCAAGCGGACTTACTGTTAAATGAAAATAAAGATAACAATGATGCCTTAAGAATAATTGACTATGAAAAAAATGATATAAAATATAAATTATTAATCAAACCGATAAAAGAAAAGGATGGCTCTTTAACATATATATTCGCGATGGCGTCCTTGCAGCCTGTAGATGAAGCAGTACAAATGGTAAAGGATTATTATGTATATATTATTGCATTTGTGCTAGTACTTACCTTGTTGGCATCTTTTTATTACTCAAAACAAATTGCAAAACCGCTATTACGAATTAATGATACAACGAAAAAAATTGCACATTTAGATTTTTCGGAAAGAATCCCAATTACTTCAAAAGATGAGATTGGCGATTTATCTAACAACATTAATATATTATCAAATACATTGCACACACATATTGAACAATTAGAACAAGATATTGAAAAAGAAAGAAAGCTAGAAAATACGAGAAAAGAATTTATTTCAGGTGTCTCACATGAATTAAAAACACCGCTAAGTATTATGAAAAGCTGTATTTCGATTCTAAAAGATGGGGTAGCCGAACATAAGAAAGAATATTATTTTCAGGCAATGGAAAAAGAAGTGGATAAGATGGATATGTTAATTTTGGACATGTTGGAGTTAGCTAAATTTGAATCTGGCACGTATAAAATGCAGATGGATACTTTTCATATTGATGAGGTCATTGAGCATATATGTGGACAACTATCATTAGAAATAGAGAAGAAACAATTTCATATTCACAAACACATATCTCCAGCTCAAGTTGTTGCAAATCAACATCGCATTGAGCAAGTAATTGTCAATTTCATTACGAATGCAATCCGTTATACACCTGAAAAAGAGGATATTATTATTTCTACAATAGATGAGCTAAATCAAATAAAGATTTGTATAGAAAATAAAGGCACTCATATTGAAGAAGAACAATTAGATAAAATATGGGACCGTTTTTACCGTATAGATACAGCTCGTCAACGTTCAAACGGTGGAACGGGACTCGGACTTGCTATTTCCAAAAATATTTTGGAACTTCATGGCGTAGAGTATGGTGTAAATAATACAGCAGATGGTGTGTTGTTTTACTTCTATTTAAATAAAAAAGTGTAGTAGGGTTTGTCTAAATACACAGAATGAAAAAGGTCTTTCTCAGTAGAGAAAGGCCTTTTGGTTTTTATCCCGTATTAACGGGCAGTAAGACCCCCACCTTCACTTCGTTTAGAGGAGGGGGTCTTCTCGGTTAAAATGATAAAAAATAAGACTGCCATTTAGGCACTCTTATTTTTAAAATTCATATTATGCGCACCAATACTTTTAAATAAGCGTGGTGAAGTTGAAAACAGGAGTAGTAGTAATACTGTGCATAATGCAAATGAACCAAGCATTGTACTACCATTCACGATCAATGAATAAAGAACAGCTGACTGTCCTGGTGGTGCGTACTTCCCAAAGAAGATAACACCAGCAATAAAGTGACAGAAATAACGGGCAAAGCTACCAACAAATGTAGCAAGGATAATATAAAAAAGCGCCTTTTTCCCTTGCCCGCTTTTTGATGAGGGTTTATCTTTGCGGCTACCAATGTCGGATTGTACGTTAGATGTATGTTGGTTGTTCGCAAGTGCCTTTTGAATTGGACGATAGAATAAACCAGCAAAACCGATAAAAGCAAATGCAACGAAGTACTCAATAAACGCTTGAACTGGCGTTAAAATGTAAGCATCGCCGACTACAATTTGTAGTAGACCCCAAATGAGTCCTCCTAAGAAAGCAGTTTTAAAGCCCCAGCGGTAAGCGATAATAAAAATAGGAATCATTGCAAATGAAACAGAACCGCCTGTTGGAAGTTTAATTGATAGTGGTAAAATGTCGATAATCAAGGCGAAGGCTGCAAGGATTGCAGATTCAATCATCGCTTGTAAATTGGTGTTACGCATGTTGTTAATCCCCCTAAATCCAAGTTGCACAAAAAAGAATACTTATCATAGGGAGATATGAAATACGTAAGTAGAAAAAGAATGAGGTATTTCAAGTTCAACGTTTGCACAATTCCTACGTTAGCATTAACTAACAGGTTCTAAGGGTCGGAACGAAGTGTTCCCTCTCAGCAGCAAAGCTCCCCCTGTGATAACGAGATTCTTTATTTGTTAGGTTTATTGTAATTGAAATGGATGAGAATGGCAAATGAATATATAAATACAAATTGAAACGGCATAAAAACCTTCTTTCTAGGTGGAAGAGAGGATTCGGCCATGGATAGAAGCGGTCAGACTCTCTTCCTGCTCCACGCCAAGTGAAAGCAAAAGGAGAAAACGAGTGGAGATCTCCTTTTATTTTCATAGCAGCGACTTATATGCCAGCAAATCAACATGGATATATATAATTCTCCCGAAATGTTAATAAATAGGAAGAAAAAATATATAGTACTTGATTCATAGAATGTGATATAATTTCCTTGAAAATAATTATCATTCTCTTTCGAGGGGGAAGATTATGAGCTTAGTTGATATTAAAATAGGTGAAAAAGTATTAGTTAAAAATTTACAAACGTTAGATAAATTATTAAAGCGGAGATTAGCTGCTTTTGGTCTTTCAGAAGGAAGTGAACTTCGTATGAAACAAAAAGCGATGTTTAAAGGGCCATGTACATTAGAGTGCCGTGGACAATTAATTAGTATTCGTCATTGTGACGCGAAAATGATAAAGGTGGAATTAGCGTGAATAAGGTGGCATTGCTAGGGAACCCGAATACAGGGAAAACATCATTATTTAATGCGCTGACGGGTTCTTATGAATATGTAGGAAACTGGAGCGGAGTAACAGTAGAAAAGAAGGTTGGTAAGTTAAAGGGGAAGCAAGGGACATTAATTGATTTACCAGGTATATATGATTTAAATCCTGTTTCTCGTGATGAAGGTGTCGTTACAAAGTTTCTACTAACAGAAGAATTTCATCATATGCTAAATATTGTTGACTCTTCTCAATTTGAGCGCAATATGCATTTAACATTGCAACTACTAGAGTTTGGTAAACCAGTTTCTATCGGTTTAAATATGATTGATGTTGCGAAGCAACGCGGAATTGTTATTAATGCGAACAGATTGTCAGAAATATTAGGAGTAACGGTCGTTCCTGTTGTTGCGAGAAGTGGTAAAGGCTGTGAAGAATTACTGGCTACTCTTCATGAGAACGAGAAGAAAGAGAAAAAGTCTTTCATTCTTTCTTATGGTAAAGAAGTAGATGCAGGTATTGAAGAAATCATGGATCTTTTAACTCAAGCAAATTATGAACATCCTAGATGGCTTACACTTCAATTTTTAAGTAATAACGAAGTAGTAGAACAAGAAGTTAAAAGATTGCCTGTTTATGAAAAGCTTGTAGCAACTCGTTCTAAATTAGAAGCGAAACTTGATAGTACGCTAGAACAGCATATTTACCGGACACGTGCAGCGTATATTGAAAAGTTAAAAACAAATGTCATTCAGCATGAAAAGGAAGGAAAGATTCCCTTTTCAGAAAAAATTGATAAGTTAATTACACATAAAATTTTAGGACTTCCAATCTTTTTAGCAGTTATGTTTTTTATTTTTCAGGTTACGTTTACGTGGATCGGTACGCCTTTATCAGATATGCTTGATGAATTTCTTGGTGGGCAGTTTACGGATTGGGTAACGGCAGGTTTAACAAACATTGGTGCCTCTGAGTTTATTCAAGCGCTCGTTACAGAGGGGATTATTGCCGGCGTTGGTGCGGTATTAGTATTCGTTCCACAAATTTTTGCATTGTTCTTCTTTATTTCGTTATTAGAAGACTCAGGGTATATGGCTCGCATTGCAGTTGTAATGGACCGTATTATGGAATTCTTTGGTTTAAACGGAAAAGCATTTATTCCTATGATTATCGGTTTTGGTTGTAACGTTCCTGGGATTATGGCAGCGAGAACGATTGAGCAGGAAAAAGAAAGATTACTTACCGTTTTAGTAACACCATTTATGTCTTGTTCAGCGCGTTTACCTGTATATGCATTATTTGCGGGAGTCTTTTTCCCGAATAGTCAAGCGACTGTTGTGTTCTCTTTATACATTGCAGGTATTGTACTTGCTTTACTCGTTACAAAAGTAATGTCTCTTACTGTTTTAAAAGAAGAAAAATCTATTTTCGTTATTGAGCTTCCGCCTTATCGTGTACCACAAGCAAAAACATTGTGGCTTAGTACGTGGGAAAAAGGAAAGGGTTTCGTACGTAAAGCTGGTACATTTATCTTTGGTGGATCTGTTGTTATCTGGTTACTCAACTATGCTGGTCCATCTGGATTTGGCGTAGATATGGGAGATAGTTTCTTAGCAATGATTGGTGGGTTCGTGGCACCAATTTTAGTACCGCTCGGTTTTGGAACGTGGCAAGCAGCGGCATCATTATTAACAGGATTTTTAGCAAAAGAAGTTGTTGTTTCTACAATGGCCATTATTTATGCGGTGAAAGAAGATGTATTAGGAAATGTAATGGGAGCGCACTATACTGCATTATCAGCATATGCGTTTATGTTCTTCATTTTATTATATGTTCCATGTTTGGCGACAGTAGCTGTTATTCGTCGTGAAACAGGATCTGTCAAGTGGACAATTTTCTCTGTTGTTTATCCACTTATAGTGGCTTACGTATTAACGTTCGTTATATACCAAGTCGGATCCTTACTCGGATTCTAGAAGGAGATGTATCATAATGATGGTCAATATTGTAATTGGAGCTATCATTTTTGGTTATGCAGGATATACATTATTCAATTTTGTGAAGAGAAGTAAAAAAGGGAAATGCGCAGCATGTTCCTTAAATAAATCATGTCAGTCAAATAGTTGTAGTCCTGATATGGAGCAAGTCGTTAATAAGTAGAAAAAAGCTTTGCGGATTTCGCAAAGCTTTTTTTATCCCGCATTAACGGACAGTAACACTTCCACCTCAAAATTCAGCGAAAGCAAAGAAGTTAGATGGGAGATGAACTGTCCGTAAAAGCCCGATTGGTAAGGGCTAATAATCAGTGGGGGATGGAGAAAACCCCCACTGATTAAAGTTTCACTTTATGACTTGCTATTTAATTTTCACAAGTTGTGATGCGTCTAACTCATTTTTTTTAGGTAATTCTTTGCTTGGGTCCTTATCAAATTTTAGTACACCTACAGATTTTTCTTCGCCCTTCACAGTACCATATGCGGCATCATCAACGATTGCAAACATATCCACATATCGACGACCATCACCGATAATTGTGTTACCTTCGTATTTTAATTTAGCTCCATCAATTGTAGCATTCCCTACTTTTTCTTTCGCAAATAATATACCTTGGTCAGCTGTTACAGCTGGTAATTTATTGATTGCTTTTGTATCTTCGTTTTCTACTTTCTTGAGTAGCTCTTTTTTCACTAGTTCTTCACCAGTTTTCTTATCCATTACAAGCACTTTCTTACCTTCTAATGTTGCAAGCTTCATTTTATATACATCTTTTTCTTTTACCTCTGTTTTGTTCTTATCTGCTATTTGTTGAACTTGTTGTTCTGTTCCGTATAATACTAAGCCATTTGCTTTTTCTCCAAGTAAAGAACAACCTGATAATGCTCCGAATGAAATGGCCGCTGCTAACCCGATTCCTACTAATTTTTTCATTTTTCCTGTCTCCTTTTTATATACGTAATAGTAAATACAAATGTATTGTTTTTAAAATTTAGAGAAGCAAAAGTGTTTTTTGTCTTAACCTCGACTTCTGACTTCATTTTATAAGAATAACGCCCTTCTACCTATCGAGTTAGCTTACAGTAACATTACAATGATGTAATTTAGTGAAAAGAGTTAAAAATGTGAGAAATGGCAGCTAAAAACAGCACATAACCTTTTTTGATTAGATGTAATTTGTATTACGAACGTTTTATTTAATAAACTCCGAAATTCCTTTTAACAGGAAAAGAATACTTACTACCCAAGTGATTCCTGATAAGGCTAATTGAAGTGAATTTTCTTCTGATGCCATATTGTAGTTAGAAAAGTTAGGTCCAATTAGGAGGGTTATCAGGAGGAATAAACTTAAAGAAAGGGTTAAGAAGTGTGCAATAAACCAGATGATATTTTTTTCTTTGTACTTAATGAACCAATATATTAGAAGTATTAAAGAAACAATAACTACAAGATAGGAACCTGTAACTAAATACTCTCTAACCTCTTGTTCCATCGGCATATACATATCACTCATTTCATCTAAGCATCTATATCTATTTTTAGTATGAGTCATTATTATTTTGGATAGTCCTCAGGGTGCTGGGAATTGCTTCGAATTGATTGTATATCAATCAGATGTGCCTTTTTGTTCTGACTTCTTTATTTATAGTGGTTTGAATAATTGATTTTGAGGATATCAAAGGATTTGACATGAGGTCAATGTTGAGAAGGGAATGTCATATTATAGTTTGCATATTCAAGAAATAACATGTAAGGACATCTTAGTTTTGATATAATGTACACATAGGCTTTAAAAATGAATATTCTTACTGTAGAGGAAGAATTTTTAGTTTTCCAGGTATTGAATTTGAAATATGAAGCAGTTTATAGGAGGAGTTTAAATGTCTGTTTTTAAACGATTAAGAGATTTAACGATGTCAAATGTGTATGCATTAATTGAAAAGGCAGAAGATCCAGTTAAGATGACGGATCAATATTTACGCGATATGCAAGAGGATGTACAAGAAGCTGAGAAGAGTGTAGCAGCTCAAATTGCGCTTGAGAAAAAGTTTAAATTATTGTTTGAAGAACAAGAAGCACTTGTAAAGAAACGTGAAGAACAAGCACATATGGCTGTTCAAGCAAATAATATTGATCTTGCGCGCCGTGCTTTAGAAGAAAAACAAAATGCAGAGCAAAAGATGAATGAATACAAAGCGAGCTATGAGCAAAATAAAGCAGCAGCTGATAATCTTCGTGCGAAATTGGAAGAAATGCGCAAACAATTAACTGAACTGAGAAATAAACGTGAAACACTTGTGGCGCGTGTGAACGCAGCGAAAGCACAAAAGAGTATTAATCAAGCAATGTCTGGATTTGATGCAAATACAGCAAAAGCTGGTTTAAGCCGTATGGAAGAAAAAGCTCTTCAATTAGAGGCTGAAGCAGAAGCAAGCGGTGAAATTTATAAAAAAGAAAAGTCGTTAGATGATGAATTTGCGGCTTTAAATAAAAACTCAGCTGTGGATGATGAACTAGCACGTATTATGAAACAGTATGAGAAATAATATAAAAATGAAAAACTTTTCTTTTTAGGTTGGAGAGAGGATCCGCCCGTGCATAGCCGCGGTTTATGTGTTGGAAAATCAAAATGGATATATAGAAGATAAAGGAACCGACATGTCATGAAAATCAATCATGTCGGTTTTCTATTATTCTCTAGAGGAGGTTTCACCATGACATGGATGAATGTGTTAGCCATGCTTGTATGGACAGGAGCAAGCGCTGTTCTTTTATTTGTACTTATGTGGGTTGATTCTATCTTTACAAAATATAATGATTTGGCAGAAATTAAAAAAGGGAATATTGCTGTGACAACGCGCTTTATTATGAAGTTATTTGCGCAAGGATATATTTTGTCACAGTCGATTACGAAAGCAAATGATTTATGGCAAGCGCTGCTTGCATCGGCAGTTTCATTCGTTATTTTGTTAGTTGTAGAAATGTTTATCGAACTCATTTTGAAAAAAGTGGCTGGTTTAGATTTAGAAGGGGGAACGAAACAAGGGAATGTTGCACACGCTTTATTAGCTGGTTCGTTACATGTTGTCGGGGCCCTCATTTTAGCAGCTTGTCTATAACGAGAAAAGGAGGGGATAGATTATGAGTTTATTCAAACGAATTAAAAATATAATGAAAAGTCCGGAGCCCGTTAAGCCAGAAAAAAGCCTATTAACGTTAACGCCTGGTGATATGATCGAAGTTTCATTAGTGATGTACGAAATGATTGGAAAAACAAGTATGCATTCTCGGAATGAAATTATTTTAACATTGCAGGACGGGAAGACCATTCGCTATTTAAAAATTGAAAATCGTGAAAGCACCTATTATAAACTATATGCACCAATTGATGGTCGTTTAGATTCTATAAATGAGATTCCAACAACGATTGAAATGGATGATATCGAGTATCATATGGAAGAGCAATATAACGGACGTGCCGTTGTGATGGGGAAAACGCCATTTGCAATATCTGATGAACAACACGTATGGGAGTTCCAATCTGACAACCGGAAGCTACTTCGCATTGAGTGGCAAGATGGCCGTACAATGATGTATGAGGGAGAATCGATTCTTTCTGCTGATGTACAAATTATAAGGGCAACGTAAGGGGGAGGTAATCATGTCAAACCGATTGTTTACCATGATTAAATCATTCATAATCCCTATCTTTGCCATTGTTACATTACTTGTAATTGCTGGTTTTGCTTTATCGGGGTGTCAAAATGAAAAATCGATTCAAGATCGTTACCCATTAGAATCAGTTGCAAAAGACGGCAAGCAAGAATCATATGTGTATAGGGCCGCCAATCGATCAGTTCCAGAGGTGGCAAAGGAGCTGATTGATGAAAAGGAACCAAAACAAGCGTCTAAAGAAGATGAAAATCAGATGTTCCTTGTGTATTCTGATAAAATATACAACATTCAGAAAGACAAAGAGAAACCATCGGATACATTAATTGAGATAAGTAACAAAGAGTTTGTCCGTCAAAATTATCAGCCATCTTTCTTACAAGGTTATATTTTAGCAAGTATATTAGACGATATATTTGATTCGCGTAAATCGTATCATGGCGATTACCGTGGATATACAGATCGGAAAAATCATAAACCGGTTATTCCAGAAAGACCGCCTACAAAAGAAGAGAAGAAGACACCACCGCCTATTACAAAGCAAGGTAAGGGTTCTATTATTAAGAGAAGTGATAAAGTAGATCCAAAGACATCCGTAGGCGATAAAGGAAGTATTACAGAAAAAGAGACGAAAACTGTACCACCGTCTACTGAGAATAAAGGAAAGATTATTAAATCACCGGGCGGTTCTAGTGGTTCAGATGTGAAGCCGAAATCTTCGATTAAAAGCCCGCCGAAGAATACGTCTCCCCCTAAAACAAGGGTTGGCGGATCTGGGAAGATTACGAAGAGAAGATAAACATAAAAAAGCTCAAGAAGTGAAGGAAATGCTTCTTGGGCTTTTTTTCGAGCACTATGATACAAATATAATTATTTATCCCGCTATTCGCAGGCAGTAATACTCCCACCTAGCGTCGGGCTATCGCCCTACACACACTTGAGGAAGGAGAATTCTTTCGGATAGAGGCTTATTGTTTTAAATAATGATTTAGTGAGATTTACGTACTTTTACAATTTTTTTATCGATAAAAAGGATTTGTCCTCCTATGGCTAAAAGTAATATACTGGCTATTATATAAGGCAAAGTGATAGGTTCTATTCCTTTTTCTAAAAATATTCCGTTTGTCATTGTCCCAATGGAACCGGAAAAATAATTAATAGAGCTAAGTAAGGCAATTGAAATGGTAGCGTGATCTGGACTAATTTCTAAGAGTGTTTTTTGCAGGGTGGCCAGTGCCGCCCACCCTGTACTTCCCCAAAGAATTAAACAGATGGCTAACAATAACGCAGTTTCGTGGAAAACTCCCATACATATAAATGAGAAAAACATGATTCCCATTAAGTACAGTAATATGATCTTTGGCTTTTTATAAAAATCCATTATAAACCCGATTATAAAACTTCCGGCAATTCCGCCGATTCCCCACATCCAAATAAATAGGATAGATTTTTGGAATCCGTATGCAATAATGATGGAATCTAAGTATGTATACAAGCCCAAACTACAAAAGCTTAATATCATTGTAATAAGCATGACAAGAGAGATTTTTTTGTTTTTGAACATACTTAGCCGTTCTTTTAATGTTGGCAAAGGACTAGATTCTATCATAGGGAATTTAGTAAAGAGAGCAAATATCCCGATTGCCCCAATTGTGACGATAAACCACATCGCCATGCGCCATTCATAAATGGAAGCGATATATATACCAAATGGAACGCCAATTACGGTTCCAGCACTCATTCCGAGTAAAACAGTGCTTAAAGCTCTCCCCCTTCTTTTTTCAGAAACTAATGTAACAGCAGCAGATGACGCCAATGGTGAATAAAGACCAGCACCTATGCCAGCTAGGCCTCTAGAAATTAATAGAATAATAAAATGATGAGTCACAGCAGTCAGGAAGTTAGAGACTGTGAAAAGGAATAATGCTGCTAATAATGTATGTTTTGTATTCGTCTTTCTCATACATGTAGCAAATAAAGGTGCCGCAATGGCATAACAGATTGTGAAGATACTTACGGTTTGCCCAGCAGTCCCGATTGAAACATGAAAATCATCGGCGATTTGAGGCAAGATTCCTGCCATTATATAAGCATCTACTCCTAGTGCGAACATCCCAAATGTTAATAAAAAAATCTTATTCAATGTGAGTCCTCCTTTTGATGAAGTGTTCTATTTTTATCGTAACGAGTATAATGAAATTAGTGAAATTCATATTTTACATAGGAGGTATGAACAAAACTCATGACGATAGCTAGATATGAAATTTTTCAAAAGGTAGTAGAGTTAGGAAATTTTACTAGAGCGGCAGAGCAATTAAACATGACACAATCAGCTGTGAGTCATGCTATTGCTAGTTTAGAAAAAGAGTTTGGTCATCCTTTATTACACAGAAATAAGCAGGCTGAAATAAGAAGAACTGAGTTTGCAAATCGTATTTTTCCGCATATTCAAAATGTGCTAAAGAGCGAAGCGGCGATTAAACAAGAAGTGTCTATACAAAATAAGAGATTGGAAGGTACGCTCAAAATCGGGGCATTTACGAGTGCGGCGGCACAAATACTACCGTCTATGTTATTGCAGCTTAAAAAGAGTTACTCAGGTGTTAAAGTTTTATTATTTGAAGGTACATATGGAGAAGTAGCAGAATGGATTGAGAATGGTACAGTGGATATTGGATTTGTATTAGAATCAAATACAAAGAATCAAATAAAATCAATCCCAGTTAGCAAAGATGAAATTGTATTAGGGTTACCGAAAAATCATTCGTTGATGAATCAAAAAGTAGTGGATGTTCAGCAAATTGATGGAATGGATTTTATTATGCCAAAAGGTCCGTATCAGCCATTAGTGATAAAAAATTTAGCTGATTATCAAGTAAGTCCAAACATTATATTAGAAGTACTAAATTGCGAAACGATTGTGAATATGGTCTCGCAAAATATTGGAATTACAATGGGGCCTGAGCTGTTTTTTAAATCACATAAAAACATTGAAATGAAAAAATTAAAACAGAAACAATATCGTCATATTCATTTAGCATGTAAAGAAAGTTCACCGATAATTGATGCTTTTTTAGCATGTAATCAATTATCGATCAGTTCCTAGGACTGTATGGAAATTAAAAAGGCTAGAAGAGGAAACGAAATGAAAGTATAACATGTCCACATATCGGCGATTTTTAAGATATATCGATGGAAACGATTCATATATCGGCGATTTTTACAATATATTGACCATTCGACACAGTGTAATAAAAATATCAGTTTCAAAAAAGCCATCCTTTCATAAGGATGGCTTTTCCAACATAAATTAACTAAATAAAAAGCTAAGGGCTGATAAGAAAACAGAGAATCCTAAAATAACTCCTACGACCTTAGTATGACGCTTACGACTCATAACGACGATCGCAATGTACTCCCGAATCATCGCATTTGGCCAGTAATAGAAAGCAGTTTTTGAGCCGATTCCTTGGCTGTTTAATCCAGCTTGCTTTGCATATAGTCCAGCACGGAAAAGATGAAAATTGTTCGTTGTAAAGATGCTCTTATACCTATCTTTTAAAGAATCCATAATTTGTTTTGAGAAAAGCATGTTTTGATACGTATTGACGGAACGATTTTCTTGCACTGTATGTTCGATAGGAATGCCTTTTTCAATAGCGTATTTTTGCATAGCCTCAGCTTCAGGAAGATTTTCATCTGGACCTTGTCCACCAGAAAAAATGATTGTAGGCGGAGAAGCGACCGCTGCTTGCTTATGGTAAAAATCAATCGCCTTATTAATTCGGCTTGCTAAAAGTGGTGGCACTTTATCATTGATTAACCCACTGCCAAGAACAATAATGAAATCTTGATTACGTCTTGGTCTATTAAATTGATACAGGAAATAAGCGGTTAAGAAAGTCGATATATGGAAAAAGAAATAGACCATAATGAAAAATATTCCTGTAAAAATGGGCTGGAAGTGAGGAGAGAAAAATCGAGTTGGATCAACTATTAAGGACAGCATAATAAGCAACATACCCATTCCAGCAATTAAAGTTAAGCAGTTAGATAAACGACGTCCTTCTTTTCTCATTAAAATTCTCGCATTGAGAAATAGTCCAATCATTAAAGCAAATACGCCAAAGGTTAGCATTAAGAAAATGATTATAAATGGTATAATTGCAATAAATCTAAATATCGCATAATTCGAGCTGAAACCTAAATAGAGGAAAAGGATAAGGGATGAACAAAAGAATAAATTAAATAGAAATCCGATTAATAAACTTCGAGGATCTCTTAAATAAAAGAATAGAAAAATAACGAGTAAAATAAGCGTAATACTTCCAAAAAACATCAATTTTGTAAACACCTCAATTTTTTTATATGAATAATTTTCTCATTTATTATATATTACATTTCATAAATAACGTAGTTGAAAAATAATTCATTATAAACATTGTTGTAGAATATCTTTTTCTTTTTTACTGTAAACATGCTATTTTTTTAGGCTCTTTTCATAAACTGAAAATAACATAATGAAGGTGAGTGATACGATGCCTGCTGTTATTGATGGTGTAGTTATTGAAAACTGTAATGGTTCAATTAATTTAGGTGATAAATATAATGTACATCCAATCGAACAAACGAAAGCATATAACGGTTCTGGATCGTCTAATGTAGGATTTAGTGTGAGAGCTTTTAATGGAATTAGTGCTACAGATGTGTATGATAACGATGTGAATGATCAAGGGATACAATTTACGCTATAAGCCTTAAATGAAAAAAGACGCTTCTAAGCGAGCGTCTTTTTTCATTCTAGTGATATCCTTTTGCAGAGTCTTTATGAATTTTTTCTTTGAAAATCGTGTAGCTCCATAATTGATATCCGATAACGATTGGTACCATTACCATTGCGACGAAGAACATGATTTTTAAGTTTAGTTCACTGCCTGCTGCTTGGTATAGTGTTGTACTATATGCATCGTTAATACGTGATGGTAACATTCTTGGGAACATACCTGCAAAGCCGGTTGTCATAAACATAGCAATTGTTAAGCATACAAATGTAAATGCAAAACCAATTTTATGTTTGTAAACCATAATGATTGCTAAGACACTCATTAACATTGCTAGTAGCGGAAGAATGAACAGTACAGGATATTCCGTAAAGTTTTGGAATAAGTTTGTACGGTTTGCAGTAGCTACATAGAAAATCGCAAGAATAATCGCAGCTGCCATTGAAAATGGTTTTGCAATTTTATAAGCACGATCTGATACTTCACCAGTTGTTTTAATCATAACCCAAAGTGCACCGGATACGACAAAGATTGCGGTGAAGAAGAGCCCGCCTAAAATACCGTAATGGTTTAATAAGCTGAGTAATGTTCCTTCGTAGCCGTCTTTCCCGATTTGCAGACCGTAGTAAAGGTTAGCAAATGTAACACCGAATAAGAAGGCGATAAGGAAGCTACCAATTGCAAACGCCCATTTACAAATGCTTTGCCAAATTGGTGAGTCATCTTTATGCATAAATTCAAGCCCTGCTGCACGAGCAAAAAGAGCAAGTAATACTAAAAATAGTGGTGTATATAAGTAGCTAAACATATTCGCATATGTGATCGGGAAGGCGGCGAAGGTTGCACCGCCCGCTGTAATTAACCATACTTCGTTACCACCCCAGAACGGGCCAATTGCTTCTTGCATTTGATTTCGTTCCTTCCGGTCCTTGGTAACGAACGGGAAAATCATTCCGTTACCAAGTGCATAACCATCAAGAATAAAGTAAACTGTCCAAATTACGCCCCATAAACCGAACCAAATGACTGCAAGCATATCATGAGACATGAGTTGCACCTCCCTGAGTAGGCTCTTCTAATGCTGCAGGTCCTTTTTTTGCGAACTTCAGCATGAGATATACATCCGCAATTAAAAGCAATGTGTAGAACAATACTAAACTAATTAACGAGAACCAAATTTGTGGAACGGAAATTGGTGAGACAGATTCAGCTGTGCGCATCAATTTATATACTGTCCATGGCTGACGACCTGCTTCAGCAACAATCCATCCAGCGTTAATCGCAACATATGGAAGTAATACAGACCACATTGTAATTTTTAAGAAACGTTTTGAGTTTTCTAGTTTTCCTTTTCGGTTTAAATAGAAACCAAACCAAGTTAATGCCATGAAGAATACGCCAAGTGCAACCATTAAACGGAAGCTATAGTAAACAAGGTTTACGTTCGGACGATCTTCTTTCTGGATATCTTTCAAACCGACAATTTCTCCATCAAATGAGTTTGTATAGAAGAAGCTGCCGAGTTTTGGAATTGTTAATAATTCAAAGTTCTTCTCATTCTTCACATCGGGAATTTGGATGATTGAGAAGCCTTGACCTTTACCAGTTTCCCAAACTGCTTCCATTGCAGCCCCTTTTGCAGGTTGCATTTTTGCAGCGAAAGCACCGGATTGGTGACCGATGAAAGGTGTTGCAGTTGCCGCAAATAATCCTAAAACTAAACCAAATTTAAATGATTTTTTAAAGAACTCCACATCGTTTTTACGTAATAAATGATAGGCACTGATTGCCATAACGAAGAAAGAACCAACAATATAACAGCCAATAACTGTATGGAAGAACATATGCCATGCATATGGATTTGTAACAAGTGCCCAGAAATCATTTAACTCAGCGCGGCCATTACGCACCACGTAGCCAACAGGGTTTTGCATAAAGCCGTTTGCTGTAATAATCCAAAGCGCGGAAATATTTGTTCCAAGTGCAACCATCCACATACAAAAAGCACGGAATTTTGGTGAGATTTTATCTTTACCGAATAACCAAATTCCCATGAAAGTAGATTCTAAGAAGAAAGCCACAAGTGCTTCGATTGCGAGTGGTGATCCGAAAATATCCCCCATATATTTTGAGTACTCAGACCAGTTTGTCCCAAATTGGAACTCCATCGTAATACCGGTTATAATCCCCATTACGAAGTTAATCGTAAATAGCTTACCCCAGAAATTCGCCATTTTTCGATAAGTGGGATTTAATGTACGTGCATATTGTGTTTCCATACACGCTACTAAAATAACAAGTCCGATTGTCAAAGGTACAAACAAAAAGTGATAAAAAATAGTAATTGCAAATTGAAAACGACTCAGTAACAGAACGTCGGACATAATAAAGATTCACTCCTTTTTAACATTATCTACATTTAGTTTATAGTGGAAACGTGAGTAAAGTATGGGAGAGTTGTTACAGAGCTGTGTGTATATTATGAAGAAATTATGTCGGTTATCTGAAAAATTATATATTTGCAATAAAGTAATATCCTTTTGGTATTTTTTTGATTTTGGTACACTTAGTACGTAGTTTAAATGAAAGAAAAGAGGGGCTATTTACTATGAAGTCATTAGAAGAGATTTTGCAGTATAATGAAAAATTCGTTGAAGAGAAAAAATATGAAGAGTATGAGGCAGGAAAATTCCCGAATAAAAAAATGGTAATCATTTCTTGTATGGATACACGTCTCGTTGAATTATTACCAAAAGCAATGAATATGCGTAATGGTGATGTGAAAATTATTAAAGTAGCGGGCGCTGTTATTTCCCATCCATTTGGAAGTATTATGCGTAGTATTTTAGTTGCTGTATATGAGCTTGGCGCAGATGAAGTATGTGTTGTTGGTCACCATGATTGTGGTATGGCAAAAATACAGGCGAGCAGCACAATTGAAAAAATGAGAGAGCGCGGCGTGACAGAAGAGAAATTAGATACACTTCGTTATTCTGGAATCGATTTAGAGAGATTCTTACAAGGATTCTCTAGCGTAGAAGAAAGTGTAGAACATAGCGTTTCTGTACTTCGTAACCATCCATTACTTCCAGCAGAAGTGCCTGTCCACGGTCTTGTTATTCATCCTGATACAGGAAAATTAGATCTTGTTGTGAATGGCTACGAAGCTTAATTTCTTTTTTCTTTTTTGTCCGGGACGGGGTCAAATCCTCCTGGATGAAAAGGGTGACATTTTAAAATACGTTTTAGTGTGAGCCAAAAACCTTTGAAAGCACCGTGTTTTTGAAACGCCTCTAATCCATAATGGGAGCATGTTGGATAAAAGCGGCATGTAGGTGGTGTCATCGGAGAAATAAATTTTTGATAAAAGCGTATGATTCCGATAAAAATCTGTTTCATAACGGTCTCCTTTCCAGCATATTCTTCTAGTATTATAGCACGGGCTATACATAATACTTTACTAATTTGAATTTCCGTTATATCATATTGGATATAATGGAATTAAAATTAAAGCGGGAGAGATGTTTTATGCCATCAGTAGAAAGCTTTGAATTAGATCATACGATTGTAAAGGCACCTTATGTAAGACATTGTGGTGTTCATAAAGTAGGTAGTGACGGTATTGTTAATAAATTCGATATTCGTTTTTGCCAACCGAATAAACAAGCGATGAAGCCAGATGTTATTCATACGTTAGAACATTTATTAGCGTTTAATTTACGTAAATATATTGATCGTTATCCGCATTTTGACATTATCGATATTTCACCAATGGGTTGCCAAACAGGATATTATCTTGTTGTAAGCGGGACACCAACTGTTCGTGAAGTCATTGATTTATTAGAACTTACATTAAAAGATGCGGTTCAAATTACAGAAATTCCAGCTGCAAACGAAACGCAGTGTGGTCAAGCGAAGCTTCATGATTTAGAAGGAGCAAAACGCTTAATGAATTTCTGGTTAAGCCAAGATAAAGATGATCTTGAGAAAGTATTTGGTTAATAGATGAAAAAGCTGCCTGTGAAAAGGCAGCTTTTTATAGTTTAAAGAACATCTTAGAGGAGTTAATAAATAAAAATTTAGAGGGTTTTCTGCGCGATTAAACCAATTATGAGAGCTTGAATCATCATATTTAACTTTTACTGTCAAATCAAATTAAGAAAATATACTTTGTTTTTACTTTAATCGAATAAAAATAAGCCTCTTTAATCACTCCAGCATCATTAATAAAATTAGATAATGGATTAGCAGTTAAATGATCGTTTTTCTGAAAAACAGAGAGCATGGTTTTTAGTTAGATTTTCTTTCGTGGTCTCCTATGTATATTTTTCAGTCTAGTTTAAAATATGAAGTAAAAAGGTGTAGTATTTTTTACTAAAATATATAGCGATATGACAATGTTTTTTACTAAAAATATTTTGACTTTTTTGAATTTTTTTAGTAAAAAGATAATATGACTTTGTTTTTTAGTGGAATGAACTCGAAGTTAGGAAGGAAAACAACTCGTGCGAAGATGGGAGATAGTGGGCATTATAGATTTCATAGTTTAATGGGCAGTAAACCAGATTTAGAAGCCGAGTTGTGTATGGGATAAAGGAAATTCAGTATAAAGTGAAACTTTAATCATTGGGGGGATTCTTCATCCCCCAATGATTATTAGCCCTCACCAATCGGGCTTTTACGGGCAGTTGATTCCCGACTTAACTTCTTTGCTCTTGCTGAAATTTGAGGTGGGGGTCTTACTGCCCGTTAATGCGGGATAAATAGCATGAGGAGGATCTTAGATGATACATAACCAGTTAATGGAGAGTTTTAAGAAAATATTTCACCAAGAGGAGTATCGTACTTTCTTTGCACCTGGTCGGATTAATTTGATTGGAGAACATACTGATTATAACGGAGGAAATGTGTTTCCATGTGCCATTACGTTTGGCACTTATGCGTTAGCAAGTAAACGAGATGATGCGTTAATATGTGCCTATTCACTGAACTTCCCCGAAAAGGGTGTTATTTCATTTTCTTTACACGAATTAGATTATAAGCAAGAACATGATTGGGCGAATTATCCAAAAGGTATGATTCGTTATCTCATAGAAGCTGGATATAGCATTGATTCAGGAATTAACATTATGTTTTATGGAAATATTTCAAACGGTGCGGGATTGTCATCATCTGCCTCTATTGAGCTTGTAACAGGAGTAACGATGGAAGGATTATTCCAATTTGAATTAGATCGTATAGAATTAGTTAAAATTGGTAAAAAGGTAGAGAATTATTTTATCGGTGTAAATAGTGGCATTATGGATCAATTTGCTATTGGGATGGGAAAAGCAAGATATGGGATGTTGTTGAATTGTCAAACACTGAATTTTACGTATGCGCCACTGCTGTTGGATAACTACAATATCATTATTATGAATACGAACAAGCGTCGAGAGCTTACTGCTTCTAAATATAATGAGAGAAGAATGGAATGTGAACAGGCGCTTGCAAATTTGCAAGAGGTAATTGATGTAGGTTCCTTAGGAGAACTAACTGAAAAAATGTTTGAACAATATAAGCATGTAATTAAGGAAGAGAGCTTAAGAAAACGGGCTAAACATGTTGTGTATGAAAACTGTCGAACATTGCAATCTGTAAAAGAGTTAAAAGAAAATAATATAAAAGAATTTGGAAGATTGATGAATGAATCTCATTGTTCTTTACGTGATGATTATGAAGTGACAGGACGAGAACTAGATACATTGGTTGAATCAGCTTGGAAACAAGAAGGGATTATAGGAGCACGTATGACGGGTGCGGGATTTGGTGGTTGTGCGATTGCGATCGTTGGGGAAGAGTATACGGATCAATTTATTTGTAACGTGGGGCAAAAATATAGAGAAATCATCGGTTACGAAGCGACATTTTATGTTGCAGATATTGGAGATGGGGCAAGAGAGTTACAGAAAGAGGCCATGCAATAAATGGCATATTACATTAGTTCCTGTGCTTGTATAGCAATTAATAGAGCAAACTTCAATGTAGTAGTTACAGCTAATGTATAACGATTTTATTTCTCTTTATAGATGTTTAGGATAGGTATGAAAATAATCCGAATGGATATAACGATTCAGCGGAGGGAAAGTATCATGAATGTTTATCAAGTCATTGAGCAACTTATAAAACGGGCATGTTCACTTCGGTTTATCGAAAGAGAAGATGGAATTTATATAAGAAATCAAATTCTTCACCTTCTTCATTTAGAGCGTTTTGAAATGCAAGAAAGCAAAGCGGAAGAAAAAGAAATAACAGATTTACTAGAAGATTTAGTTCAGTATGCGAGTGAACAAGGAATTATTGATGGTCATTCTCACAATAGAGAAATATTAGCGAATCAAATTATGAACTGCTTCATGTCAAAACCATCGACTATTAATCAATGTTTCTATCGACATTATGAGTGCCATCCAGAATATGCAACTAATTATTTTTATGAATTAAGTCAAATAAGCAACTATATTCAAACGAAGCGTGTTCAAAAAAATATTACTTATAAAGCTAATACAGAGTATGGAGAATTGGACATTACGATCAATTTATCTAAACCCGAAAAAGATCCAAGGGAAATTGTAAACGAAAACGTAATACAAAATACGGATTATCCGAAATGTTTGCTTTGTATTGAAAATGAAGGATATGTGGGCAGAATTGGCCATCCGGCACGTTCTAACCATAGAATGATTCGAATGGAATTATTAGGAGAGCGATGGTACTTACAATATTCTCCTTATGTGTACTATAACGAACATTGCATTGTGCTAGCAGAAACGCATCGGAATATGGAAATAAATTGCCAATCTTTCGGAAGATTACTTTCTTTTGTGAAACGGTTCCCTCATTATTTTATTGGCTCCAATGCTGATTTACCTATTGTAGGTGGGTCTATTTTATCACATGATCATTATCAAGGTGGGAAATATGAATTTGCGATGGCAAAAGCAGCAGATGATTATGCATTTAAATTGGATAGATTTCCGGGGGTTCAATGTTCGGTAGTGAAATGGCCCATGTCGGTTATTCGCCTAAAAGGTAAGGATTCTAATTTATTAGTAAATGTGGCTGATTACATTTTGGAAAAATGGAAGCAATATAGCGATTCATCTGTTCATATTTACGCACATACAGACGGTGTGCCACATAATACGATTACGCCTATTGCTCGCAAGCGAAATGAACAGTATGAGTTGGACCTCGTATTACGAAATAATCGTACAAGTGAGAAGTATCCCTTTGGTATCTTTCATCCGCATCAGGATGTACAACATATTAAGAAGGAAAACGTCGGTTTAATTGAAGTGATGGGATTAGCTGTACTTCCAGCAAGGCTGAAATTAGAACTACAAGAGGTAGAACGATATATATTGTATAAAGACAATTGTGTAGCGGAATATCACAAACGATGGGCAGAACAAATGAGAGAGCGGTATAAAAAGGAAGCGAATGAAGAGGATATTCACCATATTGTTCAAAAAGAGTTAGCGGCTAAATTTTTAAGGGCATTAGAAGATGCTGGGGTTTTCAAACGAAACGATGAAGGAATAGCTGCATTTAAACGTTTTATACAAAGTTTAGAGGAGCGGAAGATAGGGATATGAAAGTCTTTCAAAATGTATTTGGTAAAGTAAATGGAGAAGATGTGTACGCTTATATATTAAAAAATGATAATGATATAGAAGTTACGTGTTTAAATTACGGTTGTGTGATTACAAAAATCATTACTCCTGATAGGAAAGGAAATTATGAAAATATCGTTTTAGGTTTTGAAGAATTAGAAAACTATGAGAGATATTCTCCATACTTTGGAGCAGTTGTAGGAAGAGTGGCTGGTAGAATCAAAGGTGCTCAATTTGAGTTGGATGGCAACACATATACGCTAGTAAAAAACGATCAAGACAATCATCTTCATGGTGGTTTAAAAGGATTTAGTTATATCGTTTGGGATGCTAAAATAATAGGAAATGAGAAGGAAACTGGAATTGAATTTACTTATACTAGCCCTAACGGAGAAGAAGGATATCCAGGAACTGTACATGTAAAAGTGATCTATACATTAAATAACGCGAATGAATTTTTGATTCGTTATGAAGCGCAGTCAGATAAAACGACCATATTAAACGTAACAAATCATACGTATTTTAACTTAAGTGGTAATTTAAAACGGGATGTCTTACAGCATACTTTAAAAATGAATAGTGATGAATTTCTAGAATTAAACGAGCAATTATTACCAACGGGTGAAATATTGGATGTAATAGATACGCCCTTCGATTTCCGAGCAGGAAGGCAAATAAAAGAGGGAGTATATTCTCGCTATTATCAAAATGAATTAGTAGGAAAAGGATATGATCATCCTTTTCTTTTGAATAGCAACTACGATCAGGAAATCATATTATGGGATGAAGAAAGTGGTCGCAAATTAGTTGTGGAAACAGATGAAGTTGGGGTAGTTTTGTACACAGGAAACCAATTACCAGGTGATTTTGAAATATGTGGGGTACAATCCAAAAAGTATTTAGGGCTTTGTCTAGAAACGCAAGGATTACCTGATGCCATTCATCATCCGAATTTCCCTTCTTATATTTTAAATAAAAATCAATTATTCTCCTCCTCAACGAAATATACGTTTAGGATTGAATAATTGAGAAGAGTAGGTGAATCAGGTATGGCAACGATTAAAGATATAGCAGAGAAGGCAGGCGTATCCATCGCTACTGTTTCTCGGGTGTTAAATAATGATCCATTGCTTTCTGTCAGTGATGGAACGAAGAAGAGGATATTTGAGGCAGCAGAGGAGTTTTCTTATAAGAAGCGTACAAAGCGTAAAAAAGAATTGCCGAAAATTACTTTGGTTCATTGGTATACAGAAGAAGAAGAGCTTAACGATTTATATTATATGTCCATTCGTTTAGGAATAGAAAAAAGATGTGAACAGAAAGGTTTGAAAATTGTAAAACTTTTTCATAGCCAAATGGAAGAGTTGATGCAAGAAAACATTCAAGGCATGATTGCAATAGGGAAGTTTAGTGAACGAGAAATAAGTTTATTTGAAACGATAACAAAAAACATTGTATTTGTAGATTATTCTCCAAATGAAGATATTTTTGATGCGGTTGTGGTAGATTTTGAAAAGGTAACCATGAAGGTGATTGATCATTTAATAGAAAAGGAACATCAAAAGATTGGATACATAGGAGGACGGGAAACATTTAAAGATCAGACTTCCGAAATTGAAGATTCAAGGGAACGTGCCTTTATAAAATATATAAAGGAAAAAGAATTATTTTATGAAAATTATATATACACGGGTCAGTTTTCAGTAAACGATGGTTATTTATTAATGAAGCAGGCGATAGAAGAGCAGCAGGATCAGTTACCGACGGCTTTTTTTGTTGGAAATGATGCTATGGCAATCGGATGTTTGCGGGCATTACATGAATGTGAGATTCCTGTTCCAGAAAGAGTAAATATAATTGGTGTAAATGATCTCAGTATTTCTCAGTATCTTTCTCCTGCGCTCAGTACAGTGAAAGTATATACGGGGCTTATGGGAGAAACGGCAGTGGATTTATTAATGGAAAGATTTTTAGGACGGAATGTAGCTAAAAAGGTAATTTTGTCAACGAAATTAAACATTAGGAAAAGTAGTTTTTAGTAAATGAACAGATAAAAAGAAACTCCTGCTTATTAAAACAGGAGTTTCTTTTTATGGGGGTATATTAATGGGTTAGTGTGTGGTGTAATATGGGTTTAAAAGGATTATATTCAAGATTATAGGGGGTGATTGAGTGAACGATGCAAAAATTCAAATCAAAAAGACAAAGAGAAAAGTAGCATTGGTATTATTTATTGCGCTAGTAATGATCATTGGCTTCGGATATTGGAAGTTTTTTAGTTTGCAAGGCGTTCCGAAAGGAGAATTGATTCGAACTGTGAAATCTCCAGATGGAAAACATGCTATAAAAACTTATTTTCATAACGCCGGATCATTAAGTGCAGATGCTGTTAGAGGAGAATTAGTTAACCTTAGTTCCAATTCTACCAAAAATGTATATTGGAACTATCCAGATACAGATCCACACATTGAATGGATAGATAAAGATAGAGTTAGAATTGGAGATCAAGCGTTAGATATTTCAAAGAAAGAAACTTATGATTGGCGTGACGATGATAAGCATATAAAAGAATATCCAAAACAGTTTGTTCAATAAATGGGATAGAACTACTTTGATCAAATAAAGCACAAGAGTAACGAAAAGGGCTATCTTTTCTACATTAAGTGGGAAGATGGCTTTTAGCTTTTCATCGTAAAAGTATAGAAATTACAATGAAGAAGATAAAACCAGAAACCAAAAAAGAAGCAATCCCTAATGTTTTTCTCCGCGCTTTCATTTCAGAAATGCCCATGATAATGAACATACATGCGAGTGAGAGCTGCATGTAAGGGAGTACATCAGTTTTGGTAAAATGGTAATAGCCTAAAAGAACAAGTGTCAGTAGTAGGAAGAAAATACGTAATCCAGTCAGCATTTCATTCTCTCCTTTGAAAATTTATATTAGCGGAGCAATTCTGATATAGCGATGAATAAAACGATAGCTCCAACTAGAAAACACATTGTTCCGCTTACTTTCTTTTGTTCACGTAATTCCTCGATGCTCATAGTGAAAGACATTAAACCTAAAGCAATGAACATATACAGTATAATGCCTCTGTTATCTGTGATAAAACTATAGATAGACAAAGCGAGTGCAATGAGTGCAAATGTAATTCGAGCGATTTTTAGCATATTAATCCCTCCGTAAGAAAATAGTCGTTACATAATATACTTTACTGCGAGAACAGCCCACACGAAAATTCCTGCTACCATACAGGTCAAACCTGTGCTTGGGTCTTTCTTTTGTATTTGTTCAATCGCGATTATAAACATTAAGGCTCCTAAGAAAAATTGTGAAAGAGTAAGAAATGAATCATTATGTGTAAATAGACTGTACAAGGATACGATAATGACAATGAAAGCAGTTAAGAGGCGGAGTATACGAAGCATATTATTGATCCTCCTTTTTATTTGGCAGATAAGGATTGTCCTCTGGTTTATCAACTGAATGTTTATATGAATAGCCCTTATTAATCGTTAACACAGAGAGTACCAATACGAGAATGACAATAATGACGCCGATGATTAATATTTTTAACATCCAGTTCCCCTCCTTTTCTTAATTTTACCATTAAATGAAACTTCGTTTTACATAATTTTGTAATTGTTGAAAACAATAGAAAGTAAAAGGGTGAAAGAAGGGTGTTATATGGATAATAAGAAAACTTACTATATATCAGTAGGAAATGGTCAGATTTCGCAGGTGAAAACGGCAGATACATATAGCTTTGAAATCCAGGCGAATGATGAGGAAATTACCCAGCTTCGGGAATACTTCGATCAAGCGTATCGTGAAGATCTTGGCTCTTTTGTACGTTCGCACGTTCCGTATGTTGAGTATCATCATGATTCGAATAATGACCGGTATGATGAACAACTGCAGAAAGCCTATAAGATGATTTATGATTTAGGGAATCATGAAACGAAAGAATTAGTCGCGCAAATGGGAATAATCAATGGATTGTAGTTGGATAACATTATGCATATGAATGAGAATTGTGCTACAATTTGTGGTAGGAAAAACTTGTAACCATCTATAGGGGAGTAATGGCATGTACAAATTTAAAGATTATTACCACAACACTGTACAATTATCGTTTGAACGTTACCCATTTTCTCCTGAGCCAAAGCATGTTTGGGTTGTATGCCGGTACGGGGATCAATGGTTATTAACGCATCATTTGCGCCGCGGTCTTGAATTTCCAGGTGGCAAGGTAGAGCTGGGGGAAACACCGGAAGAAGCGGCAGTTCGAGAGGTTCATGAAGAAACCGGTGGTATTGTTTCTGATTTAACTTACTTAGGACAATACAAAGTATCTGGAAAAGACAAAATAATCATTAAAAACATTTATTTCGCAACAATTAGTGCAGTAGAAGAACATACGCACTATGAAGAGACAAAAGGGTCTGTTCTATTAAAAGAAATCCCGGATAACATTAAAACTGATAGGAAATTTAGCTTTATTATGCGTGACGATGTATTAGCGCGTACGATGAAACATATAGAAGAACTCGGCTGTTTTACGAAGTAAAGGGGCCGGGTTCTTTTTGTTATTAAAATTATATTTGTTCCTTCGGTATATATTCCGGCAGAGTGCTTGTAATGTAGTGCTACCGATATATATTCATGGAAAAACTTATATGGAGTGTTAAAAAAGATAGAAACGAACTCACGATATGTATCATAGAGTAAATTTATATAAGAGGAAGACAAAATAGCTATTTCATAAAAATAAATTAATTTTTTTCTGGCTCCCCTGTAAAATGCTTCACTCGTTCGAATCCTATAATAAAAAAATGATTTAAGGAACATTAACATAAAAAGAAGGTTTGTGCGTATGAGTATACACCGTACATATATGCAATAAAAACACACAGAGTTATAACTAATACTATTACATGCAATCAAAAACTCACTGGATTAACTGAATAATATATTGTCTTAATATTATTCAGTTAACAAAAACTTAAAAAGGAAAATTTATCTTTTTAATTGCATTTAGAATGTTGATATTATAACATTAGAATTAAATTGAATTATGAAAACTAGTGTATAGTAACACCTAATCCTAGTGGATTTTGAGAACTTGACTTATGGCAATCTCCAAACTAAAAGGCCCTATGTAGTCATATCGCGCTACATAGGGCCTTGAAACGTTTGGGGGCTGCTTTTTTTTGATTTAATATGTTTATAGAAATCAAATGTTGAGTTTTTAATTATCTTGCTAGAATTAGATTTTTATATTTTTAAATCAAGTGGATAAGGAAAGGTGAACTACACATGTTGAAGAAAACTGTAGTAGCTGTTTTAACATTAGGCTATGTGATTAGCCCAATGCAAACTTTGGCTGAAACAGAGAATGAACAGCTACCTTTGGAACAAAAAATTAGTACTGAGCAACAAAAACAATCTAAACAGGGTAATCAATTACTACCCGAGCAAAAGAAGCAAGAACAAGAAATTAGTACTGAGCAACAAGAACAATCTAAACAGGGCAATCAATTACTACCCGAGCAAAAGAAGCAAGAACAAGAAATTAGTACTGAGCAACAAGAACAATCTAAACAGCAAGATCAGTTATTACCTGAGCAAAAACAGCAAGAACAAAAGGCAATACAGCAAGATATAACAAAGCAGCCTGGAACAGCAGGTGTAAAAAGTGAGCAACCACTAGGTACTAGTGAAATAGAAACGAATCAAACTACTGTTAAAGCAGTACAGGCAGCACCTAAAACACAAGTAGGTTGGGTGAATAGAGATAATAAGTGGTATTATATTCAGCCAGATGGAAAACAGAAAACGGGTTGGCTGCAAGAAGGGACTACTTGGTACTATTTGCAACAAGATGGAGCAATGAAAACAGGCTGGTTGAAAGAAGGGACAGCCTGGTATTACTTGCAAAGCAATGGAGCAATGAAAACGGGCTGGTTACAGGAAGGGACAACCTGGTATTACCTGCAAAGTAGTGGAGCAATGAAAACGGGCTGGTTGCAGGAAGGAACAACTTGGTACTATCTGCAAGGTGGCGGAGCGATGAAAACGGGCTGGTTGCAAGAAGGAACAGCTTGGTATTACCTGCAAAGTAGTGGAGCGATGAAAACGGGCTGGTTGCAGGAAGGAACAACCTGGTATTACCTGCAAGGTGGCGGAGCGATGAAAACAGGCTGGTTGCAGCTTGGGGATAAAAAATATTACTTCGAAAGCAATGGAGCAATGAAAACAGGCTGGTTGCAAGAAGGAACAACTTGGTATTATTTAGAAAGCAATGGAGCAGCGAAAACAGGTTGGCTGCAGCTTGGAGATAAAAAATATTACTTCGAAAGCAATGGAGCAATGAAAACAGGTTGGCTGCAGCTTGGGGATAAAAAATATTACTTCGAAAGTAATGGAGTAATGAAGACAGGCTGGCTACAGCTTGGGGATAAAAAATATTATTTAGAAAGCGATGGAGCAGCGAAAACGGGCTGGCTACAAGAAGGAACAACTTGGTACTACTTCCAAAGTACTGGTGAGATGAAAACGGGCTGGTTGCAAGAAGGGACAAACTGGTATTACCTACAAAGCAATGGAGCAATGAAAACGGGCTGGTTGCAGGAAGGAACAACTTGGTACTATCTGCAAAGCAACGGAGCGATGAAAACAGGTTGGCTACAGGAAGGAACAACTTGGTACTATCTGCAAGGTGGCGGAGCGATGAAAACAGGTTGGCTACAGGAAGGAACAACTTGGTACTACCTGCAAGGCAATGGGGCAATGAAAATAGGATGGTTAGAAGAGAATGGTAAAGTATACTATTTTGATACAAATGGTTTTTGGATTGAAAATCCAATCATATTTGGTAAAACGATTATAGTTGATCCAGGACATGGTGGATATGATTCAGGGACATTATATGAAAATATATATGAAAAAACGATTGCCCTGCAAGTAGGTTTGAAGTTAAAGAGTTTATTAGCTCAGAGTGGTTCAAATGTTGTGATGACACGAGCAACAGATATCTTTATTCCATTAGGAGATCGTGTTCGTATTTCAAATGAAAACAAAGCAGATATTTTTGTTAGTGTGCATGTAAATTCAGCTGATGCGACTGCAGCAGAAGGAATTGAAACGTTATATAATTCTGAACACCCAAAAAGTAAACAAGCACTTACTTTAGCAAATGCTGTACAGAATGCTTTAATTAAAAATACAGGTGCTAAAAATAGATTTGTAAAAGATCGACCAGAACTTCGTGTGTTAAAGGCAGATAATAGTGCACCACCTATATTAGTAGAAACAGGATTTTTATCAAATCCTAATGAAAGAGTAAAATTGACTTCTGACAAATATCAAAATGTACTTGCACAATCCGTGTTTGAAGGAGTTCTAAAATATTTTTCTAATTAGAGGTAGCGTAACATTGCTAGTAAGCTAGGAAAAAGAAATACACTCTTAAAATGAAAAAACGCCATTCTTTCTCTAGAATTATAGGAAAGGATGGCGTTTTTGTATCTGATGAATTACAACTCTAGCTTTATACTAACGTGAAAAGTGAATTCTTTAAGGGTGACGACTTATTTATCCAAGTTTTACGAATGAAAGTACCTCAAGTAAATTTTCAACTACACGAGAATGTTCAAACTCTCCCCAAAATGAATCTTTCTTCCAAACTGCAGGAATCCCGGCGTTTTCAGCACCGGTTACATCGTTTTCCGGATGATCTCCAACATAGATACATTCTTCTGATTGGACGTTTAATTGTTTGAGGGCACGCTCAAAGATAGCTGGATGTGGCTTCTTAATACCTTCTGCTTCCGAAATGAGAATGGTATTTGTATAAGTATGTAAGTTCAAAGCGCGAATATTGTTCATTTGAAATTCGGTTATGCCGTTTGTAATAATCCCCACTTTAATATTCTTGTTTTGTAATTGCTGAAGTAATTCATGCATATTTGGAAAAGGAATGCAGTGGTTTGCGAATTCTGTTACGTAATCATGCAAGAGTTGTTCGGCTGTCACACTTGTAATTGCATATTCTTTAAGCAGGGTAGCGTATACTTTATCTTTCCAAGTATAGCCGTTATTGTCTAGCTGAATGAAACGAGAACAGTATTCTGATTTAATAATGCTGGTAAAATGATGAGCATAACGATCATATTGTTCATGAATAAAATGTTCTAAAGATTGATGCCGATCTAACAATGTTCCATCTAAATCAAATAGCACAGCACGAATCATAATAATCCCCCTTAAAATGAAAAAACTTCCTAGAAATAATTATCGCATATTTCTAAAAAAATGCATGGCATAAAACTTTTTGACGTGGAAGAAGGGAACAGAATTTCCAAATAGAATAGGTATAAAAGAGATATTGTCACAAAATTAAAACAATTATAACGTGCATGTTGAAGATGCAATGAATTCATTCTCAAGGAGGTAGAGCGTATGAAAACCATTCTTGCTATTGCTGGTCTCATCTGGATAATGTCTCATGGTGTTCCGATTTTCGAAGGAGAACAAATCCGTAATGCATTAAATCAACATTTTGATGAGTATCATATTGTGGATCGGAAAGATAATATCGTAACAGTGCGTGTGAAGGATTGTTTTCATACGGTCATGATTCAAGGAAACACTGTAATGAACGATACAAAAGTATGTGATCAGAAATAAAAAAGCTATGATTTCTTAAAAATAATGGTATAAAAAAGAAAGAGCTGACCCAAGTATTTTGTTTTGAGTCAGCTTCTTTTTTTCTTACCTATTAATAGTTTCTCGAATCCTTCAACAAACACATACATAAGAGTAGCAAGTGCACATGTCAGTAATACACTCAGCAGTACAAGCGTAAAGTTAAATACTTGGAATCCGTAGCTAATTAAATAACCGAGTCCTTGTTTGGAAACAAGAAGTTCACCGAAAATAACACCAACCCATGATAATCCAACGTTTACTTTTAAAGTTGAAATGATAGCTGGAAAGGAAGACGGTAAAATAACTTGTTTATAGCATTGCCATTTATTTGCGCCGAATGTATCCATTACTTTTATATAATTAAAATCAACTTCTTGAAATGCACTGTAAATAACAAGAATGGTGATAATGATGGAAATAATAACTCCCATTGCGATCGAAGAGGAGATGTTTGGGCCGAAAATAACGATAATAATCGGGCCAAGTGCTACTTTTGGCATTGCATTTAACACAACAAGGTATGGGTCTAATACGCGAGCTATAAGCGGTATCCACCAAAGAACGGTTGCGATAATTGTTCCGAGAACTGTACCGAGAATAAAACCAATACCTGTCTCAAGCAGTGTCGTCCATATGTGAATCCAAAGTGATCCGTCTCCCCATTTACTTACAAATAACTCCCAAATACTTGAAGGTGAGCTAAAGAGTAAAGGATCGATCCACTCCTGTTTACTGGAGATTTCCCATAATGTAAAGAAGAGAATGAGAAGTGAAAATTGTAAAGAGGCAGCTGTCCAAGTACGCTGACGCTCTTTTTTTCGAAACTGTTTGTGTAATTGTTTTATATTATCCAAGGCGCTCCAGCTCCTTCCATATGTCTTGAAAGAGGGCTGGAAAATCAGGGTGGTACCTTGCTTGTAACGGTGGTAGGGAGCGAATGTTTTTTGGTACTGAAAATATTTTTGCGATTTTCCCAGGGTTTGCTTGAAGCAAGTAAATACGATCACTCATTGCGATTGCTTCTTCAATGTCATGCGTGACGAGAAGAGACGTTTTCTTATATTTGTGTAATAAAGAAAATACGAGCTCCTCTAATTTTAATTTCGTTTGATAATCAAGAGCTGAAAATGGTTCATCAAGCAACAGGATTTTTGGATTTGTTGCAAGTGTACGAACGAGTGCTGCCCGTTGGCGCATACCACCGGATAGTTCCCGAGGGGATTGCTTTTCTACGCCTTGCAAGCCGACTTGCTTTAAAAGTTGTAAGGTATGTTCTTTCGTTTCCTCTCCATATGTTTTTGTAATGTGCAGCCCAAGCATTATATTTTCTTCAATTGTTTTCCAGGGAAACAAGTAATCTTGTTGGAGCATATATCCCATTGAAGAAGTTGATTTTGTCACTGGCTCATCTTCTACAAAGACAATACCTTCAATTGGTTTTAATAGTCCTGCAATAATAGAAAGAAGCGTTGTTTTTCCACAGCCGCTTGGGCCAAGAAAGGAAATAAATTCCCCTTCTTCTACGTGTAAGTTAATATCTTCGAGGACGAGCCGGGCATTTTCTTTTGCAAAAAAGCAGTGGGAAACATTAGATATTTGTAAGAAACTCATTGTATTCGCCTCTATTTCTTAATAACGCTTTCGGCAATTTTTGTATCGACGAGCGCCTCATGTGGAACTTCTTTTTGTAATTCTCCAGCTTCTTTCATAATTTTTTGTAGTTGTTTCCATTCTTCCACGTCTAATAATGGATTTGTCGCATACGAATGTTGCTTTTTGTAGCGCTCGATTACTTTTACCGTAATATCTTTTGAAGTATCTTTAAAAAGTGGTGTAACAGCCTCGGCAATTTCTTCTGGACTATGCGTATCAACCCATTGCTGTGCTTTATATAATGCACGTGTGAATTTCTCCGCTGCTGCTTTGTCTTTCTTTAAAAAGCTTTCTTTTGCCATAAATGTTGTGTATGGAACAGTTCCAGATTCAGTACCAAAAGAAGCGACGATATAGCCCTTTCCTTCTTTTTCAAAAATACTCGCTGTTGGTTCAAACAACTGGACAAATTCGCCTGTACCAGACGCGAAGGCATTAGCGATATTAGCAAACTCAACATTTTGAATTAAATTTGTATCTTTGTGTGGATCAATGCCATTTTTCTTCAAAACGTATTCCCCAACCATTTGCGGCATACCACCTTTACGTTGACCAAGGAAAGTAACACCCTTCACATCGTTCCAATTAAAGGAGTCTAATTTTTTGCGAGAAACTAAAAATGTACCATCAGTTTGCGTGAGCTGAGCAAAGTTAATAACCGGGTCTTTTGCTCCTTGCTGGTGAACATAAATGGATGTTTCAGAGCCGACAAGTGCAATGTCAATTCCACCAGATAACAGCGCAGTCATTGTTTTATCGCCACCAGCTGTCGTTTGTAGGTCGATATCTAATCCTTCTTCTTTAAAGAATCCTTTTTCAATCCCAACATATAACGGTGCGTAGAAGAGGGAATGTGTAACTTCACCAATGCGAATCTTTTGCACTTGTTGCTTCGTATCGTCTTTTTTACTACAAGCCACAAACGTAAAAACAGTAAGTACAAGTATACAAAAAACAGCTATAAATTTTTTCAAAATGTGACACCTCCTAGAAATGAATCTACTGCCATAATATGTAGGTAAGTGCCTAGATGTGAGTGGATGTAGAAGGAATTTTTTGGATGATAAAGAAGTACAAATATAAGGGGTGATAAAATGAAATATGAATATGATGATAGCATGCATTTACATCTTGATTATTTTGGAGATGAATTTGATGTGGAATCGATCGCTTATAAAAGAAAACATGAAGATGTGTGGGATGTATTTTTTAACTTTGCTTTTTATGAGATTCCGCTAGTACAGGTACAGGAAGACGAATTTATGGATGACTATTCCGGGTATCGCGTTTTTTCTGTACATGCAAATGACTTAAGCTGGGAATTTGGAAGCGCTAAGTTTGAAGAATGGCTTTTGGAACATCGTATATTAGAGAAATCAGTGCAGAAATAGAGTGATTGACTTTCTCGTTTTGTTACTTATAGTTGTAGCAGAATTTATGATATTGCAGCTTCTTGTTTATCGATTTGCAAAGAAGAATGTCTATAAATATAAGGGAATGAAACTTATGCATATTTGGTTGGATATGCATGTAAAGAAAGGGTCTAAATTAGATTTTGGTGATTATACATTTATATTAATTGTATGCATCATATGGGAAATTTGGCTACTTCCTCTCATAAGGTAAAATCTTATAAAATCATCCAAACTGCTTCTAATAGTAGAAGTAAATATCCTATCATTTTTCCCCTTAATAGAAGGACCACATGCTGCATCAAATCTTAATTTTGGTTTAATTAGTTTGCTCATGTTCACCTCAATTTTCAAAAGACATACGTTTGTAACATAGAAATGCTACAACATTATTTAAATCGTATCTTTTTATGAAGATGAATTTAGAGGTGGACACATGAAAGCGAATTTAGAACACGCCAAAACAAATAGAATGAATTTGAACGAAGAAATACCTTCTTTGGAACAAGCCAAAGAAGGTACTTCCTTATTGCGGTTTAGAAGAATATGTATCATTTCCCTCATACTATTCATTCTTCCAATAACAATTTATGTATATGCTTTTCATTTGGAAACAAAATCATTTTCAGTTACATGGAACGATATTGAAAATCCAAATATTCCAGAAGGTTTTCATGGTGTGAAAATCTTACAATTTTCAGATACACATTTTGGACCAAACTTTCCTCATAAACAGCAGCAAATATTAGTGGATAAAATCAATAAGCTAAAGCCTGACATTGTGGTTTTTACAGGTGATTTAATTGATAAATTTGGAGAATATGTTGTGGAAAGAGAGTACTCACAAACGATTTTGAAACAAATTCGCGCTCCTCTTGGAAAATATGCTGTGTTTGGCAATCATGATCGAGGAGGTGGCGGGGGACACTTATACGAACAGTATATGGAGAAGGCTGGCTTTACTGTTTTGAATAATGAAATGAAGAGGATTAAAGTTGCCAATGGCGATTACATTACCATTTCTGGTCTAGATGATTTTTTACTTGGAAAACCAAAAGTTAAACCTACTCTTCAGCACCTTCGAACAGAGGATTTTAATCTCCTGTTAGTACATGAACCAGATGCTGTTGATCAAATATCTGAATATCCAGTGGACCTTCAACTATCTGGTCATAGTCATGGTGGACAAGTACAGCTTCCATTCATAGGTTCTATCATTACTACTTCACTAGCAAATAAATATGTAGAAGGACTTTATTCATTGGAAGGAAAGAGTAAGCCATTACAGTTGTATGTGAATCGTGGTATTGGTACTACTAGAATGCCGGTACGGTTTTTAAGTAAGCCGGAACTTTCTGTTTTTTCCTTAAAGAGAACAAGCAGTTATGAGAAAAGATAGCGTGTTTATTGTTTGCGAAGTTATTAAAAAACAAACAATTGGATGCGATTGAGTGAAAATTAGATAAATTACAACAAATCTATACCCTTATATCTGTTATCTTAAATAAGTTCGTTATTTTAACAAACACGGAGACGCATACATACGGTATTAAAGTACGATTACAAGATAGGAAAGTTGGTAGAGTTCAGAGTATCGGTTAATAAAAAAGGAGGTTATCCTAAAAATAGAATTTTTAGGATAACCTCCTTTTTTACATGAAAGTTCATAAATGAGACTATTTCATGTTAATACATAACATGGTAAAATTTTAGTTACTGTGCATGCAATCATAAAAATTGAGTGTGTTTGTTAATAGGTTTTGTAATATTTTGATTCGGTTCATATTTTTTAGAGGTAATACATATTGATAGAGTTTTATATTGTAAATATTCACGTAATTTTAGAGAAATACGGGGGTGACTGGCGGATGCCCGAACCATTAAAGAAAAGTAGTCGCTATATGGTTGGATTGGACAGTCTAAGGGGCCTAGCTATACTAGGCGTCATTTTATATCATATTAATTTTAATTGGATGCCTGGAGGATTCCTAGGTGTTACTGTATTTTTTGTACTTTCGGGTTATTTAATTACAGATATTCTAGCTATAGAATGGAAGAGAAATAAGAGGATTGACTTGAAGAAATTCTGGCTCAGTAGGGTAAGGAGATTACTTCCTGGAATGCTTGTCATGCTTGTAATTGTTTTAGCATGGATTACAATTTTTCATAGTTCTTTGCTAGGAAAGATGCGTGGGGATTCGCTAGCAGCTTTATTATATTTCAGTAACTGGTGGTATATTTATCATAAATTATCGTACTTTGATAGTTTTAGCCAACTTTCTCCACTGAATCATTTTTGGTCGTTAGCTGTTGAAGAACAGTTCTATGTAATTTGGCCATTTATTATTAGCCTGGCGTTTCGTTACATAAAAAAGAAATCACATATCATTTTATTCATTGTTTTAGGGGCAGCTGCTTCTGCATTGGCAATGGCGTTTCTGTATGAACCAGGAGCTGATCCAAGCAGAATTTATTACGGTACTGATACAAGGGCCTTTTCCTTATTGATTGGAGCGGCACTTGCCTTAATTTGGCCAAGCAGTAGGCTTGCAAATAAAATTATTCCACAAGCACGTCTCATTCTTGACGTAGTTGGAGGAATTGCTCTTATTATTATCCTCGTTATGTTTTGGAAGACAAATCAATATGATCCGTTTCTATATCGCGGAGGAATGGTCATTTTATCAATTGCTACTGCTTTATTAGTGGCGAACCTTGCTCACCCAGCTAGCCGAATTGCTCAATTTTTAAGGTTTAGACCACTGCGTTGGATGGGAGTACGATCGTATGGGATATATCTTTGGCATTATCCGATTATCACGTTAACGACTCCGAAGGTAAATGCTGGAGAGTTTTCGCTTACAAGAGCAATTCTTCAATTTTTACTTATTATAGTAGCTGCACAAATTTCATGGAAGTTTATTGAAAATCCAATCCGACAAGGGGCATTGAAGAATATTCGCTCTAGGAATTGGGGAATAAAAAACTTAGCATTAAGTGGTAAGCTAGCCTTAGTATGCGCACTATTCGTTTCTACGATCGCTGTTTTTGGATTATCAACAGCTAGTAAAGCGAAGGATAATCCTCAAAAAGATAAGGTGGAAGCAGTACAAACGGAACAAAAAGAAAAACCGAAACATCCAGTGGCAGTTAGGGAAAAACCAGCTGATGAGCCACCTCGAAATAAAGAAAAACAAGAAGCTGCTGCGCAGCCTAAAGGTCCTCAAACAGTTACAGCTGTAGGTGATTCTATTATGATTGACGTCGCCCCGTATTTGAAAAATTCATTTCCTAATATTAGGATTGATGCAAAAATTGGTCGCCAACTGTCTAAAGCAATTCCTGTGGTGGAACAGCTAAAAAATGAGGGGAATTTAGGGAATCATGTCATTATTGGATTAGGTACAAATGGTGCTTTTACAAAGGATCAACTCGTATCATTAATAAAAGTGATTGGGAATGAACGTAAAATTATATTCATCAATACGAGGGTACCACGTCCGTGGGAATCATTAGTGAATGAGAAATTAAAAGAAGTAGCATCTGAGTACCAAAATGTGACGTTAGTCGATTGGTATTCAGCAAGTGCTGATAATAAGGCGTATTTTGAGCCGGATGGCGTACATTTAACGAAAACAGGTGCAGAAGCATATGCTGCGCTTGTAGCAAAAGCGATGAATCAATAATTTGATTTGCATCACACTTTGACATAACTTCAAAGTGTGATGCAATAGATTGATTGAAATCAAAAAAGAACTTGTAGATACGCTACAAGTTCTTTTTGACTTATATTTAATAACGGGGTAGGCTCAAACACAAAGAACGGGGAGTTCTCTTTACAGTTAACCTGACAAGTTCAGTATATAACAAATAATAGCGTTTTTTAGTACATATTATTGAAATTTATGTGACTTATCAAATTGATAAGTCGGGGTAAACTTTTCTACATTATTTGATATTATTTTGTTCAAACACTATTGTCGTTTATTATAATAATGAGTGTTAGTAATAATATAGCGAAAGTATATAGCTTTTGAGGAAGTGTTAAAGTGAAAGAAAATTTTATCTCATTTCAAGAAGAAAAGAAAAATGCTCGACTCTTTTTATGGGTATTGAATATTGTATGGGTTATATATGAAACAGTTTATTCTGTTATGCTAGGAGATTCTGAAACACTAATAAGATTAGAGGTTCAAGTTCCAACGTTTTTGTATGGAGCCTGCTTAATAGCATGTAGTATGTATATAATGAAAAGGGAACAGGCATATCGTGTTAAGTATATATATTTAATAGCTTATATGTGTTCAGAAATTTTAAACTTATATTGGTATGCACTTCACAATAAAGTAGCATTTGATGATGGGCATACAATTGAATTTGTTTTTATTTTATTTGTACCAATTTTTATGAGTAAACGATATTTGTTGTGTTTATTTTTAATTATTATGGGAAAATATAGTATATTTTTGGTCTTAGGAGAAAAAAAGGCATTTATGCCATTGATTATGTATAGTCTTTTATTATTTGTAACGTATCTCCTATTGAATCGATTTTTACAGTACCTTTCTACTGTAAATAATGTAATGATAGAAAAGCGAGAGTCTGAAAAGCTCGTAGTTATTGGAAAAATGGCAGCATCTGTTGGACATGAAATTAAAAATCCACTTTCATCGTTAAGGGGATTTACACAATTGCAGAAAGAGAAATATGTAGATGATAAAGTGTATGAACATATGATTGATGAAATTGAGCATATAAACAATATGATAAGTGAGCTTATGGTAATGGCAACTTGTAAACCTTCTACCTACAGTAGTTATTTAATAGAAGAAATTGTATCAAATGCGTTGAAAGAAATGAGTGCAGAAATCAACAGGAAACAGCTGTATCTCATTTATGATGTTGCACCTGATCAAATAAAAATAGATTGTGATCATCGTAAATTAAAAGGAGTATTTCTATACATAATAAAGAACGCAATTGAAGCGATGGAACATGGCGGAACACTTCAAATATATATAAACAAAAGAAATGAAGATGGTGTAATAGTAAGTATTGTAGATAATGGGTGCGGTGTGCAGGAAGAGAATTTACAGCGTATAACAGAAGCCTTTTATACGACAAAGAAAAATGGCATCGGTTTAGGGCTTACTGTTGCTTGCAAGATTATTGAAGAACATGATGGGAAAATACACATTACGAGTAAAAGAAACGTAGGAACGAAAGTAGACATTATTTTACCTATATAAGAAAATTGAAAAACCGACATAAAACCTTTCTTTTTAGGTGGGAGAGAGCATCCGGCCATGGATAGAAGCGGTCAGATCCTTTTCCAGCCCCATGCCAAGTGAAAACAAAGAGAGAAAACGAGTGCAGGTCACCTTTTATTTTTCATAGCAGCTTATATGTGAAAAATCAAAAAAGGAGTTATCCCGCAAAAGCTCGACGGGTGATGGAAGTTTCACTTTATATAAATACAAATTGAAAAATCGACAGAAAACCTAATTTATGTTGAAAAAATCAAAATGGGTTTATATAGAAGGCAAGATTCGCGAAGTATGTGTATTGTGAATAGAGGAGTTACTACATGGACAGTGTTTATAAATTAACAAGGGAAGAGATTCGAACGTTAAAGCTGTTTTTAAGTTTATTCTTTACAACTTTTTTTATTTATGATGTTGCATATTATTATATTATGCCTAAGCTAGAAGGGGGAGGAGATGGGGGGCCAATTCTAGAAATGGGTTTAGGGATATGGTTGTATATTCTCATGGTTATATTGGTGTTTGTGGGAATATATGTGGCGAAGCGACAGAATCCATATGCTGTGAAATATATTATTTTCATAGGATATAATATATTAGATTTCATTCATAATTTTATCATTTACTATGGAACAGATTTAGAGTTTGATGCAGGGAATATAGTGGAAGGGTTTTTCTTTCTTTTCGCACCATTATTTGTAAATAAACGCTATTTTTGGTTGGTAACGGGAGGGACAATAATAAAGTATGTTTTAATGGGATTCATTGTGAATTCTTTTATTGTTCTCATTCCTATTGTTCTTTGTAGCTTGTTTTCCATTATAGGATGGATTATTTTATTGAGATTCCAATCTTATATACACAAAATTGAAATGACACATAAGGAATTGCAACAATCGGAGAAGATGGCTGTAATTGGAAGGGTGGCAACAGTTATCGGTTTTAAAATGCGTAATCCATTGATGCTGTTGAACGGTTTTGTTAGAGGACAAAAAGAAAAGTATCCTGAGGATAAAGCCTATTGTGATATTATGGAGCAAGAAATCGAAAGAATCGATACAATTGCCACCGAACTGGTGGAGCTTGGAAATTCTAAGCCAATGGAATGCGGGAATCATAATATAAAAGACATTCTTGCATACGTGGTAAGAATTATGGGACAGCCTGCTTCGGAACGAGGAATTAAAATACATACCATTTATAAAGGTGAGTTACCAAGTATAATATGTAATGAAAAACGTTTAAAACAAGTGTTTTTAAATTTAATAAAAAATGCGATTGAATCTATGCAAGATGGTGGAATAATTATCATTGAGGTTACATTAAAAGATGCAATGATAATTCGAATCAAGGATGAGGGATGTGGCATACCGAAAGACAAAATGCCTAAACTGAGCGAAGCTTTTTATACAACGAAGGATGATGGAACTGGTTTAGGATTAATGGTTACATATAAGATTATTGAAGAACATCAAGGCAAGATACAGTTTGAGAGTGAAGTTGGAGTAGGGACTACAGTTGAAATTACGTTGCCAATTCACTGATGAATGGGAAAGAGAGGGAAGCAGATCCTCTCTTTTTATTTAAACTGATCGTTACATATACCTTATTAGATTTATTATCTATTCCTGATAACTAAAAGATCCGCAGTATTAGCGAATCTTTTTTAATCTCGTAGGCCAAATCCAATTACTTTCTTTGTTTTCATATCAACAAATGCATCTACATTTCCAAGTTTGTAAGAACGATCAGATGGGAATGAAATACGATAAACCTCTTTTCCTATATAAGAGGAATCTTTGACCGAAGATATTCCGGCTTGCAATGTTTCAGTTGTAATTGTAGCATGCTTCCAGCCATCACTTAGTTCTTCTTTCGTATGTTCAGATAATTGATCCCACACTGTTTTTCTTAATTCGTCTTCAGGGTTATTTTTACATGCACCTAATAAAAAACAGGTAAGAAAGAGAAATATGAAAAAAATTTTTCGAATGCGCATTTAATACCACCATTTCTTTTGCGGAAGTAAAAAAACATCCACATCAAAGTTTTCTATAAACCAATCACGCATTAATGTTTTCTTCACTAAGTATTCAGAAGCAGAGTGTGACACACCGATAAGTGACATATTCGTTTCTTTCACATAGTCCATAATTAATGAATACTTATGTTTGCCGTATTCGTTATCAATATGGCAATGAATTTCACCTGTAATATACGCCTCAGCGCTCTTTTCTTCTGCTTCTTTAAGAAGATCTATTTTATCACCGCATCCAGCGATAATTGCAATTTTTGTGATAAATTCATGTCGTTTGCCTTCAAAGTCTATATATGGAATGTGAAAGAGTTCTTTTAGTTGGTTTTCGAGTTTTCTTGTTGTTGTTTCAGGAATTTTGCAAATGAGTCCACATGGTATATCTTTACCATCATAAGCAAAACCATCTACTATATCGGCCTCTAGAGCTTTTGCAATCGCAATGCTTGTTCCGTATGTTTGATGATGATCCATTGGAACATGGCATGTATAAATAGAAAGGTCTTTATCTTTGATTCCTTGTAAATAGTGAGCTGGAATCGGTAAAAAGCCTCGTCCGGATTTTCCAAGAGGATCACCGCATTCCATCACAAGAGGATGATGCATAAAAAGTAAATCACCTGGTTTCGATTGTAAGATGAACTTTTCAAGAACATCATCTGTTGGGAAGACTGCTAAAAAGACGCTATTTACAGTTGCAGCCCCTTTTATCATAAGTCCGTTAAAGGTATTTACAAAGTCTGTTTCAAAAAAATGTTGCCAAGGAAAATCAATTGGATCGTATACAGCTGGAATAAAGCGGCTGAAGGCACCGTCTTTTCCGTATTTTTTAATTTGAAATAAATGATCAAGTGCTTGTTGTATTTCTTGTAAAGCTGGCATAATTCACCCTCCTTTATCACATACATTTTATATTAGTCTTAATTTTCTGTATACAATAAATGGATAGAATTCATAAAAAGAATGGTACAATATAAGAATTATGTACTGAGGTAGGAGGGACAATATATGTACGTTACTGTAACAGATGCAGCATATAAAAAGATTATGGATACGATTCCAAGTGAAACGAAGTTTATAAAATTATTTTATGATAATGAAGGATGCGGCTGTGTGATGAGTGGAATTATTGATTTGGTGGCTGTATCAGAGAAAGATGAACGTGATGTAGATATTGATTCAAATAAACTACAGTTTATTGCGGATCGCACAAAGCTTGTTTTTATGGATGATAAATTGGCTGTTGATTTACATGAATCAGGTGGATATTTTCAATTGAAGAGTCCGAATCAGTTTTATAATCCGAATATGAAACTCCATATTCGAGTATAACTTATGAAAAAAGGAGCAAACTGTACGCTCCTTTTTCTTATGAAATTCTTCAGTTCATAAAATGTACATTTAATTAAATTTTCTGTATAATCATCTGTGCGGAGGGGATTACGCATGAGAAGATGGGGGATTGAATTATTACTTTTAAATGTTGTTATCATTTGGGGGATAAATTATACGATCGGGAAATACGGACTTGAGGAGTTTTCAGCAGTTGAGTTTACTGCGCTCCGTATGATTGCAGCAGCACCGTTATTATTACTACTTACATTTTATATTGAAAAGTCATTGTATATGGAGAGAAGGGACATACTAAGGCTCATTGTTGTGAGTATTGTCGGTATCGTATTGTATCAAACGTTATTTATGGAAACTATTAAATATACATCCGCTACGAACGCTTCTTTACTCATTTCTATTTCACCTATTTTTACAACGATGTTTGCAATCTTGTTTAAGCAAGAGAAGTTTTCCCAGCGAAAATTAGTTGGTTCTATCATAGCGTGCAGCGGTGCAGCGCTTGTGTTATTAGCTGGACATTCGCTTGTTGGGTCTTTTTACGGAAATGGAATTGGACTGATTACATCAATGTGCTGGGGGCTATATCCAGTGTTAGCAGGACCACTTATTAAAAAATATTCAGCGCTTCGTGTGACTGCATGGTCAGCAGTTGTTGGAGCGATTCCTCTTGTTATACTAAGCGGATGGCATATTTTTTCGATGCCGTTTCAAATTGAACAAGGAATGACATGGTTTGCACTATTATATTCTATTTTCTTTGTAACGGTATTCGGTTTAGTTATGTGGTATATTGGTGTTCAAAAAATTGGAGCTTCTCATACGATGGTATATATGTATATTACACCGCTTGTTGCGGTTGTATTTGCAGCGGTATGGGCGAAGGAACAGATTTCATTACAACAAATAATTGGCGGGTGTGTTATTTTTCTCGGTTTATGGTTTGTGAAATCCGAAAAACCTGGGACGCAGCCTGTCGCGTCAGAACATATATCAAAATAGGAAAACAGATCAGTCATGATCTGCTTTCCTATTTTTTTATTTTGGGTAGAAATATGAGGAACAAAATGGCAGTAATAAGTGGGATTAAGTTGAGAAAAGGTATGCGGAACAGTGCAATGAGAATAACTCCGGAGAGAAGAACACCGAGGACAGCATAGAAGATACTATGTTTTTTTGTGTACCAATATAATGAGAGTCCTATAAGTGCAGGGATAATGAGGTGAATGAGAGCCATTAAAAAATAAATCATTATACGCCCCCTTTTTTGTGTACTTACTACATGCATGTAAATTGAAAAACTGACGTAAAATCTTTCTTTTTAGGTGGGAGAGAGAATCCGGCTATGCGTAGTAGCGGTCAGAGTCCTTTCCTGCCCCATGTCAAGTTAGAACAGAGCGGAAAAGAGTGCAGGTAACTTTTGGAGCTTCGTGGCAGCGATTTTATATGTTGGAAAATGAAAGCGGATATATATACATCATATCCATATTCTTATAGATTGATATCACTTTTTTATAAATCTATGAAAAAATGTTTGCAAAAACGTCACAAAATGATCCTACTTCCAAGCTAGAAATCTTGTATAATATTATTTCTGAAAAATATTTTAACAACATAAGTGTAGTGGTTATGTTGTTTTTCTTTGAATGTAACAGATAAAGTGAAACTTTAATCAGTGGGGGACTTCCTGCCCGTTAAGGCGGGATAAAGTCTGATGATATGTAAATAAGATGATAATGATAAAGGAGAATTGCATGATTAGTATGTCACTAAGGTCATTTAAAATCCAAATGTATTATTTGCTGGGCGCGATGCTATTAGGTTGGGCGATGACACCTTTTTCTGCTCACTTTTTAGGTGTGGGGATTGGTTTACTCGTTAGTATGTATTGTGTTTGGATTTTAGGAAGACGTATTGAAAAGCTTGGAGATAGTATTGTAAAAAAGAGTAAGGCACCAACACTTGGTATGATTAATCGCTTTGCAGCAGCGATACTTGGTGCGATTATTATGTATGAGATTGAACACCATATGGTCATGTGGGCATTTGCTGTTGGAATTATGGGTGGTTATTTTTTAATCGTTATTAATTTAGGGTATTACAGTATGAAGGATGCGAAGAAATAAATACAAAAACCTTTTCTTTTAGGTAGAAGAGAGGCCCCGTCCATGGATAGAAGCGGTCAGTGCCTTTTTTCACCTCATGCCGCGTGAAAACAAAAGGAGAAAGTGAGTGGGGAATCTGTTTTTGTTTTCGAAGCCGCGATTTATATGTTGGGAAATCAAAATATATATAGAAAGAAGCTTACGTTTTTATCGTAAGCTTCTTTTTTATTGTAAGTATGTGTAACCTATTAAGCCGCATGGGTTTTGTCGGTGAGTACGCGCACTTTTTAGGCTACAACATACTTATTCATATGAGTAAAGGGGTATTCAAACAGTAAAGGTTAAATTAAGCGATTGGACCGCCTAATTTGATCATGTTTTCAGAAACGTTCTCGAACTTCTTGAAGTTTTCTTTGAATTTACCTGCAAGTTCGATTGCTTTTGCTTTGTAAGCAGATTTATCAGCCCATGTTTGTTCAGGCATTAATACTTCATCAGGTACACCTGGTACATGAAGTGGTACTTCAAGACCGAAGATGTCATGTTTCACTGTTTCAGCGTTATCAAGCTCGCCGTTTAATGCGGCTTGCACCATTGCACGAGTGTAACCTAAGTTCATACGTTTTCCAACGCCGTATTCGCCACCAGTCCAGCCAGTGTTTACTAGGAATACTTTTGCATCATGTTTCTCGATCTTCTCACCAAGCATTTCAGCATAGCGAGATGCATCAAGTGGTAAGAATGGAGAACCGAAGCAAGTTGAGAATGTCGCTTGCGGAGATGTTACGCCGCGCTCTGTTCCAGCTAGTTTGCTAGTGTAACCGCTTAAGAAATGGTACATAGCTTGCTCTTTATTTAATTTACTGATTGGAGGTAATACCCCAGATGCATCAGCAGTTAAGAAAATAATTGTATTTGGATGTCCAGCAACACTTGGTACGACGATATTATCAATCGCATCAATTGGGTATGCAGCACGTGTATTTTCTGTTAATGTAGTATCATTGTAATCTGCAACGCGTGTTTGATCATCAATTACAACGTTCTCAAGTACAGATCCGAATGTAATGGCATCAAAAATTTGCGGCTCTTTTTCATGAGAAAGGTTAATACATTTTGCGTAGCAACCGCCTTCAATATTGAATACACCGTTATCAGACCAACCGTGCTCATCATCACCAATTAATTTACGGTGTGGGTCAGCAGATAATGTTGTTTTACCTGTTCCAGATAAACCGAAGAATAAAGCGACATCGCCTTCTTCACCTACGTTTGCAGAGCAGTGCATAGATAAAATATCTTGTTCTGGAAGTAAGAAGTTCATAATAGAGAAGATTGACTTTTTCATTTCTCCAGCGTATTCCGTACCACCGATTAATACGATGCGTTTTTCAAATGAAACCATGATGAATGCTTCAGAGTTTGTACCGTCGATCTCTGGATCTGCTTTAAAGCTTGGTGCAGAAACAATTGTGAACTCAGCTTCATGATTTGTTAATTCTTCTTCAGTTGGACGAATAAATAATTGATGTACAAATAAATTGTGCCATGCATATTCGTTAACAACTTGTAATGGAAGACGATAGTTACGATCAGCACCAGCGAATCCTTTAAATACGAATAATTCTTCTTTTTCCTTTAAGTATTCTAATACTTTTGTATATAATTTATTAAAATGTTCTTCAGAAATCGGTTGATTTACAGGTCCCCAAGCAATCTTATCGGCAACCGACGCTTCTTTCACAATAAATTTATCTTTAGGAGAACGTCCTGTATATTTTCCTGTAGAAGCAGAGACGGCACCAGTAGAAGTTAATTTTCCTTCATTTCTCATTAGTACTTTTTCCACTAATTGTGGAACGCTTAATTGAACCTGTGCATTGCTTCCGTTCAGTAATTCGTGTAATCCAATTTGGACATTCACAGTACTCATATTTATATACCATCCTTTTCATTTTAATGAAATATTTCTCGTAATCCCCATCAAGAGTATAACACAATCATATAAATAATGTATACTATTTATTTATTTTTGTTTGTGCGAATGTATTATTTTCCTATTTATATTTCGTCCAACAAATAATGCGAAAAACTTGTAGGAATATGTGAATATTAATTGACAAATGAATATCATTTCTTTAGTATAGGTTGGGACGGATACTCTCTTATCCCGAGCTGGCGGAGGGACAGGCCCGATGAAGCCCAGCAACCTCACTTGTAACGGTAATAAACAAGTGAATAGGTGCTAAAACCTGTGCGAGGCGAACGGTCTCGAACGATAAGAGCGAAGGGCAAAAAGCAGTATGCAAGTAGCAAATCAAACCTTTCCTCTATATAGGAAAGGTTTTTCTTTATACTTGTGTGGGAGAATAAATGAATGTCGCAGTTTGTGGCAAATTAAGGATGAGTTCCGTACAATATATACGATTACTGTAGGGAGGTTTACCACATGACAAAACAACGTCATCTGTTCACATCTGAGTCTGTAACTGAAGGACATCCAGATAAAATTTGTGACCAAATTTCTGATTCAATTTTAGACGCGATCTTAGCAAAAGACGCAAATGCACGTGTAGCTTGTGAAACAACAGTAACAACTGGTTTAGTATTGGTAGCGGGGGAAATTACGACTTCTACTTATGTAGATATTCCAAAAATCGTTCGTGAAACAATTCAAGGTATCGGTTACACTCGTGCAAAATACGGATTCGATGCAGAAACTTGTGCAGTTTTAACATCTATCGATGAGCAATCTGCTGACATCGCTATGGGTGTTGACCAAGCGTTAGAAGCACGTGAAGGTCAAATGACTGACGCTGAGATTGAGGCAATTGGTGCAGGGGACCAAGGTTTAATGTTTGGTTTCGCATGTAATGAAACAAAAGAATTAATGCCACTTCCAATCTCGCTTGCTCACAAATTAGCTCGTCGTTTAACGGAAGTTCGTAAAGATGAAACATTAGAATATTTACGTCCAGACGGTAAAACGCAAGTTACAGTTGAGTATGATGAAAATGGTAAACCAGTACGCATCGATACAATTGTAATCTCTACACAGCATCATCCAGAAGCTACATGGGAACAAATCGATCGCGACTTAAAAGAGCATGTAATCAAAGCTGTAGTACCAGCAGAATTAATGGATGAGGAAACGAAATTCTTCATTAACCCAACAGGCCGCTTCGTAATCGGTGGACCACAAGGGGATGCTGGTTTAACAGGACGCAAAATTATCGTTGATACTTACGGCGGATACGCTCGTCACGGCGGCGGTGCATTCTCTGGTAAAGATGCAACAAAAGTTGACCGTTCTGCAGCATACGCAGCTCGTTATGTTGCGAAAAACATCGTAGCAGCTGGTCTTGCTGAAAAAGCAGAAGTACAACTTGCATACGCAATCGGCGTGGCACAACCAGTATCAATTTCAGTTGATACATTCGGCACTGGTAAAGTATCTGAAGAAGTACTAGTAGAACTAGTTCGTAACAACTTCGATCTTCGCCCAGCTGGTATCATCAAAATGTTAGACTTACGTCGCCCGATTTACAAACAAACAGCAGCTTACGGCCACTTCGGACGTACTGATGTAGAGCTTTCATGGGAACGTACAGACAAAGCAGCAACTTTAAAAGAGCAAGCTGGTCTATAATATAAGAAGAAAAAAGCTTTGCGCGAAGGCGCGAAGCTTTTTTTTAGGCATGTTAACACACATTTGGGTAAAGTTAATCTTGAACTTTATTCAAATATATATTGGCTAATTTGATTGCACATAATTGTGGAATCAAATTTAGGAAGTTAACTACTGTAAATAATTGGATGGGTGTTAATGGTTTAAAATATCCCCCAAAATATTCATCACTTGTTACATGGATAAAATAATATGAGATTATTGCAGATAATATATTGCCTATTATAAAAGTGGCTGTAGTATTCAAGCATTTACAACAAAAAGCAAGTAGTGAAGTTACAAGCAACATAATGAAATAACCAATCATAGAACGATCAGTGAAATCTTTATACATGGAAAAATATACGAACGGAAAGCAGTATACACAGATGATTAGTATAGTAAGGATTACTTTTTTATTTATTTACCACCTTAAAAAGTAGTTGTTTTACATTCTTCACTGATGGAAATTTCACATTACTTGTAGTTGTTCTGCAGCAAGGCAAACATTTCAATATCATGCCATTTCCCATTTCGGAATACAGCTTCTTTACAGGTACCTTCATGTTGAAAGCCGAGCTTTTTATAGAGAGAAATGGCTTTATCATTAAATGAAAATACACGTAAGGATACACGATGTAAGTTCAATTCTAAAAAGGCATAATTTAATAACACTGTTAAGGCTTCTTTCCCGTATCCTTGTCCCCAGCAATTCTTTTTACCGATATCAATAATACATTCCGCATTCTTATTGTGTGGATCGATGTTAATTAAAGAAGTGAGACCAATGGGAAGATGACTATCTTTTTGTTCAATGATATAACTTTTAGAAGTGGGAGAGTGGATGATTTGTTTGCAAAACGCTTCTGTTTCTTGAACAGAATGGACATCAAGATTAAGGATAGTGGTATTCATAACTTCTATATCGTTCCGCCAAAGATGATAGATGGGAATATCGTCTTCTGAAAACTTTCGTAAGCGAATTCGATTTGATTCGAACAATTCGGTATACCTCCTATTTCACCTCATTATTTTGTTTTGTGAATACTCCAACACACGAACCACAATATACTTCTCCATCAAGCTCAATATATTTTTTCATATTCGTCATCCCGCTTGGAGGGAACGGCATATGAATCCATGCTTTTTCATATGTTTGAATCTCTTTTTCGCATGATCTGCAAATTGTAGGTTTTTTGCGAAACAATGGTCATCATCCTTTCTTTTGACGCGCTTTTCCAGCACAAAATGCACTGCATAGTAAAAAGAGTGTCGCAAATCCCCAGCCGCCAATTGCTGAATATGGAACAGCATCCTTTAATGCCATCCCAGCACTGATGGAAGCGACAAATAGAAGGATAAATACCGTTGTGAGTTTTTGATAAAGTTCCATGAATGAACCTCCTAATTATGAAAATTTATTTAGTATGTATCTGGTTATTTCGTGCGATTTCTAAGCCATTGAAATAAAATAAAGCAAGAGGAACCACGGTTCTCGATAATAGCGAATAGAGTCGTCTAGCATGAATATGTATCATTTTAGAAAATTGATATCTAATCTATAGGTAATGAATTGGAAGGGAATTAGGATTATAAGAAAAGGAATTCATGGGACAGATTGTTTAAGATTATAAAGAGATATAGATAAACTCCCTTTTTATGGTTATATATACTTATATTGTATCATGATGTTTTGGTTATGTAATAGATAATTGTGGATATGTGATGTATTTCATATGTAATAAAGTTTCTATACGATATGATAAAATTATGAGTAGTTCATAAGAAGGAGCGAATAAAAATGAGCGTAATAGAACATAAAAAACAAGCACCCACAGAGGTTCGTTGTAAAATTATTACAATCTCTGATACACGTACAGAAGAGACGGATAAGAGTGGTAAGTTGTTAAAAGAATTATTATTAGAAGCGGGTCATATAGTAACCGCTTATAAAATTGTAAAAGATGATAAAGAAAGTATTAGGCAAGCTGTATTAAGTGGATATCATCAAGAAGATGTTGATGTTGTCTTAACAAATGGAGGAACTGGTATTACAAAGCGTGATGTTACGATTGAGGCGGTTTCGGCATTATTAGATAAAGAAATTGTTGGATTTGGTGAATTGTTTCGGATGATTAGTTATTTAGAAGATATCGGCAGCGCTGCAATGCTAAGTAGAGCAATTGGCGGAACAATTGGAAGAAAAGTTGTCTTTTCAATGCCAGGTTCTAGCGGGGCAGTTCGCCTTGCGATGAATAAATTAATTTTACCAGAGTTAGGACACATTACATTTGAGCTGCATCGTCAATGAAAAAGCTCGCTGGGATTGTATTAGCTGGTGGTATGTCGAGACGATTTGGTGAGCCGAAAGCATTGGCAAGCTGGCAAGGACATACTTTTATCGAACAGATTGTTCAAATGATGCGGGATACTATACAAGATGTAGTTGTGATTAGTCATCCTGATATAAAAGAAAGAATTGTTACCTTAGTAGACGTTCCTGTTATAGAAGATATTCCTCCCTATAAAGGAGATGGACCGCTTGCTGGAATTGTATCGGGGATGGAGCATATAGAGACGGAGTGGTATATCGTTTCGCCTTGTGATGCACCGAACCTTTCAAATGAGTGGATTACAGCATTAGTAGGACAAATAAGTGGTGAATATGAGGCAATTGTTCCGGTTATTGATGGAAGAAAGCAGCCGTTATTAGCAGCGTATCATTATCGTGTAAAAGAAAAAATATGCGTATTACTAAATGAAGAAAAACGAAGTATGGGACAACTTTTATCACAGTGCAACGTAAAATATGTGATGGAAGAGGAATGGAATGTAGCGAAAGAATTATTTGTGAATGTAAATACAAAAGAGGAATATGCGCGGTTACTGAATGAGAAAAAGAACAAAAAGGTATGACGTTATAGAGTCATACCTTTTTGCTCTTTATGAATACGATGGATGAGTTCATTGCTATATGTTTTGAGGTCAATTTTTTTTATTACGCAAGTAGTTCGGTATTGTTTTGGTGAAGCACCTCTTCATATTGCATGTATAAACCATGAAAAATTTCATCCCAGCTTTGTGTAGTGGCGTAGAATCTAGCGGCTATGCCCATCTGTTTACGCATTTCTTCGTTATTTAACAACTGATAAATAGATGATAAAAATGAGTTCGAATTTTTGGGCTCGCAAAGAAAACCTGTTTTTCCATCTGTAATAATATTTTTTACCCCCCCAGAATTCGCACCAACGACTGGTGTACCACATGCGAGCGATTCAAGAACGACATTGCCAAACGTTTCTGTGGCCGATGGAAATACCATGAGATCGGAGCATGCATAAGCTTCTGCTAAATTTTCTTCTTGTAAATATCCAGTAAACGTAACGTTTGCTGGTAAAGTTTCACGTAATTCTTCAGCAAGGGGACCATCTCCTGCAATGAGCCAATGAATATTATCTTTTTGCTCTTTTATTGTTGTGTGAATCAGTGTACGCAGTGTTTCGATATCTTTTTCAGGGGCAATGCGTCCGATATAGGAAAGAATGTATGGAGCAGTAATATTATATTTTTTTCGGAATAGGTCTTTATTGTAAGCCTGATGGAAGAGGGAACAATCTACGCCGCGCCCCCATATATATAAATTTCGAAATCCCTTTTGAGTTAATTGCTGTAATGTTTCAGGAGAAGGGACAAAGTTTTTTTGCATACTACTGTGAAACCACTTTAAATAATTCCATAACATATTGGAGAAAAATTCAATTTTATAATATTGCAAGTAGGAATCAAAGTCAGTGTGATAAGAACCGACAAGAGGGATATTTAATTTTTTCGCGTAATACATGCCGCATAGCCCCATGTTAAAAGGAGTAGCGACATGAATGATATCCGGCTGAAAGTTAAGAAGTTCCCGCTTAATACGCGGAGTTGGAAAAGCGAATCGACATTCTGGATACAGTATTTTTAGCGGAATACTTCTCATTTTATTCACATTGGCTACGAAATCATCTTCTGCTGTATGCTGCGGTGCGAATACGGAGTAAGCAATATTTTGTTTTTGAAAATAAAGGGTCAAACGATCTAGTGTTTTTGCCACGCCATTTACTTGCGGTGTAAATGTATCAGTAAATATGGCGACTCTCATCCAATCTCTCCTTTACATGAAAAATGGAATGAATTGATAAAAAGAGATGATGCCAGAACATGTGCCAAGGCACATACCTACAAATACATCTGTTGGATAATGAAGCCCGAGATAGATGCGGGAAATTCCTACAATAATTGCTAATAGAAGTAAAACGACTAATAAGTTTGGATCATAACAAATAAATGGAACAACTACCGAAAAAATAGCTGTTGTATGACCTGACGGAAAAGAATGATCTTTTAATGGGTGCGATGGATATTTTGCATCTTGAATTGTTAAATAAGGCCGTTTGCGTGGATACCACCTTTTTAATATTTGCACAGGAATATGACTAATTGTTAATGAAAGAGCTGCTGCAATTGCTGCATCGTGCAGAGGACCCTGTGAAAATATAAGAAAGCATAACGTGAGCGAGATGGAAAAGATTGCACCACCGATATGTGTAATGGTACGGAAAAAGATATTTAATGTTTTTTGATCAAAGTAACGGTTAATTCCTTTAAAAATGTAACATTCTATTTTATATAAGGAGCTGCCGGATTTAGCTTTCATGAAATCTCTCCCCCTCATTTACATATATATTGAGATTATATCTTCTATTTTAATAAGATTTTATTGAGGGAATAATAAGATTTTGTAAAGAAAACGTTAGAGTTTTAACGAAAAAAGCTGCCATCGTGGTGGCAGCAAGTAGAGACTATTTTTGCAGTGACTTATAGTACTGTCCTTTTTCAACATATTGTTTGCGAATGCGTGCCATATCTTTGTGATCTTCATCTGTTAATTCGCGAATGACTTTTGCCGGACGACCGAAAGCCAGTGTATTAGGTGGAATTTTCTTTCCTTGTGAAACTAAACTACCAGCACCGATGAATGCACCTTCACCAATTTCAGCACCGTCTAAAATAATAGATCCCATCCCGATTAAAGAGTCTTTTTTTAAGGTACAGCTATGTAAAATAACTTGATGCCCAACTGTTACATCATCTTCTAAAAGAAGAGGGTACTGTGGACTTTGATGAAGTGTACATTGATCTTGTACATTTACGCGGTCTCCAATTATTACCTTAGACACATCACCACGAATGACTGTATTAAACCAAATGCTTGATTCTTCACCAATTGTGACATCGCCTGTAATCGTAACATAGTCAGCGATAAAAGCACTACTCGCAATTTTTGGATTTTTATCTTTATAGGGATATATCATGTAAAGCCTTCCTTTCCTAGAAACTAGTTTTAGTGTATCAAATTAAGGAAAAGAGTGAAATGGAGGAGTTTCGTATGTGGAATTATGAAGCGGAAGCAGCCAAAGCGGTAATCGTGATGGTGCACGGTGCGATGGAATATCACGGACGTTATGAGGCGCTAGCAGAAATGTGGAATCATTTCGGGTATCATGTTGTCATGGGAGACCTTCCAGCTCATGGAACAACTTCAAGAAATAGAGGACATATTGACTCATTTGATGAATACATAGAAGAAATAAAATTATGGGTGAAAGAAGCAAGAAAGTATCGGCTACCTATTTTTTTATTTGGACATAGTATGGGCGGTCTTATTGTCATTCGAATGATGGAAGAAACGAAGAGAGACGATATAGATGGAATTATATTAAGCTCGCCATGCTTAGGTGTATTAGCTGTACCTGCTGCTCCGCTTAGAGCTGTTTCAAAGGTGTTAAATATTCTCACGCCAAAACTTCAATTTCCCACCAAACTTACAGTAAACATGTCAACGAGAAATAAAGAAGTTCGCGATGCGATGGAAAATGATTCATTGTTCTTGCGCAAGGTATCGGTTCGTTGGTATAGTGAATTGATAAAATCTATTGAGATTGCTCATGACAAAATAGATGAGTTTCCAGACGTTCCGCTCTTGCTAATGCAGGCATGTGAGGATAAAATTGTAGATAAAACACGTGTCCGTAAATGGTTTGATAACTTAAATATTAGTGATAAGGCATATAAAGAATGGTCAAATTGTTACCATGAGCTATTAAATGAGTATGAGCAAGATGAGATTTTGAACTATATCAAGTCATTTACTGAAATACATGTAAATAACATAATAGAAACAAATAAATAATTATTTGTACATTTAATAGAGGAGATGAAGGAAGAAGTGAACGTACCGAGTAATCCCATAACGCTCATGGCGAAAGTATACCGTGATGTGTTTCCGGTTGTACACCATGAGCTAGCGATGTGGAAAGAGCGTGCCTACCATATTCCAAATGACGAACTTCATAGTCAAGCGATTGCAAGTATTGAGCATAAAACATTTCATTGTGAAGGCGGTGGTATTTTAGCGCTGCTCGCAAATGAACAACGCGAGGAATGTATTCGTTTTATTGTGGCGTATCAGACGATTAGTGATTACTTAGATAATTTATGTGATCGTAGTACATCGCTTGATCCGAATGATTTTGCTGCACTGCATGAATCAATGCTGACTGCATTAACACCAGAGAGTGAAGGAAGCAATTACTATCGTTATCGAGATGATCAAGATGATGGTGGTTATTTAGATGAGCTTGTTGCAACATGCCAAGATGTTTTAAAGAAAACGAAGCACTATGATAAAATCGCTCCGATTCTTCACGAACTTGCTTGTTATTATTGTGATTTACAAATTCATAAGCATGTGAAACTAGAAGAAAGGGAACCGCGCTTACAAACATGGTTTGAGGCTCATAAGGAAAATGTACCGCCAATGAGCTGGTTTGAATTTTCGGCATGTGCAGGATCAACACTTGGAATCTTTTGTCTCGTGGCGTATGCGTTTCATGATGAATTACTTGATGAAGATATTGCAAAGATTAAGCAAGGTTATTTCCCGTACGTACAAGGGCTCCATATTTTGCTTGATTACTTTATTGATCAAGAAGAAGACCGACTTGGCGGGGACTTAAATTTCTGTAGTTATTATGAAAATGAACAAGTCGTATTAGAGCGAATGAAGCATTTTGTGGAAGAAGCAGAAAGAAATATTGGTGGCTTACCACATGCGAAGTTTCATCGCCTTATTAGCCGTGGTCTCCTTGGGATTTATTTATCTGATCAAAAGGTATCAGAGCAAAAGAATATGCAGCAAATGGCACGGCGCATCGTGAAATATGGTGGATTCACTTCACGATTCTTCTATTGGAACGGGAAGATGTACCGAAAGAAAATGGCACAGTGATAGAAATAGAAAAAGATGTGCATTTGGTGCACGTCTTTTTCTATGTTGATTATTGGTGATGTTTTTTTAAAATTCGTGAGAGAAAGAAAAAATTGGTCATAAATAAAAAGCATTTGTACAAGATGAACTGTACAAATGCTTTTTTCTATACTTTTTTTACCCGTATTTTAGAGAATAGATATAGTAAAAACTCAACTACAAAAATAATAAGAACAGATAAACCGAATAAAGGCATGACAATTCCTAATAAAATCATAATAAGTATAAAGGCAAATATGCTTTTTTTATCCTTTTGTTTTGATGGTGCTCCTACCTTACCTTGTGGCTTTCTTGCTAGCCACATTTTAACACCGAAATAAATGAGGAATAGTAAGGACAAGGTTGTAAGTAAGCATAGTATTTTGTTTGGCCATCCAAATAAATGTCCTTCATGAAGGGGGATACCATAAGAAAACCACTGTGCAAATAAGCCATAATCACGATAGTCAATTTTTGAAATGAGAGTGCCGCTATATTGATCAAAATAAGCAGTAATCTCTTCATTTGGTGATACGTGCATTCCTGTAATACCAGAACCGCTAGATTTTGAAATAGTGAATACTCCTTTTGGTTCATTTGGTAATGAAATGACATATGGTTTTTCAATTTGAATCGATTTCTCTAACTCATCAATTGAAAGAGCTGTCTGTTCGTTTGAATCTGATTGTGGCGGTGTTTCTTGTCTAGTCGCCCACGGTAACTCTTTAAACTTAGACTCTGGAGGAGCCATATATAATTTCGGATATCCTAGTGATTCATTGGAAGTTGCTATGCTATAAATTTGTTTTCCCATGAAAGCAGACCAAGGTAATCCTGTTAGTACTAAGAGAACGAGTGGAATTGTAAATACAATACCGATTATGCTATGAAGTCGTTTGGATCTCTCTCTAGCGTTTGATACTGGGGGTTTCTTGAAGCGTTTTATACTCATATATAAACCAGTAACAATTAAAAAAATCGTCCAGCAAGCGGCTAGTTCGACTAAGTAGTTTACAACGGTACCGCCTACTAGAAGAGAGCTATGTAATTCTCGCATAATATTTGCAAACGTTGCATCAGCATTTTGATCCCCAACAATTTGGTTATGTTTATCTAAGTAAACATACTTCTGATCACCCGTATATTCATTTGCCATTGTGAGTCTTGTATTATGATCATCTTTAAAATAGCTAATTTTCGTCACGTTATAGTGAGGATATTTCTTTTCTGTTGTTGAAATGGATTCAGACATAGAAAGAGATTCTGTTTGCCTACTATTTCCAAAATATAAATCTTTATAGATGAAATTCTCAACTTCCTCTCGAAACAAATAACCAATGCCACTGAGTGATAAAGTAATGAGTAGCGGTGCTATGAAGAGACCGGCGTAAAAATGCCACCTCCAGAAAATATAATGAAGCGATCGATTCTTTTTCATATTTTAAATCCCCCGTCCAACCTTTTATAAAATGAATGCTCATTTAATATATCGAGATAAAGTGTGATTACTTTGAAAGAATTGTGAAAAATGTTAAAAGTTTTAGGGGCATATAAAAAAGACGTGCAGCATGCGCACGTCTTTTTAGCGATTTCTGTCGAGGGATTGATATATTTATAGGCGCGAAGAACAATGTTGGATACATAGTTCTGTCGAGCGAATAAGTTCTTCATTTCCTTTTTTCATTCGAATTTGGAGTGCTTTTTGAAAGTAAGGTAAAGCTACATTCAGATCTCCTTCATCTAGTTTACTTTTTCCGTAATGTTGATAGAGAAAATCTTCGTAATTTGTTAAATCATTTTGGTGCAACATATGAAAGAGTTCAGCAAAGATTTCATTTGCTTTTTCAAAGTCACTTTCCCAATGATATACATGAGCAAGGCGAAGTTTGTTAATAAAAATTCCTTGCGTATGTTGTAAGGCTTCATATCTTTCTATGGCCTTTTGTAAGTAGTATTTGCTCTCAGAAAGGTTTCCTACGATTCGGTCGTAAACACCAATTAAACCGCATTGCTTCGCATATGATATATCTGAATGAGCTAAATTTGTTTTAAAAATGTAATCCCTTGCTTCATTTCAGCAAGGGATAGTGGTTTTTCGCGGAGATTTTCATCGAATGTATAGCCCATTTCAAAAGGGATGTTTTCTATTTGCATGGAATTCTCCTTCTATACTTTTTTGTTGGACAAGTATTCATTCACCACTGCCTTCGCAAGGCAAGCTGATGAATCCACTAAATAAAGGCTGTGTGCTCCGGTGTTTAATACAACGTTTAAATCTGTACAAGCTATAATAACTCCATCTACCGTTTCAGCTAATTCTATGCAAAGTGTACGCCATGATTTAGTTGCGTCAGGCAAGTCTCCTATTTTTATGTTTGAGATAATTTGAGTGATAGCCGTTTGCCAGCTATTTTTATGTATATAGTCCATACCACGTTTTGCAATCCCATCTTGATATATACCGGATTGAACAGTCGCATCGGTTGCTAAGAGAGCTACTTTCCTTACGTGATCGGGTATTTTTTTTATCGTCTCATCCACCATATTTAAAATGGGAACTGAAATTAAATTTTGTAATTCATAAAAATATAAGTGCGCTGTATTACAAGGCATGGCAATAAAATCGACACCTGTGTTTTCAAGTTTTTGTGCGCCATTTATAATAGCATTTTCCATAGCTTTATGATCGATAGGTTTATCCATATAAAAAGGTGTTGGACAGGAATAAATCATCATATGAGGAAAATCCATATCATGTTTCGCACCGTATACTTTTTGGCATTGCTCAACTACTGTATCAACGAAGGGGCCTGTGGATTTCGGCCCCATTCCTGCTAGTATTCCAATCATTGTTGTATATCCTCCTGATTTCATAATCTAAATTTAGAAATTCTTGTTTTCGTCTACATGGTCCTTCTTTTTCGTACAAGATAAAGAAACAAACTCATTAAAACAAATGAATATGCAAGTGCTCATGCAGTAAGCCAAAGCACGTGAACAAGCAAATGATGTTCATATTGTCCAAACATCAGAAAACTATTGATAGGCGGAAAAACCCATAATAGTTCCGGCATTTCTTTTTTGAGACGAATGGAAGCAATCATTTTGAGTAAAGTACTTTTTCCAGTACCATTGCCACCGATAATGGCAACCGCCTGTCCTTTTGGAATAGATAAATGAATGTCTTTTAGTAGCAGTTGTTTGCCATAGGTCTTTTGTATTTCCTTTCGTTCTAATAACAAAATGATTGCCTCCTTCTTTATAGATTTCGCACATCCATTATATGGTATATTTTATTCTCGGAACAATAAAAAAACGTGCAGCACATGCACGTTTTTTATAACGATTCTTGTTGAATCGCCGATATATTTAGCGTTTCTCAATCGCCACAATAAATGGCGGGTTATTTTGTTGGTTGATGAAGCCGTAACGAAGTACGTGAGCTTGTTTTTGATCTAGCTCTTCGGCGAATTGCAGGACAGTATCGCGCTCGACTTGTCCTTCTGGATGTCCATGATAAATGACTAGGACGATGATGCCTTCTGGTGCCATGACTTCTAATAATTGTTCGATAGCAGCTATCGTTGAATTTGGTTTTGTAACGATATGCTTGTCACCGCCAGGAAGGTAACCTAAGTTGAAAATGGCTCCGGTTACTTTGCCTTTTGCTTCTTCTGGTAATACAGATAACAAAGTATCGTGGCTATCATGAACGAGAACAGTTCGTTCTTCAAGTCCTCTTTCTTTTAGGTGAGTAGCCGAACTTTCAATTGCTTTACGCTGAATATCAAATCCGAATACTTTCCCGTGTTCTCCAACAATCTCCGCTAAAAAACAAGTATCGTGACCGTTGCCAAGTGTTGCGTCTACAGCATAATCACCTTCTTTGACAGCTGTTTGCAAAAGCGTGCGTGCAAACGGTAATACACGTTCTAATTTCATACGGGTTTCACCTCATTTGCATATTTTCCTTGCCAGCTTCCGCGGCGTATAAATTCCGCATCGATGGAATTTAATACTTCCCATTTATTTAAGCTCCACATTGGACCAATCATTAAGTCAGGTGGACCGTCACCTGTGATGCGGTGCACAATGACATCTGCTGGAATGATTTCAAGTTGGTCCACAACAAGACTGACATAATCTTCAAGAGAAAGGAATTCTAACTGTCCTTTTTCATATTGCTTCACCATTGGTGTTCCTTTTAATAAATGAAGTAAGTGAATTTTAATACCTTGTACATCAAGTGTTGCGACTTCACGTGCAGTTTCCATCATCATGTTGTAGTCTTCAAGCGGAAGCCCATTAATAATATGGGAGCATACTTTAATGCCATGCTTACGAAGTTTGTTTACACCTTCTACATATGATGGATAATCATGAGCACGGTTAATGAGGTTCGCAGTGCGCTCATGAACGGTTTGCAGTCCAAGTTCAACCCAAAGATACGTGCGTTTATTTAAATCAGCTAAATATTCAACGACATCGTCAGGTAAACAGTCGGGACGAGTTGCGATTGAAAGACCAACAACATCTTTTTCTGCCAACAGCGGTTCGAATTTTTCTTTTAGCATTTCTAATGGAGCATGCGTATTGGTGTATGCTTGGAAATAAGCGATACACTTTCCATCTTTCCATTTCGAGTGCATTTTTTCTTTCATTTCATGATACTGCGTTACAACATCATCGCGGCGATCGCCAGCAAAGTCACCAGAACCAGCAGCGCTGCAAAATGTGCATCCGCCGTATGCGACTGTGCCATCACGGTTTGGGCAATCAAATCCAGCGTCTAATGAAACTTTAAAGATTTTTTCGCCGAACTCTTTTCGTAAGTGATAATTCCACGTATGGTAACGTTTATTGTCATTTGTATATGGAAAAGGGTTTTGAACCTTCATTACATATCCCTCCTAAAGCCTAAAATGAAACAAAATCCATTATAACATACTCATAAGGTCGATATGGAAGGGACACACTAAGGGAGAATTAAAGGCAAGGAGGCTACATCATGGCAGAGCGTCAATCACTTGAAGAATACATTACGCAAGCAGAGCAAGCTATAGAATATGCAAAAGAGCAATTAGATATCGGAAGTAGACAAGAGCATTACAATACAATGGAGTATTCTGATGCACAATTACAATTAGAACAAGCTTATAACGATTTACAAATTATGCAGCAACATGCGAATGATGAACAACGTGAGCAATTAAATCGTGCACGTATGGCAGTTCGTCAATTACAGCACCAAATGATTATTACACCGCACTAATAAGGAGTGAATGTAATGGCAAAGCGCTCAGATCAAAATAACCCAGAGCAAAAAACGCAAAATGGACATAACGCTGAGTTCTCAAATGAACTCGATCCAGTGGTACAAGCAAAACAGCGTAATCGTAAAAAAGGACAACCACAAAAATCAAAGCAATCAGAGTAAGCCAGGTCGCTTGTTTAATTTTACAGGAAACCTGACGTATATGCAGACTCTATATGTATGTATCGCAATTTATACAATCTAAATTATTTTCAGTGTCATCTAGATGAAGTTTTTCAAGATGGGGCCATTCGAATAAATTTGGCGTGTGATTACGTATTGGACAGTTACGCCTTTAAAAAAATAATGTTGGAGAAAAAACTGCTTCAGAAATGGAGCAGCTTTTTGTATTTTTGAGTCTCTCCGTTATAATTAAGATTCAAGTAAGGAATAAACAATGATTGCACATATCGGTACAGTAGCAGTTTACGTAGATGATCAACAAAAGGCGCTCGAGTTTTGGACAGAGAAAGCGGGATTTGAAGTATATCGTAACGATCCAATGGGACCAAACGCAAGCTGGATTGAAGTAGGACCAAAAGGCACACGTTCGCACTTAGTCATTTATCCCAAAACAATGATGCCAAATGCAAATGAGCTAAAAGCATCAATCGTGTTCGTAACAGAAAATATGACAGAAACGTATGAAACAATGAAGAAGAACGGGGTAGAATTTACACAAGAGCCAAATAAAATGCCTTGGGGTACATTCTCTATATTTAACGATAATGAAGGGAATGAATTCGTTTTAAAAGGTTAAAACAATAAAAGGAAAAGCTGAGCTTACATGGGCTCAGCTTTTTGTGTGACATTATAATCCGAATTGTCGAATATTCCGAATTTTTTTATCGTTATGTATGGTAATATGTGGTATATTAATAGGTGGACATTTGAATTTTTGGATGTATTGCTTTGTTTATAAAAAGCATGATAAGGAAAATGTGAAGGGGAAGGGATATAGATGAATAATACTGTGAAAATAAAGAATGTCGATGTATATCCGAATGTAAATGTTAGCAAGGTAACACGTTTTTAATGTGATTTTTTCTATGAAATTGAATGGAATGAATCTATTGATATGGTTCTAAAAAAATAAAAAATAAGCATTTATATTACAAAAGTGTAAGGTAAATGTAATGTTAAACAATGGTAGATGATGCAGAAATGGTACAAACTAGGAAATGGAAAAACAATTGTAGGAGGATATATATGAACAAACCAGTTGTAGACGTAAAAAACGTTCAAAAAGTGTACGGTAAAAAAGGTGAGAGTCAATCACATGCGTTAAAAGGTGTATCATTCTCTATTCAAGAGGGTGAATTTGTTGGAATTATGGGGCCATCTGGTTCAGGGAAAACAACTTTGCTAAATGTAATTTCAACACTGGATAAAGCAACGGGCGGCGTTGTTGAAATTGCAGGTACAGATATTACAAAAATGAAGCAAGGAGAACTATCTGATTTTCGCTCACAAAAGTTAGGATTCATCTTCCAAGACTTTAACTTATTAGAAAACTTATCAATCTATGAAAATATTGCTCTGCCACTTTCTTTGCAAGGCGTTCCATCACGTAAGATTGGACCGAAAGTAGAAAAGGTAGCTGAAATGTTAGGAATTTCAGAAATACTTCAAAAGTACCCATCTGAAGTATCTGGTGGACAAAAACAGCGTTCAGCAGCAGCGCGTGCGCTTGTACATGAGCCAGCGATCATTTTAGGAGACGAGCCAACAGGAGCGCTTGATTCTAAAAATGCAACGAGCCTTTTAGATGCAATGACAAACTTAAATGAAGAACAAGGTGTATCGATTATGATGGTTACCCACGATCCATATAGCGCAAGTTACTGTCAGCGTATTTTATTCATTCAAGACGGCGAGTTATACAAAGAAATTCACCGCGGTGGTACGCGCGAAGCGTTCTATAAAGAAATTTTAGATGTGCTTGCAGACTTAGGCACACAAAAAGCATAAGAAAGGAGGTTCAGACATGTTATTTAAGCTTTCTATGTCAGGACTGAAAAGTAAGCTGAAAGATTACATTGTCTTACTTGTTGGTCTTGTAATGTCAATTTCGATCTTTTACATGTTCCAAACGTTAGCATTGAATAAAGCGTTTATTGAGGCGAATTCTGTAATCAGTAGTATTCAATTCGTCTTCCATGCTGGTGCGGTACTATTAGCTATCATTACATTCTTCTATATTTTATATGCTAATTCTTTCTTGCTATCACTTCGTCAAAAAGAATTTGGTATGTATATGATGTTAGGAGCCAAAAAGCATAAGGTGACACTGCTTATGTTTATTGAAACAATTGTATTAGGAGCAGCATCTCTTGTAGTTGGTATTGCAGTCGGTGTAGGGCTCGCGCAAGGAATTGGTAAACTACTTATGCAACAGCTTGAATTTACTGCAGGTGGCTATCATGCATTTTATGTTCCATCTATGCTTGTTACATGTATTTTCTTCTTAGTACTATTTGTTTTATCAGCAATTATGAATAGTATCAAATTATCACGTATTACGGTTCTACAACTGGTTCATGCTGATTCTAAAACGGATCGTGTTTCTAAAGCAGGAGTAAAGACTGTTATAGCTGCATTCGTTGGAATTATTCTATTAGCAATCGGCTATGCTTCTATGATTTACATGGGTAAGTTGGCGCAAATGGGGGTTATTATTGCATTAATCACTGTAACGTCCGGAACTTACATGTTATTTGGAACATTCCTTCCGCTTATTATTAAAAAGCTAAAGAGTAATAAAAAGCGTACTGAAAAAGGACTTAATGCTTTTACATTTGCACAGTTAAATTTCCGCATCAATAGCTTAACAAAAGTACTAGCTACAGTAGCGATGTTAGTGGCGCTTGGAGCGGGTGCGATTTCAGGCGGTATGGCGTTCAAAAATAACGTTATGCTTACTGTCGATGGTTTGGCAATTTATGATGTTGCGATTCATAATCCAACAGCCGAAGAGAAGAAAATTTTAGATGGTATTACATTTAAAGAGAAAAGTGAATATCGTTACAAAACAGACGATAAATATGTCTATTATTTAAAAGAAGATTTAGAGAAAAATCGTCCTTTAATACAAGATTTAAAAGATTTTAAAGGAATGAAAGATATTGGTAAAGTGAAACGAGTTTCTGAAGAACTGCCAGTAGGTGCGATTTCGAGTTCCGGTCAAGAAAAATCTGATAATGTGATTCCAAAGGAGTGGGATCAGGCATTAAGCACGATTCATCCAATTTATGTATCCCCTAATCAAACAATTAAAATTGTAGACCAAAAAATATATGATGGTTTGCAAGGTAAAGAGGGCGTTGCATTACTTGGAAAAGTAGATGATTTCTTAACATATAAAAAAGAGTGGAAAAAAATTGACGAGTTGCAGCTAGTTAAATATAAAAATGTAAAAGAAAATTCCTTGCAAAGTAAGAACCAGTTTTATACTGGATTTTACGGCATCGCTAGTGGAACAGTATTTATGGGGCTCTTCCTAGGAATTGCTTTCTTAGCAATGATGGCAAGTTGTTTAATGTTTAAAATTCTATCGGGTGCATCAAGCGATATTACACGTTACCAAATGCTTCGTAAAATCGGTGTTCGCCGTGAATTATTAACGAAGTCTATCTATAAAGAATTATTCTTAGTATTCTTATTCCCAGCGATTGTGGGTATTGCTCACGTGTTAGTTGGTATGAATATTTTCGGATTTATCTTAATTGACCCGTATTTCCGTATTTGGTTACCAATTGTAATTTTCGTGGTCATTTACACAATTTACTACTTCATTACAGTTCAATTGTATAAAGGAATTGTTCTTCCGAAAGAGGACTAAGAGTTAGAAAATACCGAGCAGAGGGTGCTCGGTATTTTTTCTTTTTCATTTAAATATCATTATCTGAATTTCACCAACTATTAATCAGTTGCCTTCCTATTTAAAAACGACTACAATTTTACTGTTATGTATAGAACGAAAAAACAGAATAGGAGGGGAAACTATGCCAAGGAAAGTATGGCTATTAGTAGCTGGGATGATTATTAATGTCACGGGTGCTTCTTTTTTATGGCCATTTAATACAATTTATTTACATGATCATTTAGGAAAATCGTTATCTGTGGCCGGAATGGTATTAATGATTAACTCGTTAACAGGAGTAATTGGTAACTTACTCGGCGGTGTTTTATTTGATAAATGGGGCGGATATAAGTCGATTTTAGTAGGAATTGTGATTACACTATTAGCGATTTTAGGTCTTGTATTCTTCCATGGTTGGCCATTATATGTTGTGTGGCTTGCGTTAATTGGATTCGGTTCTGGTATGGTCTTTCCATCGATGTATGCGATGGTTGGTACGATTTGGCCAGAAGGCGGACGGAGAGCATTTAATGCGATGTATGTTGGACAAAACGTTGGAATCGCTGTTGGTACAGCGTGCGGTGGTTTAGTTGCTTCTTATCGTTTTGATTATATTTTCTTAGCGAACTTTATTTTATACTTTATTTTCTTCTTAATTGCTTTTATCGGATTCCGTGGTATGGAAGATCAGAAAGATAAGAGTGTAGAAGTAAAAGAAGGAAAGAAAAAAGGTTGGTCACTTACACCAGGATTCAAGGCACTTCTTATTGTATGTGTAGCATATGCTTTATGCTGGGTTACATATGTACAATGGCAAGGTGCGATTGCGACACATATGCAGGAATTAAATATTAGCCTTCGTCATTACAGCCTGTTATGGACGATAAACGGGGCGATGATTGTTTGTGCGCAGCCATTAGTAAGTACGATTATTCGTGCGATGAAGCGTTCTTTGAAACAACAAATTATGATCGGAATCGGCATTTTTGCAGTGTCATTTATTGTACTTAGTCAAGCACAGCAATTTACCATGTTCCTTGTCGCGATGGTGACATTAACAATTGGTGAATTATTTGTTTGGCCAGCTGTTCCAACGATTGCGAATATCCTTGCACCAAATGATAAGCTCGGTTTTTATCAAGGTGTTGTAAATAGCGCAGCGACTGTTGGGAAAATGTTTGGCCCAGTTGTTGGCGGAGCAATTGTTGACTTATACAATATGGAAGTATTGTTTATAGCAATCATGGTAATGCTTGTAGTAGCGCTTATCGCAACGAGCATTTATGATAAACGAGTGAAAGTGGAAGAAACAGTAGAAGAAAAAATTGCAGTTTAGTTTGACGGAACATGTAACATGTTTTAGAATATATTTAAATTAACTCATACTTGTAATAACAGTGAGAAGGAGTAGTAGTAATAGAAGCTGGTTTAGAGAGTTGACGGTTGGTGCAAGTCAATCCACGTTTCGTTATGAACTCGCCTTTGAGTTGCAGTTGTGAACCAAAGTAGCAATTGCCGTCTATCCACGTTACGGATCTAAGCGAATGTATATATTAGTGCTTGTTCAAAAGGAAGATAAAGAAATGCGGCAGCTATCTTTACCGAACGTTTTGAACATCCTTTATTACATTAATTTAGGGTGGTACCGCGGGAATCTATAACCTCTCGTCCCTTTCTAGGGATGAGAGGTTTTTTGTATTTTAGGCGGTGAAAATAAATACAATTTGAATGGAGGATATCTCATGAGCTTTAATCATCAAGAAATTGAGAAGAAGTGGCAAGCGTATTGGGAAGAGAATAAAACATTCCGCACGCCAGATGAGACAGAAAAACCAAAATTTTATGCACTAGATATGTTCCCATATCCATCAGGAGCTGGGCTACACGTAGGACATCCAGAAGGATATACAGCAACGGATATTTTATCTCGTATGAAACGTATGCAAGGATATAACGTTCTTCATCCAATGGGATGGGATGCATTCGGTCTTCCAGCAGAGCAATATGCACTTGATACTGGAAATAGCCCAGCAGAATTTACAGAGAAAAACATTAACACGTTCCGTAACCAAATTAAAGCACTTGGCTTCTCTTATGATTGGGACCGTGAAGTAAATACAACAGATCCAAACTACTACAAATGGACACAATGGATCTTCTTACAGCTATTTGAAAAAGGATTAGCTTACGTAGATGAAATACCTGTAAACTGGTGCCCAGCACTTGGTACAGTACTTGCGAACGAAGAAGTTATCGACGGTAAGAGTGAGCGCGGTGGACATCCTGTTGAGCGTCGTCCGATGAAACAATGGATGTTAAAAATCACTGCATATGCAGATCGTCTACTTGAAGATTTAGATGATCTTGATTGGCCGGAAAGCTTAAAAGATATGCAACGTAACTGGATCGGTCGTTCTGAAGGTGCAGAAGTACACTTTAACATCGATGGTACAGATGAGAAGTTTACAGTCTTCACAACGCGTCCTGATACACTATTTGGTGCAACTTACTGTGTACTTGCTCCAGAGCATGCGCTTGTTACAGAAATTACAACTGCGGATCAAAAAGAAGCAGTAGAAGCGTACATTGATTCTGTAAAAGCGAAAAGTGATTTAGAGCGTACAGAACTTGCGAAAGAAAAAACAGGCGTATTCACTGGTGCTTATGCAATTAACCCAGTAAACGGTGAGAAATTACCAATATGGATTGCTGACTATGTACTTGCAACTTACGGAACAGGTGCTGTAATGGCAGTTCCAGCTCACGATGAGCGTGATTATGAGTTTGCACAAGTATTTAGCCTTCCAATGAAAGAAGTTGTAAAAGGCGGAGACATCACGAAAGAAGTATATACAGGTGATGGTCCACACGTAAACTCAGCATTTCTTGATGGTCTAAATAAAGAAGAAGCAATTGCAAAAATGATTGAATGGCTTGAAGTAACAAGTGCAGGAAATCAAAAAGTAACATACCGTCTTCGTGACTGGTTATTCAGTCGTCAACGTTACTGGGGTGAGCCAATTCCAGTTATCCATTGGGAAGATGGCACAATGACAGCTGTGAAAGAAGAAGAATTACCATTAGTTCTTCCAAAAACAGAAAACATTCGTCCATCTGGTACAGGTGAATCACCACTTGCAAACATCGAAGAGTGGGTAAATGTTGTCGATCCTGAGACTGGTAAAAAAGGTCGTCGTGAAACAAATACAATGCCGCAATGGGCTGGTAGCTGCTGGTACTACCTACGTTACATCGATCCAAACAACAGCGAAGCACTTGTAGATCCTGAAAAAGTAAAACAATGGCTTCCAGTTGATATTTATATCGGCGGTGCAGAGCACGCTGTACTTCACTTACTATATGCTCGTTTCTGGCATAAAGTATTATATGATATCGGTGTGGTTCCAACGAAAGAGCCATTCCAACAATTATTTAACCAAGGTATGATTCTAGGTGAAAATAACGAGAAAATGAGTAAATCAAAAGGGAATGTTGTAAACCCTGATGATATTGTAGCAAGCCATGGTGCAGATACACTTCGTCTTTACGAAATGTTCATGGGACCATTAGATGCTTCAATTGCTTGGTCTGAAAATGGTCTTGACGGAGCTCGTCGTTTCTTAGATCGTGTATGGCGTCTATTTGTTCAAGATAACGGTGAACTAAGTGAGAAAATCACAGATGCCTCTAATCAAGAACTTGAGAAAGCATACCATCAAACAGTGAAGAAAGTTACAGAAGACTATGCAGAGCTTCGCTTTAACACTGCAATTTCTCAAATGATGATGTTCATTAACGATGCATATAAAACAGAAGTACTTCCGAAAGAATATGTAGAAGGTTTCGTAAAAATGATTGCACCAGTTGCACCGCACGTTGCGGAAGAACTTTGGAGCAAGCTTGGACACAGTGAAACAATCTCATATGCAAGCTGGCCAACATTTGATGAGTCTAAACTTGTAGAAGATGAAGTTGAAATCGTTGTTCAAGTTATGGGTAAAGTTCGTGCGAAACTGAAAACGAAAAAAGACGCATCAAAAGAAGAAGTGGAACAACTTGCTATCGAAGCAGTGAAAGAACAAATTGAAGGGAAAACAGTTCGTAAAGTAATTGTTGTTCCTGGAAAACTTGTTAATATCGTTGCAAATTAATAGGAAAGAGCAGTCCTTATGAGAGGGCTGCTCTTTTTTTGAGACAACTGAAAAATGAGTGGAATTCCCTTATAGACAAACACCTATTCTTGTATGAGAAATATGATAACAAAGGCAGGTTAAATTGAGAGAAAGAGGTGAAAGAAATGAAAGGGATGGATAATAACGCATCGCACGGCTTTATGATAGGTGAGGATGGCTATGCACAAATGCTAATGGGAGGAGCTGGACAACAAGGATATGGCGGGAACCCAACATGGATGGGCGGATCATCAGAAGGAGTTCCTACATCTGTAGCTGGAGCGCAAACCGGAATGCCAACATTCGTGGGAGGAGCGCATGGTGGAGTTCCTATAGGAGTACCAACTACATTTCCGGCATTTGTAGGAGGAGCGCAAGGTGGAGTTTCTGTAGGAGCGCCAACTACATTTCCGGCATTTGTAGGAGGAGCACAAGGTGGAGTTCCTGTAGGGGCACCAACTACATTTCCAACATTTGTAGGCGGGGCACAATCTGGCTTCCCTGCAGCAGTTGGTCCGCAACCAGGATTTGGTGGTGTTGCTCCTATTCTAGTAGGAGGAGTAGGTCCACAAATGATTCATGGTCATCACGTCCATCACGGTCACCACCAACATCACGGTCACCACCAACATCACGGTTACCACCAATATCATGGTCACCACCAACATCACGGTCACCACCAACATCATGGTCACCACCAGCAACACGGTCATCATCAGCAACAAGTACATCATCATGGTCACCATCAAATTCATCCACAGGCTGTTTTATATCAAACACAACACCATGGTCAGCATCAACACCATGGTCAGCATCAACACCATGGTCAGCATCAACACCATGGTCAGCATCAACACCATGGCCAGCATCAACACCATGGTCAACAACATCAACAACAGCAAACATGGTATGGCGGAGCGGGAAGTGCAGGAAGTACTGCAGGAACAGCGGGCGCGGCAGGGCATGCTGGACACGGACACTAATAGAGTAAATAAAAAACATAAAAAAATTCTCTTGTGCGCAAGGGGATTTTTTATTTTGGGAATAGTAAGGAGGAGAGGAGGTGCATTACATATGGGAAAAGGTAGAAGTAATAATGCTGGTAAAAAGCAACCGAATTTCGATGATTCATCTAATTTTGCTAAACAAAGTCAACCGACAGAAAAGAAGAAAAAATAAACAAAAAGGAGCTCTCTTCATAAAGAGAGCTCCTTTTTCAGATATATCGGCGTTTCGACACGACATATCGTTCGCTCGAAAAAATAAGACATAAGTGCGGGTCTTAACTTCTCGCGAATAGTAGCCTATTCAATCTTATTTCCCTGCTTTTGCTAATGCTTCTTGGCGTTGACGCTCAATTTCAGCACGTAACTGTGGTTCTGGTGCTTGCCAGCCTTCTGGTTTTAAAATTTTGCCATCGCCTTCGCGGAAACGTGGTTTTCCGTCAGGGAATAGTTTTGCCATATTTGCATTGTTTACAATTTCAAAGCCTTTATCGGGACGAACTCCCATTTCTGCAAATGTTCCAAATGCGAAATAGATAAGGTCAATTAACGCATCATATTGATCTTCTACAGTATTAGCTTCTAAAAATTCCTCTAACTCTTCTTGCATAAAGCTTGCACGAATTTTTGCGCGTTCTTCTGTTAATTTTGTTGGTACATCTGTAACAGGGTGTCCAAATACCTCGTGCATTTTTGCAACAAGTTCATATCCTTTATCTAAACCTTTTTCGTTAGCCATGTTGTTTCATCCTTTCTCGTTTTGTGCCGAGTTTCATTGTAACATAAGGAGATTGTTTAATAAAAAAAACACCTTATAAAATAAGATGTTCTTTCCCTACTCTTCTTTCTTTATTAAAAATGATAAAGCGAGATCAATTCCGAACATCCCAACAAGTAGCGTCGGTACGACAACAAGTAAATAACGTGTAAATGAAACATTTTTTAAGTATGTATGAGCAAATAAAAAGACGCCGAGAAACAGAATACCATTTAAAATAGGTTTTACTAACTTTTTAGACATAAGCTCCCCCGTAAATATCTTTTTTCTTTATGTAAGTATTATCAACAAACTCCTCTCTCCGTTGTATCATGCCCGGAAGAGGAGTTCAATCATTATCTGACATTTTGAGGAAACTATATTTCATATTATTCGATTACACCTGAATTTGTAATATCAACCTCATACTTTACTGTGATAGGAACATCTTTATACATTTTTTTCCATTCATCTAATTTAAATGGTCGATACCTTTGTCTAAATTTAGCTCCAAGCCCAAGAGGATCAACATCTAGAGATTTGAATTTTTTGATGAGTTTTGTGGCTTTAGTATTTAAGCGTTTTTCAACTTCTCGTGATATTTTCTTTGTGTTCTTTTTATTTTCTAGGTTTACTTGTTTCGAAAGTTCTAGAATGCGTGCATCTATTTTCACTTTAATTAAAAAGGAAGGCTTTCCAGTTTTTACATTTACAATATATGTTGGTTTGGAACGAATATTATTAATCATTACATATCCATTATTAATTTTAAACTCGTGTGAATCTAACCGATGTTTTTCCAATAACCCCTTAAATACGAACATATCTTGTTGATCAATTTTTCCAACATACTTATCCTTTTTTAAAAGTCCAATGCCAGTGATTTTGATTTTGTCTTTACTCTTTTTTAGGATAGGCATATAAGAATCTTGGCCTTCACGATAATAACGAAATGCACCTAAATATAAATTATCAGTTGGTAAGGGGCCTGTTTGCATGTTATGCTCTAGCATTTTTTTTATATAGATAGCCACATTAGATGAAGTTGAATATTTTCCTTTTAACAGCTCAAGTCCGTTTCCTTCTAATAATCCAACATACACTGAGTTTCCGATGCTGACATCGCGAATTAGTGTATCAAAGGAGGTCGACAATCCTTTTTTAGCAATTCTTGTAGTAAATAAAGCAACGCGCATTTGTCCGCTTGCAAATGGTTGAGATGATTCCAAAGAAGTATCAGCTTTTACTTGTTTAACGGCATTTGCTATTCCTTCATAGACCTGTACTTTATTTCCTTTTCGCTGCACCGGACAAACTGATGTCACCTTTATTTTATTATTTTTTGCTGCATCAAAAACAATCCCTTGAATTAACTGAACATCATCAACAATATTTTTTTGCAAACAGCCTGTTATGGTGAATAAACAAATACATGAAAGAAGAATTAGTTTTCTCTTGATTTTTTCCATTTTCTTTTCACCCACACGATAAGAAATAAGATTGGGATGTAAACATATATAAGCCAAAGACTAACTTTGGAAGTATAACTAATAAAATCGTTGATATCATGCCTGTTTGTTAAAAGTTGTGACACAATAATTGTAATGAACATGAAAGAAAGTAAAATGTATTTTTGCTTTACATGAAAGATTTCATGCGTTCCTCTTGTAGCAGCCCATAATGGAAGAATAAAACTTGTAAGAATTACAAGTGCATAGCCGGAGATGGCAATGTATTCTAGTCGTTCGATAAAGGGTAATTGAATAACTTGTGTCATGGAAAGCTGAGACCAAATCATTTTTGATAACTGTTTTTCGCTAAAAAAAGCGAATGCCAAAATCGTGCTAAATAAATATAAAATGTTAGAGAATAATACACCATATTGTGCAAATTTATGAGATTTCTCGGGATTCTTCACAAATGGGTATGCCATAAGAAAAATTTCAAAGCCCGTCATAGTATAAATTGACAATTGAGATGCTTTTAAAATACGTCCAAAAGAATGCGTAAAAACAGGAAGTAAATTTTCCCAATGCGCGTACTTTAACATAAACAGGCTAAGAAAAATATAACCTAGTGTCCCACTAATTGAAACGACACAGATACCAGTGATGATGCGGAATCCTGATGAGATGATGTAGTAACTTAATAAACATAAAAAGGCGGTGAACATCCAAGTGGACCCGGTAGGAAACATCCATACTTGAACAATCTCGACATACGTTCGAACAACGGATATACTCGCAACCAAAAAATACAGCATGAATACAATATTAATGCCATTACCGAGCCACTTTCCAAAGGTTTGGTGATGAAGATCTATTAGGTTGCCTTCTGTATTTTTTAATAAGTAATACATCATCCAAACGAGAAGGTGAATGATGATTCCGGTTATAACAACTCCTATCCAGGCATCATATCCAGCCGCTTTTGCGATAATGCGTGCAAATCCGAGAACTCCAGCGCCGAACTGTGCACTATGAATCAAGAAGAAAACAAAGATAGGAGATATTTGATATTTTGTTTTGACTTTACTCATATGTGCACCTCGTTTCTTATTCATCAAAATCAGATGTATGTTTTGTTGAAATCCCATGTGCTGATTTTTTTACGTGTTGCGGCCTTGCTTGAATATCTCGTGTATCAATCATAGATAATGGAAACCGAATCCAAGAGTCTTTTAGTGATTGTCGCCTTGCTGGATAAAAGAGCGCGAATGGTTTCTGTAAAGAAGAAAGCCTGAATAGATGAGTAAATAAAAAGATAAAACCTAGTGAAATTCCGAATAGTCCACCTAATTCTGCAAATAAAAGGAATGGGAATCGTAGTAAGCGAACTGCGTTCCCCATCTTATAAATCGGTGTGATAAAGGAAGCTAACGCGGATAAGGCGACAATGATTAACAAAATATTACTTGTTAGTCCTGCTTGTACAGATGCTTGTCCGATTACGATACCGCCTACAATACCGAGTGTTTGGCCTACTTTCATTGGTAGTCTAGCCCCAGCCTCTCTAAGTAAATCAATAACCAGTTCTAGAAAGAGTGCTTCTATTAAAGGTGGGAAAGGAACTTGTGCTCTTGATAAAATTAATGTTTCGAGTAAATCGCTTGGAATTAATTCGTAATGATAACTTAAAATGGCAACATATAATGGTGCTGCGCAGATGGAAAACAGAACAGCAATGAGTCGTAAAAATCTTGAAAACGTAGCGTAAAGCCAAGATACGTTGTAATCCTCTGGTGAAACAAAAAAATCAAAGTATGAAACAGGAGTGAGTAAGACGCTCGGTGAACCATCTACAAAAATAGCGATTTTTCCATCAATTAATGCGGTCGTTACTCGGTCTGTACGTTCTGTATTAATAAATAGTGGGAAGATTGATTTTTCTCCCATCAATTCTTGAATATAGGAACTGTCGTTGATTTGATCGTATTCAATTGTACGAAGTGACTCTTCTAAATAATCAACACTGTCTTTTTCAGCAAGGTTCTCTAAATACATCATGACAACTTTTGTTTTAGAGAATGTCCCAATGATAACCTCTTTTGTTTGTAGTGCTAACACTGGAAGGCGTTTACGTACTAAGTTAAGATTCGTATCAATATCCTCTACAAATCCCTCTTGTGGACCAATAACTGTAGATTCATTTAATGGAATAGATGGCGCCCGATAATTATCAATTGTGATATTTGCTAAGATACATTTTTGATCTTGTTCATGTAACTGTACGATAGCGTGCCCTTTTAAAACCATATCTTCGATTTTTTGAAGATCATTTGTGATCGTAATTCCGCTCATTGGAATATGCTCTTTTAATTCTTCTAATGTAGAACACGTATGCTCTAATAAAGCTGGCATTAAATACTTTTGTAATTTTTCACCATCAAGCGATGGCCGGTAATAAGAAATCCAATACGGCATTGTTTCATCATCTGATGTGTGATAACTTACAAAATCACTAGATGTTTTTAGGTTTTCTAATAAATCTTGAAGAGAGTGAACCTTTTCTTTCTCGGGTTTACTGAAATCATAAATGCTATTGCTACTATTATTTTGCTGCTTGCCTTGTATTTGCTGGTCCTGTTTAGTAGCTTGGGCAGATTGATGTTGTTTGTTTTGTGTTTGCGCGTCTTGTTTAGTGGCTTGAGCAGATTGATGTTGTTTGTTTTGTGTTTGCTGGTCTTGTGTAGTAGCTTGGGCAAATTGATGTTGTTTGTTTTGTGTTTGCTGGTCTTGTGTAGTAGCTTGGGCAGATTGATGTTGTTTGTTTTGTGTTTGCGCGTCTTGTTTAGTACCTTGAGCAGATTGATGTTGTTTGTTTTGTGTTTGCGTGTCTTGTTTAGTACCTTGAGCAGATTGATGTTGTTTGTTTTGTGTCTGCGCGTCTTGTTTAGTACCTTGAGCAGATTGATGTTGTTTGTTTTGTGTTTGCGCGTCTTGTTTAGTAGTTTGATTTTGCTCTTTTGAATCTGTTTTACTTGATTTTTTTTTCTTTCGAAACCATTTCCATATCATACGTATTCCCTCTTTAACTCATGTAAGATAATGTTAGTTTATGGCGTATTTTGTATATTATGCACATGTTTATGGGGAATCAAAAATCCTTTTTGTTAAAAGAAGGGTTTCTTTTGGAAACGTAAAAGTGTTTTGGTAAACGGGATAGATTTGTTATGGAGGATTGATATATAATGACGTATTTACAATGGAGTAGAAATTTATGATGTATGTAAAAAAAGAAAGCTTTCATTTAAAAAAGTTTACATTTGAAAATGGCATAAAGATCCCTGTTCAGATTGGATATGAGACGTACGGTAAATTAAACCGGGAAAAATCAAATGCGATTTTAGTCTGTCATTATTTTAGTGCAACAAGCCATGCGGCAGGAAAATATACGGAGCAAGATCTCATTCCTGGTTGGTGGGACGGACTGATTGGACCGGGTAAAGCAATTGATACCGATCGCTATTTTGTGATATGTACCGATAATCTTTGTAATGTACAAGTGAAAAATCCTTACGTGATTACAACGGGACCAAAGTCAGTTAATCCAATAACGGGATCTGAATATGGGATGGGTTTTCCGGTATTTACATTTTTAGATGTAGCACGTGTGCAATATGAATTAGTGAATGCAATGGGAATTACAAGGTTACATACGGTAATCGGACCATCAGCTGGTGGAATGATTGCGCAGCAATGGGCTGTTCGTTATCCCCATATGGTAGAGCAAATGATTGGTGTAATTACGAATCCGCAAAATCCGGTTGTGACATCGGTTAATGTTCTGCAAAATGCAATTGAAGCTATTCAGTTAGATCCAAAATGGAATGATGGAAATTATGGGGATGAACAGCCGACGAAAGGGCTGCATTTAGCAGGGAAAATGATGTTTATAAATGGGTTTGATGCTCACTATTATGAAACGACATTTCTGCGTAATAGTACGGAAACGCTACCTTATGAGAATTTCTCAGCACGGACTTCATTTGAACAAAATATAAATGCATTGACACTTCAAAATATTACTTTTGTGGATGCAAATTCATGGATGTATACAGCGAAAGCAACGTTATTACATGATCTTGCACACGGTTTTTCCTCTTTAGAAGAGGCACTTTCTCAAATAGAGGCAGATGTGCTTATGATTCCGTGTAAACAAGATTTACTGCAACCTTCTCGTTATAATTATGAAATGGTAGAGCTGCTCCAGAAACAAGGGAAATACGCAGAGGTTTATGAGATTGAAAGTATTAATGGCCATATGGCTGGTGTATTTGATGTTCATTTATTTGAAAAGAAAGTGGATGAGTTTTTAAAGAGAAGAGTGTTTGTATAAGTGCAAATTGAAAAAAACACATAAAACCTAATCTTTAGGTGGAAGAGAGCATCTGGCTATGCATAGAAGCGATTAGCCCCTTTTCCTTTTCCTGCCCCGTGCCAAGTGAAAACAAAGAGAGAAAACAAGTAGCGGTCACTTTTGGTTCTTCGGAGCCGCGACTTATACGCTTGAAAAATTGAAATGAATATATAGCAATGTGTGAAAAAAGGTGCGAGCCGTTAAGCGAGCACCTTCTTTTTAGATGATTTTTAAACGGAAGACGTATGTAGCAATGCATAATCCAAGGCAAGCGATACTAAGTAATAAATAAAAGAATGCTCGTTCTTGAGAGGATCGTGTGGGTCTTCTTTTGTTAAATATACCGAGTGAAATGATAGCGAGAATTAAAAAAATGAGACCTATAATGAAAAGAAAAAGTGTCATGTCGATCGACTCCTTTCGTAAAACAAGTATATTGAGGATACAATGTGAGAGGTAGATTTGTAAATGTAATAAATTTACAAATTAGTTGAGGAATAATGCAAATGATGGAAGTTTCACTTCTTTGCGTTCGTAATTTTCCATGCTAAAATTGGTGATGAATAGATGAGTAGAGAAAAAATTTACTACGTCAACTATCCTTCACTTAAATACGAACGCGTTTTGAAGTGGGGACTTCTTTCGGAAATACGTTAAAGTTTTAATTATATTAAGGAGGAACGACATATGACAGAAGTAAAAACAATTACAACAGAAGAAGTGCAAGAGCGCTTAGAAAACGGGGAAACGTTATTTTTAGTAGATGTACGTGAAGATGAGGAAGTAGCACAAGGGAAAATTCCAGAAGCTGTACATATTAAAATGGGTGATATTCCAAATAAAGTGGAATTCTTTGATAAAGAAAATGAGTATATTTTTATTTGTCGATCAGGAATGCGCAGTGAAAATGTATGTCATTATTTAAATGAACAAGGGTTTAAAACAGTGAATATGGTCGGCGGTATGCTGCAATATGAAGGTGAAATTCAATAATTCATTTTTAAAACTTGAAACGCGTCTGTTTCAAGTTTTTTTCTTTTGCATACAGTGTATACAAGAATTGTTTTTCGCATATGAGTGAGCAACAATTCCTGCGATTATAATCGATTTATATAGAAAGGAGGGAGGATGGTGAGTGCGCGAATTCGTAAAATAAAGATTGTTAATAACACAGGAGCTGTTAATGTAGGTGATTGTTATACTATTGAACCATTTGCTGCTTCGAAAATATATGCTGGTTCTGGTGGATCGAGCATCGCTACTTTTTTGAATGGAAAACGGATGCCGCCAGTTACTCCTAGGACGCCAGAATTCCTTCCACCACTAGAAACAAGTGAATTAACATTAGGTTCATAACAGAAAGGTTGACTGGTCATGCCGGCAAATATTAAAGAGTTTGTGATTGTAAATAACTATGGGAATTTATTTACGGGGGATAACTTGCGGGATACTTCATTTGTTGCATCAAAGACATATAGTGGAGCAACAGGGCCAACTTGTATTGATGTTGTGACTGTAATAGGAACGGCAACAAATCTTTGCTTGAACCCAGGGGATGTAGTGACAACGACGTATACGAAAGGTTCAGCGATTGGAACAAGTATGAGCACGAATACCGCTCCAAGTGCCAACACGTCAGGTACTATGCAAGCTGTTCCGAATGCGGATAGCTTGGATTCTGTACCAGGTTTATAGAAAGAGTCCTCTACTAAAAGTAGGGGATTTTCTTATTTTTTCATTGTTTACGTCTTTTTCGTACATATGGTTGTCAAGGAGAACAAGGAGAGGGAAAAGGTGGGGGCTTGCTGCCTGCAAATAGCGGGATAAATTGGATGTTCAATACCTTTGTTGTAATAGAAACAAGAGGTTCACCTAGTAATAATATAAAGTCACTATTTATTTGGGTTAGTGCCAGATACTGCCCTAGTAAAACGATTTATAAAAGGAAACGCATTATTTTAATAGATAGAGAATATTAGAAGTCTGGGAATTTATATTTTTATAATATGCAAAAACACAATTCTTTATTAATATCATTCGGTTATCATATAATAATGCTTGGTAGATAAATAGATAAAGAGAAGGGGAAAGTGAATCTATGAAAAAGAATATGAAAGTTTTAGCGATGGCAGTTGGTCTAACAATTATGGGATCGACGACAGCTGCTTATGCAAGCCCTGGTGGATTGGATAAAAACGGTGGACATACTTGCCGAACAAACTGTGGAAAATATGGGCTTGAAACAGGAGAATACCATTATCATAACAATTGGAAACAAGATAATGGAAAGTGGTATTTCTATGATCAAAATGGAACGAAAGCGAAAGGTTGGAAGGAAATTAAGGGTACATGGTACTATTTTTATGGTAATGGCCAAATGGCAGCTAATACAACGATTGACGGTTACAGACTTGGTGCTAACGGTGCGATGCAACAAGGTCAAACAGTGCAAACAGGTTGGAAACAAAATGGATCTGTATGGAATTACTACAATACAAACGGCGTGAAGCAAACGGGTTGGCAACAAGTAGGAGGCGTATGGTACTACTTTAACGGAAATGGAGCAATGCAAACAGGCTGGCAACAAGTAGGTACGACATGGTATTACTTCAACGGAAGCGGAGCAATGCAAACAGGCTGGCAAGCAATTAGCGGCACATGGTACTACTTCAACGGAAGCGGAGCAATGCAAACAGGCTGGCAAGCAATTAGCGGCACATGGTACTACTTCAACGGAAGCGGGGCAATGCAAACAGGTTGGCAAGCAATTGATGGAAAATGGTACTACTTCAACGGAAGTGGGGCAATGCAAACAGGTGGGCAACTCATTAAAGGAGTAAAGTACTATTTCGAAAGTAATGGTGCTTGGAATCCGAATAAATAGTAAAATGAACATGGAAGATTAACGGAAAAATAAAATAGCACCTATCTTATTTTTATAGGATAGGTGCTATTTTTTATTGGATTTTTGCTTTTTCAGATTCAATAGGTTGTCTTTTTCGATAAATAACATAGCTACGGCGTAAATATTTCACTGGAACGCTAAAGACATGTACAAGTCTTGTAAATGGCCATGTTGCAAAGAGCCCCATCGCTGCAATGATATGGATTTTAAACCAAATAGGTACTTCTGCCATATATTCTGCTTTCGGCTGGAAAACAAAGAGGCTGCGGAACCATGGGCCAATTGTTGTTCGATAATCAAATCCTTTTGCATCAATATTGAAAAATGTAGAGGATAGACCTGCTAACATTACAATGAACAAGAGGACGAGGGCGACATAATCTCCTTTTGTACTTGTTGCGATAATGCGTTTTACTGTAAAGCGACGATACATTAAAATCACTAAACCAACAATTGAAGCAATTCCTGCAGGAAGACCAAAGCCGATAGCGACTATATGATACATATGCTCAGAAATGCCGAAAGAGGTATATATAGATTCTGGTATTAATATTCCCATGATGTGTCCACCGATTACGAACATAATGCCAAAGTGAAAGAGTAAACTTCCGATTCGGAGCATTTTCTTCTCTAATAGTTCGCTAGATTTTGATGTCCAGCCAAATTGATCATAGTTGTATCTGAAAATGTGTCCACCGATAAAGATTGCGAAAATGATATAGGGGAACAGCACCCATAAAAATTGATCCATCATTTTGACGACACTCCTTTCTAATTCGCTTGTACTCCCCAGGCATCGATGGCGAGGAGAATGGCAGCAAGAATTGGTTCGTACATACAATTTGCTTCTTTTAACTGTCCGTGCAATGCTTGTATGTCTTTCGTGTATCTACTCATAATTGGTTCGCTATCTTCTTTATTTGCGTTTGCGAGAAACTCAAGTAGAAGCGGTAGATAATCAGGTAGTTCTTTATCTGTTACCGCAAAGCCAGCTTTTTGATAGTGTTGTTTTAGCTCTAATAATTCAATTCCACGCTCTCTTTGTTCACCTGTGTTCATGTAAGTGAGATACATATTTGTTTTCTTTCCAAAGTCGAATGTATATACGTAAGAATCAATGAGTTGATCGTTTGTTTTTTCTTGAGCTTGTTTGATGAAAGCTGTAAGCAACGTGTGAATTTCTTCATGTGTAATCGTATCAATTGTTTCTTGTAGTTCTGGTAAAGCTTCTCTCCATCCTGTTTCAGGATAGGAGAGAAGGAAGGAAGCACAAGAAAAAGCAGTTTGTAAACCTTGTTTCATAGCTATTACCTCCTTAGTTTAAGAGAGTGTCATACAAGAACCTGGGCCGCCTGTGAAGGAAAGGCCGCAGCTTCCTTGTTCACTATATAAATCTGCAACTTGTTCACGGTGAGATGTAGGGATAACGAAACGGTCTTTATATTTTGCAATCGCAAGAAGACGATACATATCCTCTACATCTTCTTTCGTTAAACCGAGTTCTTTTAATACAGCTTCATCTGGTTCTTTATTAATTTGCAGTGCTCTCATATGAGTTCGCATAACAGCCATTTTTTTCAATGTAAGACGAATATGTGATTCATCTCCTGCAGTAAGTAAGTTAGCTAAATATTGAATTGGAATACGCATATTATCAATAGCAGGGAAAATTTCTTCTGCTTGCCAGTTGCTTCCTTTCCCTTCCACCATATTCATAATCGGGCTAAGCGGTGGAATATACCAAACCATCGGCATTGTCCGGTACTCTGGGTGAAGAGGAAGGGCGATTTTCCAATCAATAATCATTTTATAAATTGGTGACTCTTGAGCCGCTTTAATCCATTCTTCAGGAATACCTTGTTTTTTTGCTTCCGCAGCTACTTCTGGATCATTTGGATCTAAGAAGACAGTAAGCTGAGATTCATATAAATCTTTTTCGTTTGGTGCAGAAGCGGCTTCCTTTACTTTGTCAGCGTCATATAACATTACCCCAATATAACGAATACGTCCTACGCATGTTTCAGAGCAAATCGTTGGCATACCAGCTTCGATACGCGGGAAGCACATTGTACATTTTTCTGCTTTATTTGTTTGCCAGTTAAAATATACTTTTTTATATGGACAAGAAGAAACGCAGAATCGCCAAGCGCGGCATGCATTTTGATCAACAAGGACAATCCCGTCTTCTTCACGTTTATACATCGCTCCAGATGGGCAAGAAGAAACGCAAGATGGATTCATACAATGTTCGCAAATGCGAGGCAGATACATCATAAAGACATTCTCGAAATCTGTTTTAATATCTTCTTCCATTTTCTTGACGTTCGGATCTTGCAAGCCTGTTATATGTCCGCCTGCTAAATCGTCTTCCCAGTTTGGGCCCCATTCAATTTTGTCGATAAACTCTCCAGTAATTGCTGATTTTGGGCGAGCTACCGGTTGATGTTTTCGCTGCGGACTATTTGTTAATGTTTCATAATCATAGTTCCAAGGTTCAAAGTAATCATCGATTGTAGGTTGATCTGGATTATGAAAAATGTTCATGAGACGTTTCATTTTTGAACCGGATTTTAGCTGGATTTCACCGTTTTTTAATTCCCAGCCGCCTTTATATTTTTCTTGATCTTCCCACTGTTTTGGATAACCAATCCCAGGTTTTGTTTCCACGTTGTTGAAATACATATATTCAGCACCTGGACGATTCGTCCAGGTGTTTTTGCACGTTACGCTACAAGTATGGCAGCCGATGCATTTATCTAGGTTCATTACCATTCCGACTTGCGCTTTAATCTTCAAGCCAATCTACCTCCTTCAGTTTGCGGATCACGACGTTTAAGTCACGCTGGTTACCAGTTGGACCGTAGTAGTTAAATCCATAGCTTAATTGACCGTATCCACCAATCATATGTGTTGGTTTTACATGAATGCGGGTTGGGCTATTATGCGTTCCTCCGCGGTTGCTCGTTAATTTTGTACCAGGCACGTTAATATGACGGTCTTGTGCGTGGTGCATAAAGGCCATTCCTCTTGGTATGCGGTGCGTTACAACGGCACGTGCTACGACAACGCCGTTACGGTTAAAGCATTCGATCCAGTCATTATCACTAACACCAGCTTCGGCGGCGTCATCTTTGTTCATCCAAACAGTTGGACCACCACGGAACAGCGTTAACATCGGTAAGGAATCGAAGTACATACTATGAATCGACCACTTATTATGCGGTGTTAAATAGTTTAGTGTAATTTCTTTTCCTTCTACCTCAGGGCGTGATTTACGGAACGGTTTATGTTGCAAGATTGGCTTGAATGTTGCCATTGTTTCACCGAATTCCTTCATCATATCGTGATCTAAGTAGAACGATTGTCGTCCAGTTATCGTTCTCCAAGGGATAAGGCGCTCAACATTTGTTGTAAATGGTGAGTAACGGCGTCCCCCTTTTTCAGAACCAGTAAAGGCAGGGGAAGTAATCACCGTTTTTGGCTGCGCAGTAATTTGTTCGAATGTAAAGCATTCTTCTTCGCGTTCTTCTGCTAAATCACGCAGATGTAAATCTGTTTGTTTTTCAAGAGCTTCCCATGCTTTTACAGCCATATGACCGTTCGTTGTAGAAGAAAGGGTTAACACCGCTTCAGCAGCATTGATTGCTTCTGTTATATCAGGGCATCCTTTGGCGATAGAGTCAGTGCGAATAACGCCTAATCGACTCTTTAATTGTTCATATTCTTTTTCTGCAGACCAAGAAATCCCTTTCGTACCAATTGGCTGCTTCCCAGTGTTTGGTCCAAGCGCTGTCATCTTGTCATAAATTGTTTTATAATCTCGTTCTACAACATGAATTTGCGGCATTGTCTTTCCTGGTATTGGTTCACACTCACCTTTGCTCCAATCTTTAATCTTGCCAAGCGGCTGTGCCAATTCTTGCGGTGTATCATGAAGAAGTGGTGTTGCCACAACTTCTTTCATCGGATCAAGATCAAGTTCTGTTGCTAAATCAGAGACTGCTTTAGAAAGGGAACAGAAAATATCCCAGTCAGAGCGTGCTTCCCACGGTGAACCGATTGCCGGATTAAATGGATGTACGAACGGGTGCATATCTGTACTACTTAAATCGTGTTTTTCATACCAAGTTGAGGCAGGAAGGACGATATCAGAATAAAGTGCTGTTCCAGCCATACGGAAATCTAAGTTAATCAGTAGATCAAGCTTTCCTTCAGGTGCTTCTTCATGCCACTTTATTTCTTCTGGTCGTAATGAATCGCTATCGTCATTCATTAATCCGTTTGTTGTACCTAATAAATGTTTTAAGAAATACTCGTGCCCTTTACCAGAACTTGAGATTAAGTTTGCGCGCCATACGAATAAATTGCGCGGGAAGTTATTTTTGTTATCTGGGTCTTCAATTGCAAATTTAAGTTCTTTTTCTTTTAGCTTTTGCGCAACATATTTTCCGATTTCTTCCCCCGTTGTTGCGCCACTAGCGACAGCTTCTTTATATAGTTCAATTCCATTCTTCTCGAATGTTGGATAAGAAGGTAACCAACCAAGACGAGCAGCTAACACATTGTAATCACCGTGATGTTGATAGCGTGAGTTGCCGACAACTGGCGATGCTAAATGGCCAACCGGTGTATCTTCATAGCGCCACTGATCTGTTACAAAATAGAAGAAGGATGTACCGTTTTGTAATTTCGGCGGACCTTGCCAGTCTTTTGCCATTGCAATTGTTTGCCAGCCTTCTGCCGGACGTAATTTTTCTTGCCCAACATAATGCGCCCAACCGCCACCGTTTACACCTTGTGCACCAACGAAAAGAACAAGATTTAGAACCGCGCGATAAATCGTATCAGAGTTAAACCAATGGTTAATACCAGCGCCGACAATAATCATCGAGCGTCCATTTGTATCAACAGCATTTTGAGCAAACTCACGAGCGATTTGAATAATCAGTTCTCGTTTTACTCCGGTCACTTTTTCTTGCCATGCTGGTGTAAATGGAACATCATCATTGAAGTCTTTCGGTTCTTGCCCGCCAAGTCCGCGGTTGACACCGTAGTTTGCTAACGTTAAGTCGTACACAGTTGTAACGAAAATGTCGCCTTTTTCTGTTGCAATTTTTTTCACTGGAATTGTTCGCTCTAATATTTTGTTTCCGTCATCGGAGAAGTATGGAATTTGTACAGTTTCAACTGCATCTTCCATGCCAAGTAAAGAAAGGCGTGGATCAATTTTTTCACCTGTTTGCTCGTCTTCTAAACGTAAGTTCCATTTCTTTTCGTTATCCCAGCGTGACCCCATTGTGCCATGAGGCGTTGCAAAATTATTGGTGTTTTCGTTCCAAAGAACAGGTTTCCATTCGCCAAGCTTTGTTTCACGACCAATATCATTCGCGTTTAAGAAACGATCTGCAACAAATTGGTCTCCTTGTTGTTTTAATGTGACAAAGAACGGAAAATCAGTATATTGTTTTGCATAATTTGTGAAGTATTCCACTTGGTTGTCTACGTAAAACTCTTGTAAGATGACGTGTCCCATTGCCATCGCAAGCGCACCGTCTGTACCTTGTTTTACGCTAATCCAATCATCAGCAAATTTTGTGGATTCAGCAAAGTCAGGACTTACGGAAACGACTTTCGTTCCTTTATAACGTACCTCCGCTAAGAAATGGGCATCTGGTGTTCTTGTCATTGGTACGTTTGAACCCCATGTCATAATGTAACCAGAGTTGTACCAATCACTACTTTCAGGTACATCTGTTTGATCACCCCAAATTTGCGGAGAAGCTGGTGGTAAGTCAGCGTACCAATCGTAGAAGCTGAGCATAGGGCCACCCATGAGCTGCATAAAGCGGCTACCAGCAGCGTGACTTAACATCGACATAGCTGGAATTGGTGAGAAACCAACATTTCGGTCTGGACCATATTTGATCACTGTGTATAGTAAGGAAGCAGCGACTAGTTGTAATACTTCATCCCAACTAGCACGAATGAAGCCGCCTTTACCACGCGCTTCTTTATAAGTACGTGCTTTTTCAGGGTTTTCCACAATGCTTTTCCAAGCGTCTAGCGGTGATTTGTGATTTTGAAGTTCCTCTTGCCACATATTCCAAAGGACACCACGTACATATGGATATTTCACGCGAAGTGGACTATAAATGTACCAAGAAAAACTTGCCCCACGCGGACATCCACGCGGTTCAAAATCTGGCATATCAGGGCCGGTAGAAGGATAGTTCAGTTCTTGACCTTCCCAAGTTACAATTCCATCTTTCACATAAATATTCCAGCTGCAAGAACCAGTGCAGTTAACACCGTGTGTAGAACGGATTACTTTATCGTGTTGCCATCGTTTTCTATACACGTTTTCCCATTCACGGTCTTCATATGTTTCTTGTGTATGATTGTCGTTATAGCGATCTATCGGAGAAAAATATTTTAAACGTTTCATTAATGCTGAAGGTTTCTTTTTCATACTGTTCACTCCTTTATTGCGTCTCTCTTGCTTATTTTCACTATAAGAGAGCATGCAAAATAGAGATGTGATATCTATCACAGTTCAACAGATTGTCAAAAATCAGATTGATATTAAAAAAATTCTGAAAGGTTGTGACATTTTGCACAGTACAGAGAGAGTTTTTTATGTAGAGTAAAGGAGAAAGAAAAAAGAGTAGCATCTCAAATAGAGAGGCTACTCAATGCTACAAATAGAGGTAGGGCAATCTTCACAAGCAATTTCACATTTTAAAAATTGTAAATTATGAATGGTAATCTTTCCTTTATGGATAGAAATAATTCCTTGTTTTTTTAAATCGTTTAACATACGGTTTACACTTTCACGTGAGGTTGCACAGAAATTCGCAAGCTCTTGATTTGTTAAAGGTAGATCGATAAGAATACCATTCTCTTTTAATATGCCATAACTGTTTGTCATGCGAATGAGCGTGGAATAAAGAGCTCCTTTTTTTCCATGTAACACTAAATCACGGAATTTTGTTTGCATTCTTCGTAAATGTTCACTAATCCATTTCATAAATTCAAATGCAAGAGCAGGTTTTTCAAGCAATGCCTTTTCTAAAGCATCTCGTTTAATGACTCCAACTTCAACATCTTCCAGGCATTTCGAATTTAATAAATATTTTGCATTGTCCGTAAATAATGTTAACTCCCCGATAATATCGTGTTTTGAACAAATGCGAAGTGTTAACTCTTGTCCGTCAGCACTAATTTTACTAATCTGTACTTTTCCAGAGCGGACGATATAGAGTTCTTTTGCCTCCACACCTTCTTGGAAAATATAACTTCCTTTATTAATCTGCATTTTATATTCAACAGATGCAAGTAATTCCTTTAAGTCTTCCGATAATGCCGTACGGTTTGTCACAGCAATCACCTTTCTTTTTAAAGCAGTCTATTTCTTATTTTGGATGTAAATATGGTGAAAATGCAAGAAATATCTTTTTATTATAAGTAATAAGTTTATTTTTAGCAGTGAACAAGTGCACTTTTCACAATGAAAAAAAGAGTGTCCTTTGTAGACACTCTTTTCTTTTACATTACTTAATCCATTCAACAACCATATCCATTGTTTGACGAGTTTTATCACGTTTTGGTTCTTCCGCTCGATAACCAAAAGCAACTAAAACAGACACACCAAATGTATCACCTGAAACAATTCCCTCTTCTTTTAAAATCGCTTCTACTTTTTCTTGATGGAACCCTTCAATTGGGCAAGAATCAATGCCGATTTGGGCAGCTGCAGTCATCATATTACCAAGAGCGATGTATGTTTGTTTAGAAGCCCAATCAAACATGGCACGGTCGCTTTCTAATAATTGAAAATCAGTTTCTTGAAACGCCTTATAAAAACCACGCTTCATCGTTACGACTTCCTCGGGAAGCTGCTGAATATTTTTCATGAAGTTAGAAATATAGGAAGAGTCATAAATCATATCTTCTTTTTTACGAGCTAATATAACGACAAAATGGCTCGCTGTTGGTAATTGTTTTTGAGCTCCCCAAGCCACAGGGAGAAGTTTGTTGCGAATATCTTGATTTTGAATCACAACAAATTTCCAAGGTTCAAAACCAAATGAACTTGGAGAAAGTCGACCAGTTTCTAAAATAAAATGAAAATCTTCATCAGAGACTTTTTTATTTACATCAAATTCTTTACATGCATGTCTAAATTGATAAGCTTTTAAAATTTCTTCTTTTGTATGTTCCATTTAAATAACCACCTTTTAATTATTTACTTTTTTATAGTAAGTTGATTACAAAATCGATTCTACAATAGTACAATGAATGATATAAGTACGCACATTTTTAGCATATAGTATCAATTTGTATACTAATGGAGAGTGATAAAATGGAACAAAAAGATATAAATCGTTGTTCAGTGGAAGTAACGTTAGATGTAATCGGTGGAAAATGGAAAGGAGTTATCTTATTTCATTTAATGAATACCAAAGAGATTCGCTTTAATCAATTTTTGCGATTGATGCCTGGCATTACGCAGCGTATGTTAACAAGGCAGTTAAGAGAACTTGAGGCCGCTGGAGTAATCCACCGGGAAGTATATAAAGAAGTTCCGCCAAAAGTGGAGTATTCTTTAACGAAATTCGGAAAATCTCTTACACCAATTATTACACTTATGCGTGAGTGGGGAGAGGAATATCGGACACAAATAAAGTAATTTTAACTGAAATGTGAACAAAATTCGAACGGATTTGTGAAGAATTTTTGAATGGCAGGTACGATGTGAGAAATATCACAACGTATATCCTGCTTCTTTTTTATGATGGAGGCAAATAAAAAACATGGAAAATCAATAAAGAGCTCGAGCAAAAACATCGCAGTTTAAAAATATATTATAATAGAATGAAGACAGATAGAATTTAGCAGAAAAGGAGGGGTGACGATGCGCGAGAAGATTAGAGATTCTTTAGGGCGTCCGCTTCAAGATTTACGCATCTCTGTTATTGATCGTTGTAACTTTCGGTGCACATATTGTATGCCGGCAGAAGTATTCGGGCCTGATTATGCATTTTTACAAGAAGAATTTTTGCTTACATTTGATGAAATTGAAAGATTAGCAAAATTGTTTGTAGGTATGGGTGTAAAAAAAATTAGGCTTACAGGCGGTGAACCATTACTACGTAAAGAGTTGCCAAAGCTTATTGAACGGCTTGCAAAGCTGGATGGCTTAACAGATATTGGACTAACGACAAATGGCATTCACTTAACGAAGCAAGCAAAGGCGTTAAAAGAAGCAGGGTTACACCGAGTGAATGTTAGTTTAGATGCGATAGAGGACGATGTGTTTCGCAAAATTAATGGCCGGAATATTAGTACAAAACCTGTGCTAAAAGGGATTACGGCAGCAAAAGAAGCTGGACTTGATGTGAAAGTGAATATGGTTGTGAAAAAAGGGATGAATGATAGTCAAATTCTTCCGATGGCTGCTTATTTCAAAGAACAGGAAATTCCGCTTCGTTTTATCGAGTTTATGGACGTCGGCAGTACGAACGGATGGAATTTTGAACAAGTAATTACGAAGCAAGAATTGATTGAGAAGATTAGCGGGGTATATTCGATTGAGCCTGTAGATCCTCATTATTTTGGAGAGGTTGCTAAGCGTTATCGTTACGTGGGCAGTGATGCGGAAGTTGGATTTATCACTTCAGTTTCTGAATCTTTCTGTTCTTCTTGTACAAGAGCACGGATTTCGGCAGATGGTAAATTTTATACGTGTTTGTTTGCGACGAAAGGAACGGATTTACGGAAGCTCCTTCGAGAAGGTATTTCTGATCCCGATTTATTAAAGGTAGTGCAAGATGTATGGGAATATCGAGAAGACCGGTATTCTGATGAGCGGACTGAAGAAAGTACAAATAACCGTCCGAAAATTGAAATGTCTTATATCGGAGGGTAAGAAGGGGGGATGTCGCGTGCAGGAGCGTTATTCAAGACAAATGTTATTTTCCGGGATTAGCGAAGCAGGCCAAAGGAAAATAAGAGAAAAGCATGTACTCATTATAGGTGCCGGTGCACTAGGAGCAGCAAGTGCAGAGGCGATTGTCAGAGCGGGAATTGGAAAACTGACGATTGCTGACCGTGATTATGTCGAGTGGAGTAACTTACAGCGGCAGCAGTTATATACAGAAGAAGATGCAAAGCAGTATAAGCCGAAAGCAGTCGCAGCATTCGAGCGTTTAAGGCAGATTAATTCTGAAGTAGAAATTGTACCAGTTGTAACAGATGTAGCGGTGCAAGAAATGGAAGAGTTAATTAAGAATGTGGATTTAATATTAGATGCGACTGACAATTTTGAAGCGCGTCTTCTTATTAATGACATTTCGCAAAAATACAATATTCCTTGGATATATGGAGGATGTGTTGGAAGCTATGGCGTCACATATACAATTCTTCCGGGAAAAACACCATGTTTTCGCTGTTTGATGGAGCATCCATCTAGTGGTGCAACGTGTGATACGGCAGGAATTATACAGCCAGCCGTACAATTGGTCGTTGCGCATCAAGTGACAGAAGCACTTAAAATATTGGTAGAAGATTTTGGAGCGCTTCGTGAAACGATGTTGTCATTTGATCTTTGGAACAATCAGCACATGGCGTTTAAAGTGAATAGGCAGAAAAAAGACAAATGTCCATCTTGCGGAAAACTGCGCACGTACCCAAGTTTAGCGTTTGAATCACAGATGAAAACAGAGGTTCTATGTGGGCGAAATACAGTTCAAATCCGTCCAGGGGCGCCGCAACTTCTTAATTTAGAAGAAATTAAAAAGCGCTTACAAAAAAGTGTGGATGTGCAAACGACACCATATTTACTATCGTTTCGTGTTGATGAATATCGTTTCGTGTTATTTACAGATGGCAGGGCATTTATTCATGGGACAAATGATATGAAAGTGGCGAAGCGATTATATGCAAGATATATAGGCTGAACCTAAAGGTTGTCCTTTAGGTTCAGGGGACTAAATTAGGATTGTGAATTTCTAATATAATCTCCACTTTTTCCGCCTGTTTTTTCAAGTAAATATGTTTCGCCGATAATCATACCTTTGTCAACAGCTTTACACATATCATACACGGTAAGAGCGGTCGCAGAAGCTGCTGTTAAGGCTTCCATTTCAACGCCAGTGCTACCTTCTGTTTTTACTTTTACTTCAATTCGTAAACGGTATTGCCCTTTCGCCGTTTCCCAATCGAATGAAACATCTACTCCTTTTAGAAGTAAAGGGTGGCACATCGGAATAATATCAGAAGTGCGTTTAGCAGCCATAATACCGGCGATTTGTGCGACGGCTAATACATCGCCTTTCCCAATTTCATTATGAGAGATTTTATCATAAATTTCTTTCGTAACAAGGATGCTAGAGCAAGCAATTGCTGTTCGCACTGTCACTTTTTTATCGCTAATGTCGACCATTTTGGCACGGCCTTGGTCGTTAAAGTGAGTGAATGAAGACATGGAATTCCTCCTTGAAGTAATTGCTATTATAATTAGCATTGTACAATATAAAGTGTAATCAAGATGTGATATTTTGCAAATATGGGGTGAAAACAATGTTAGAAAAACGAGTACCAATTCCAGTTGCTGAAGCAGTGGCGCGAGTTATGACATATGCACACCAAGGTGGAATGGAAAAAGTTTCTATTACCGGAAGCTACGGAAGAATTCTTGGAGAAGATGTTGTGGCAGATCACGATGTTCCGCATTTTGACCGCTCTCCATATGACGGATTTGCGATTCGGGCAGAAGATACGAAAGAGGCGGGGAACGAGCATCCAATTGAGTTTGAAGTGATAGGAGAAATAGGAGCTGGTTCTGTTTTTACAGACGAGGTAAAGGCCTTCGAAGCGGTTCGAATTATGACAGGAGCAGCGATTCCAAAAGATTGTGATGCGGTAGTTATGTTAGAGCTTACGGAAGGATTTGAAAGAAACGGAAGAACGTATATGAAGCTAAAGCGTTCTTTTCAAGTAGGTGATAATGTTTCATTCAAAGGTGAAGATGTAAAACAAAATCAAATACTTGTGAAAAAAGGTACGAAGATTAATCCAGGTGTAGCAGCACTTCTGGCGACATTTGGCTACAGTTCAGTAAACGTTATGAAACAGCCTATTGTCGGGATTGTAACGACGGGAAGTGAGTTGTTAGAAGTACATGAACCACTTGAACCAGGAAAAATTAGAAACAGTAATTCCTATATGATCGCAGCTCAAATTGTTAGAGCTGGCGGGAAAGTACGATATTATGGACAACTTGCTGACGATTTAGAAGCTTGCTATGAAGCAGTGAAAGCCGCGGTGGATGAAGTAGACATTTTAATCACAACTGGTGGTGTTTCGGTAGGTGATTACGATTATTTGCCTGCTATTTATAAAAAATTAAATGCCAATGTTCTTTTTAATAAAATAGCGATGCGACCAGGTAGTGTCACAACTGTAGCTGAAGTAAACGGGAAGCTGTTGTTTGGGTTATCTGGTAACCCGTCTGCTTGTTATGTCGGATTTGAATTACTCGTTTATCCAGTTATTCAAGCATTCCTTCATGCGAAAGAACCACATGCATATCGTACAGATGCTATATTGCAGAAAGATTTTCCAAAGGCAAACCCATTTACAAGATTTGTAAGGGGGAAAGCAACGTTTATCAATGGTCAGCTGCAAGTTATACCAGTAGGGCTCGATAAATCAGGTGCGATTTCTTCTCTTGCAGATAGCAATGCTTTGATTGTATTGCCAGGAGGAACAAGAGGATTTGAAGCAGGAATGACAGTTTCGGTGTTATTACTAGAATCAAGCCAAGGAAGTGAGTGGCCGTGGGCAGAACCGCTCCAATCTTACAAATAGTTGGCTATCAAAATAGCGGAAAAACGACGCTCACGGAGAAGATGATTCAAGCTTTTTCGGATGAAGGTATGAAAGTTGCCACAATTAAGCATCACGGACATGGTGGCTACCCGGAAGTACCTCAAAAGGATAGTGAACGTCATAGGCGAGCAGGCGCTGTCGTAAGTGCTGTAGAAGGAGCAGGATTATTATCACTTTCTTCTCTTCGGGATGAATGGTCTTTACAGGAAATCATTCGACTATATGAATTTTTTGAAGTAGATCTCATTTTGATTGAAGGATATAAAAAAGAAAACTATCCAAAAGTGGTTTTGCTTCGGAGAAATGAAGATATTGCTTTACTAGATAAAATGGAGAATGTAATAGCGGTCATTATATGGAAAGAGGTTACACAAAGTTTACCAAAAGCGTATAAAACATTTCATATAACAGAGGAAGACGCATACATGGATTGGTTTACACAAACGATGAGAGGTGCACGATGACAATTTCACATTATGAAGTAGTAGATACACCAATTTCGATTGAAGAGGTTACAAATAAAGTGATTCGCCGTGAATGTGGTGCTGTGACAACTTTCACTGGTACTGTAAGAGAACTTACGAAAGGGCGTCGCACGTTATATTTAGAGTACGCAGCCTATAAGACAATGGCTCAAAAAATGCTTGCGAAAATTGGAGATGAGGTGAAAGAGAAGTGGCCTGGGACACACGTTGCGATTACACATCGCATCGGTACACTTCAAATTTCTGATATTGCCGTTGTTGTTGCTGTATCAACACCACACCGAAAAGCGGCATATGAAGCAAATGAATATATTATGGAGCGCATCAAACAAATTGTTCCGATTTGGAAAAAAGAGTTTTGGGAAGATGGTGACTCATGGATTGGTGATCAATTAGAAAAAATACCGTATCCAGACGGGGAGCCTGGAAAGGAGATGAAAAAATGATTCGGGTGTTATTATTTGCGCATTTACAAGAAGATGCGGGGACAAATGAGTTAAAAGTAGATTGTGAAAATATTACTGTTGCAGAATTAAAAAATATTATTACGAAAGAACATGATATCGCAGTTTCAGAGCAGATTATGGTTGCTATCAATGAAGAATATGCAAATGAAGATGACAAAATAAAATCTGGTGATATTGTGGCATTGATTCCCCCAGTGAGCGGTGGTTGATTTTTTCCAGTCTAATCATGGAAGTACGTGATTAGACTGGAGGGAATTAATATACATTGTGAAAAAATGAACAAAATAGGAGGCGAAAAGGATGAAAAGTCAGAATTTTCAGTTAGGTTTACAAACTTCTAATCTTATTATTGGTTTTATGGTGTGGGTGATTTTATCTTCACTAATGCCATTTATTAAAGTAGACATTGCGTTAACAGCAGGACAAATTTCCCTTGTCACAGCAGTACCTGTTATTTTAGGGTCGGTGCTTCGAATACCAATTGGTTATTGGACCAATCGTTACGGAGCGAGAAAATTATTCTTTATAAGCTTTATTATGTTATTGTTCCCTGTCTTTTATATTAGTATTGCGAATTCTATGATGGATTTAATTATCGGCGGTTTATTTGCAGGGATTGGCGGAGCTGTATTCTCTGTAGGTGTAACGTCTCTGCCGAAATATTATCCGAAAGAGCGTCACGGTTTTGTAAATGGTATTTACGGTGTAGGTAATGCAGGAACAGCAGTTACATCTTTCTTAGCACCTGTGATCGCGACTTCATTTGGCTGGAGAGCAACTGTGCAATCCTTTTTAATCTTACTTGCTATTTTCGCACTTCTAAACTTTTTACTAGGTGATCGTAATGAGCGAAAAGTGAATACACCATTAATGGAACAGTTAAAAGGTGTATACAAAAATGAAAAACTTTGGTTCTTATGTATTTTCTATTTCTTAACTTTTGGATCGTTTGTTGCATTTACAGTATACTTACCAAACTTCTTAGTATCTCACTTTGGATTAGAAAAAGTAGATGCAGGTATGCGAACAGCTGGATTTATCGTCTTAGCAACAGTTATGCGCCCGATTGGTGGGTGGCTTGGTGATAAATTTAATCCATTTAAAATTTTAATCTTTGTATTCATCGGTTTAACACTATCTGGTATTATTTTATCGTTTATGCCAAGTATGAACGTGTATACATTTGGTTGCTTACTAGTCGCATTTTGCGCTGGAATTGGAAATGGAACAATCTTCAAACTTGTACCGATGTACTTTTCTGAGCAAGCAGGGGTTGTAAACGGACTTGTTGCAGCTTTAGGCGGCTTAGGGGGCTTTTTCCCACCGTTAATTTTAACGTTACTATTCCAACTAACTGGTCATTATGCAATTGGATTTATGGCACTTTCAGAAGTAGCGCTTGCTTGTTTAATTATTACAGTGTGGATGTATAGTCAAGAAAAGTTGTTAGTGATGTTAAATAACAAATAGAGGGAACAATTACACTGTTTCTTAAAACAATCGAAAAATAAAGCAGCATGATTCTAGTTCTTGTACTGGAGTCATGTTGCTATTTGTATTGGTTTGAAGGGAAGAGTACAAGGTGACCGTTACTTGTTTTTTACTTGGCATGAGGCAGGCAGAGGGTCTGACCGCTTCTATGCATGGCTCCGGATGCATTCTCTCACCAAAAAAGAAAGGTTGTATGTCAGTTTTTCAATTTGTATTTATGCAAAAAAAAAATAGCGGTCAGCTATTTTCAATTTGAATATATATTTTTAGATTAATGATTGATGGTATCTTGTAGGATATAAGTTGCTTGATTTTCTGAAACATTTTGCACAAGTGCAACTTCACTAATTAAAATTCTGCGCGCGTTGTCTAGCATCTGTTTTTCACTCGCATTTAATGCTCTTTCTTTATTGCGGCGAATTAAATCGCGAACAACTTCAGCGCCGTCTAGAAGATTCCCGTTTTTCATTTTCTCCATGTTCATGGTATATCTTTGTTTCCATGAGAGTGAGTGGTCAGCTTCACCATTATGAATGTCAACTAATACATCGTTTAATGTATTTTTGTCAACAACATAACGTATGCCTGAATTTTCTACTTTATCCATAGGAATCATCACTTGCATATCGCTAATAACCATGTGTATTACACAATACTGACGTATTTTTCCTAACACTTCTTTATCCTCAATCGCTTCGATTATTCCTGCTCCGTGCATAGGGTAAACAATTTTATCACCAATTTGAAACAAATCATCCACCTCCATATGTGGTAACTATATGTAATGATAACACATATGGATAAAAATATCAAATTTATTATATTACCATATGTTATCTATCTGTGTCAATGATTTTAGTTCGTTTTTTAAATCTTGTTTTTAGTTGAAAAATCACAACATTTTTTTGAAAGAACTGCAAGTGAAAAGGGATGATATTCTGAGGAACTCTCACAGCAAAATACAAGGCATATCCACTCTTTTTTAATCATAAAATACAAAATTGTTAATACAATATACCTAAATCCGTTCTTTTTAAAGGAGGGAGAGATGGTGGGACGCACAATTAAAATTGATATTACGAATAAGGTAGTAGCAAGATTTAAATCGAATTATTTAGAATTATATACAAGTAAATTTATGATAGGTAAGTTTTATGTCTATACTGAAGATAAGCACTATGTGTTAGAAGACGGATATGTATATGAAGATGGTAAGTTTTATCGCATCATAGATACGCACCGTGGCAATAATCGAGCGGCGGAGAGCTGTGATCTAGGATGGTGTTAACATGATTCGTGTTAAGGTGTTTGATGAAAGTCATGAAAAGGACTTGGAAGACTCCGTAAATGTGTTTCTAAAGAAGCTGAATGACGAACAGCTTGTAGATATTAAATATCAAGTTGGTGTATCCATTAATGACGATGAAAATCAAATTTATTGTTTTTCGGCGATGGTTATCTATAAAACATAAAAAAGAGCTGGGGAACCAGCTCTTTTTTATGTTTTTAAGTAGAAATTATATGGGTTGGTAAAGCATTCATAATGGATTGTGGTGCCAGGTTTTCTTTTGTAGATAGAACTTTTTCACCAGTGGTAGCATCTTTACACATACCGAGATGGTAGCGTTCACCTAGGAATGGATCAATATAAAAACCATTTTTGAAGACTCGATCAGTCAAACCTCTTTCATGATGAATTTCAGAGCAATGAATGCAGTAATACATATCTTTCATCTCCTTTTATTGTTAAAAATTTTTAAAGAAAAAGAGTGAGTAGGTAGTCAGTTTATTGTTTTTGAAAATCGCCACCTGCTCAAATTACATTGCGTATACATATCTCGTTTATATCAATGTGTTTTCTAAATAAATCCCAAGGGAAGGAGGGAGGCTAAGGATTGAGATGTGTTTGCTTTTGTGAGTATATTATGACGAAATGTTGCACTGGTGTTTGTCCTGTTGAAAAAATGTTGAGAATTTCTCAACAGGCAAATGGAGATTTATTGACGTGAAACCAAAAGGTGTTATATTATAAAACAAAACCAAAAGGTGTTACATTGTAACGGGCCTATATAAAGGAGAAATAGTATGGATCAGCAAAATACATTACAAGATATTAAACAAACAGTTATTTTTGAAGCGCCTATTCAAAAAGTATGGAATGCAGTATCGACTTCAGAAGGGATTGCATCTTGGTTTATGCCAAATGACTTTGAACCTAAGGTAGGGCATGAGTTTCATGTGCAATCACCTTTTGGACCATCTCCGTGTAAAGTGTTAGAAATTGATGAGCCTCATCGTTTATCTTTTTCATGGGATACAGATGGTTGGGTCGTTTCATTTATTTTGAAAGATTTGGGAGATAAAACGGAGTTTACTCTTATTCATGGTGGATGGAAGCAGGCTGATACAATTCTTCCGAAAGCAAACGAGAAAAGTTCTGTTATTCGCGAGAGAATGGCAGGTGGCTGGGTAGCAATTGTAAATGAAAAACTGAAAAAGGTTGTTGAAGGATAAGTGTCCTCATCAGCAGCGAAATACGATGTCTTTCAAGCAATTGCTGATCCAACACGCCGCGAAGTACTCCGGTTATTAACTGAAAAAGAATTGCCGATTTCTAAAATAACAGATCATTTTCCAATGAGTCGTACAGCTGTAGCGAAACATCTTCACATTCTTTCAGAAGCGAAATTAGTAAGCGGAAGAAAAGTTGGGAGAGAAAAGATATATCGGTTGCAGCCTGAGCCGTTGGCCGAATTACAGCAGTGGCTTTCCTATTATGAACAGTTTTGGAATAATAAATTGTCTATGCTCAAATATGTGGTGGAACATGAAGAGTAAGTGTTGTCACGTATTGTCGAAGCGCCGATATATCGTGAGAAATGGTCGATATATTTAAAAAGTCGCCGATATATAGAAAGAGGATGATCGCTATGAACGATCATCCTCTTTTTTACTGTTCAGTTGTTTGCGTAGCTGGCTTTAATAGAAGCCACCCGATAAATAGTGTAAGTAGTGCGAGTGCAAATGTACTCATATAAATGATGTGTACGCTCGAAGCTAATACTTCTTGTGATTTTGTTACTACATTTGTTGTACTGCCATGTCCACCTGAGACAAGATCAACATTTTGCATGCCTTGTGCATGAATCATCGTATTAAAGATTGTTCCGAAGATAGCGGCACCTAATGTTTGGCTAAATGTATTAACAAATGTGTTTAAACCAATTGCTGTTCCGCGTGTATGTGCAGGGACAGCTGCTTGGATGGTTACCATATAAATTGGTGTAATAAGTCCCATTCCTAAGCCGAATAGTCCGACCGCAACATAAATTAGAAATGCTGGTGAATGAGTTGATAATATGAATAATAAGAAGGTAGCGACTGATAAAATGCTAGCTCCAAGTAAAATGATTTGTTTCGTTTGTAACTTACCAACTAAATTCCCAGAAAGAATCGCACCAAATGTCCACATAACAGGAATTGGCATCAGAATAAGTCCAGCTTCTGTAGCATTTTTGCCTAATACCCCTTGGCTCCAAATTGGAAGGTACATTGTAATACTAATAATCATGGCGCCAGCAATAAGTGTTAGGACGTTTACAGTTGATAATGTACGGTTAGAGAAAAGTGCTAACGGAATTAATGGCTCCGGAGATTTTTTCTCAAAGAATAAGAAAATAATGAATGAAACAGCTGCAAAGATTAAGAGGCCGATAATTGTAATGTCGCCCCAGTTTTGCTTGCTGCTTCCTGTTAAGAGTGCATATAGTAACGCAATTGTACTTAATGAGAAGATAATTGCACCAGGATAATCGATATGGTGTTTTGCTGGTTTGATTGACTCTTTATAAGAAATTGCAATCATCGCACAAGCAAGAATTCCAAATGGAACATTTAAGAAGAAGATGTAGCGCCAAGAAAGAGAATCGACTAAAAATCCACCTACTAGCGGCCCAACAACACCAGAAACACCCCAAACAGCACTCATCCAGCCTTGTGCTTTTGCGCGATCTTTCGCTTCACTATATAAGTCTCCGATAATCGTCATTGTAATTGGCATAACAGCGCCGGCACCTATACCTTGAAGAGCGCGAAAGACGATTAATTGTTCCATCGATGTCACGACTCCGCATAATGCAGAACCGATTAAAAAGATGGCTGCGCCGATGAGCAGTACTTTTTTACGTCCGAATAAATCTGCTAGTTTTCCGTAAATTGGAGTCGAGACAGCAGTTGCGAGCATATAAATTGCATACACCCAACTAACAAGTTCAACGCCAGATAAATCACTCGTTATACGAGGGATTGCCGTACTAACAATCGTTCCTTCCACAGCGGAAAGAAACGTCATTAACATTAAAGATATCATGACTTTTTTTCTCATATGTTTTCCCCTTTATAATATTCAACAATATAAAATATAAAGCTACTAAGCTATATAAGGCAACAAAAAAGAAACAGGAGGGGAAAGAATCCACCCGTGTTTCTTTTTTAGTACTGCACTTTTGCGTTTTGTCCTGCAGTTGTTCCGGCGATTCGCCCTGTGACAAGAGCGGAAGTGATATTGTAGCCGCCTGTATAGCCATGAATATCAAGAACTTCTCCGCAGAAGTATAGACCATTCATTAATTTAGAGGCCATTTCTTTCGGATGAATTTCTTTAACAGAAACGCCCCCGCCTGTAACGAATGCTTTTTCAAGTGGCTGTGTGCCGTTTACTGTTACTTTAAACTCTTTGAAGTCTTTCACAAGTGCACGGATTTTTTCGTGTGAAACTTGCCCAGCTTGTTCGCTACCGTCAATTCCATTTCTTTCTAATAAAAATAGGAAATAACGTTCAGGAACATATCCTTTTAACACATTTTTGATTCCTTTTTTGGGTTCTTCTTTCATTTGTTTCATCATGCGTTGAAAGAGCTGTTCGCTATTTTCTTCTGGCAGTGCATCGATGCTCATTTCTACTGCGCGCATTTTAAATTTTTTCATCGTTTTTACAACGAATTGGCTACAGCGAAGAGCGGCTGGGCCAGAAATACCAAAGTGGGTAAAGAGCATGTCCATTTTATGAGAAATGACAGCTTTTCCTTTTGGATTTAATACGCTTAAGTTTACATCGCGTAAAGCAAGACCTTGCAATGTACGGTCACGAATAAATGGTTCGTTTGAAGTAATTGGGACTTCCGTTGGGAAAAGTTCTGTAATTGTATGTCCCGCTTTTTCAGCCCAAGCGTAGCCATCCCCAGTTGAACCAGTGTGAGGGACAGATTTTCCGCCAACAGCAATTACAACATGATTTGTTTCCAAAACTTCACCTGTTTTAAGAATAACGGCTTTTGTTTGCCCGTTTTCATATTCTACCGTTTCAACTGGTGTGTTCGTACGCATTTTAACGCCTAGTTCTTTTAATCGTGTTAATAAAGCATCGACAACAGATTGCGCTTTATTTGATACAGGGAACATGCGCCCATGATCCTCTTCTTTTAGCTTTACACCAAGCTTTTCGAAGAATGTAATAATATCTTCATTATTAAAGATGGAAAAAGCACTGTATAAAAAGCGACCGTTTCCTGGTATATGTTTCACAATTTCATCAAGCGGTAAGCGGTTTGTTACGTTGCAACGCCCACCGCCAGAAATGGCAAGCTTACGTCCTAGTTTATTTCCTTTATCAAGAAGCAAGACGCGTGCGCCTTCTTCAGCAGCACCGATTGCGGCCATTAATCCTGAAGGGCCTCCTCCGATGACAATCACATCATAATGCATAGTATATCGACCTCATTTTCTACATTTCCTGCCTAAAAGAATAGCATGTTTTCATAGAAAAGAAAAATTCAGTGATATACTGTTTCGCTGAAGAATTGTGGTACAATACAAAGGTTAGAGTTCAGCGTTATATATGTAGGAGGATCATCTATGTCCGATTCAAAATTTCTGCGCGGAACGCTTATTGTGACGTTAGGAACTTTTTTAGTTAAGTTTCTAGGCATGATTTATGTCTTTCCATTTCATGCCTTAGTTGGCACAGAAGGCGGAACGCTCTATACGTATGGATATATTCCATATACGATCTTTTTAAGTATTGCAACGGCGGGAGTGCCGCTTGCTGTTTCAAAGTTTGTTTCTAAATATAATGCGCTTGGAGATTATAAGACGAGCCGGAGAATGTTCCGCTCGGGAATGGTTATGATGATTGCAACAGGAATCCTTTCCTTCTTAGTTCTTTACATGTCTGCGCCATTATTTGCTGAGGCAATGCTTGGTAAACAAAGTGTACGCAATAGTATAGAAGATGTTACGATGATTATTCGCCTCGTAAGTTTTGCGCTTATTGTTGTACCAGCAGCAAGTTTAATTCGTGGTTATTTCCAAGGTCATCAATCGATGGGACCGACTACGGTATCGCAAATTATTGAACAAATTATTCGCATTGTCTTTTTATTAGCGGGTAGTTTTATTGTCATTAAAGTAATAGGTGGATCAGTAGCAGCAGCAGTTGGAGTGGCAACTTTCGCAGCGTTTGTTTCAGCTGTGGGAGCGCTTGGTGTGTTAATATGGTACTGGTTAAAACGCAAAAAGCATCTCGATCAATATTTAATTGAACAAACTGTACCAGAATCAACAGTAAGTACAGCTCAATTATTTAAAGAATTATTTGCATATGCAATTCCTTATGTTGTTATTGGATTAACAATTCCTTTATATCAACAAATTGATACATTAACATTCAACTCTATTATGCAAGCGATTGGACAAGGCGATATTGCAGAGCGAGCACTCGGCATTTTTACGATGTGGACGCATAAATTAATTATGATTCCTGTGTCACTTGCGACGGCGTTTAGTTTAACTCTTGTTCCAGCAATTACAAAATCATTTACAGAAAAACAATTTCGTTATTTAAAACTACAAATTACACAAACATTCCAGGCAAATATGTTCTTGACATTACCAGCGGTAGTTGGTATTTCGACACTTGCGTATCCGATTTATACAGCGTTTTATGAAAAGGATCCATTAGGTGGACAAGTATTGATGTGGTATGCGCCAGTTGCGTTATTATTCGCGTTATTTACAGTGACTGCAGCGATATTGCAAGGGATTAATCAGCAGAAGCATGCGATTATTGCGCTTGGCATGGGCGTTATTTTGAAGTTTTTATGTAATGTGATTTTAATTCGTTACTTCGGTACAGTTGGAGCTGTTTTAGCAACAGGTATTGGATTCCTAGCTTCCATTTGGTATACGAATAAACAAATTAGAAAACATGCACACTATTCATTCGGTGTTGTATATAAACGAACATTCCAAATTGCAATATTAACAATTGTGATGGTCATTGTCGTAAAACTATCACAAGGAATTTTATCCTTTGTGATTTCGCCCGAGGGCCGATTTGGTGCACTGATTACAGTTGCGGTTTGTGCAGGTATTGGTGGCCTTACTTACGGATTGTTAGCGATTCGCACAGGTGTACTTGTAAGAGTATTTGGCGGAGAAGCTTTAGAAAAGATTCAGCGTAAGCTTGGCGGTAAGCTGAAAATAAAGATGAAATCAAAAGGGGCGTAATACACGTCCCCTTTTCTATGATAAATACAAGAAGGTGAAAGAATGAGATTAGATAAATTATTAGCAAATATGGGATACGGAAGTAGAAAAGAAGTAAAGAAGTTATTAAAGGATGGCGTTGTAAAAATTGATGGAATTTCAGTAAAAGATGCGAAGTTTCATGTGAATGTAGAAGAACAAGAGGTTACGATTCACGGTGAGATTGTTGAATATAAGGAATTTGTATATTTAATGATGCATAAACCACAAGGGGTCATTTCAGCAACAGAAGATGATAATCATGAAACAGTTGTTGATTTATTGGAATTAGAAGATGCAATCTTTGATCCGTTTCCAGTTGGAAGACTTGATATTGATACAGAAGGCTTTCTATTATTAACAAATGACGGGAAGCTTACGCATCAGTTATTATCTCCGAAAAAGCACGTTCCGAAAAAATATTATGCACACGTAGCTGGAGTTGTAACAGAAAAAGATGTAGAAGAATTTGCAAAAGGTGTTATTTTAGATGATGGCTATGAAACGAAGCCAGGTGAACTTACAATTTTGAAAAGCGATGATGTGTCTGAAATCGAGCTTGTCATTACAGAAGGGAAATTCCATCAAGTAAAGCGCATGTTTGAAGCGGTAGGGAAAAAGGTTGTCTACTTAAAGAGAACGGAGATGGGACCTTTAGTGTTAGATGAAGAATTAGAACTTGGTCAATACCGTGAATTAACAGATGAAGAAGTGGAAATGTTAAAAACGTATCAAGTTCAAACAGAGAGTCAAGATTGAGACCGATTCTAAAAATAGAAAGAACCCCTTTCTGTGAAATCAGAAAGGGGTATGTATTATATTTTAGATACAATTGTTTTCGTTATGAGGTCATTCTCACTTTCTTTCCTGTTGTTGTCCACTTACCGCGGCAAGGGCTATACACGAGTTCATTAAATTGCAACACATTCAGATCACGTTGTATCGTTCGCGGTGTGATCCCGAACTCATCTACAAGGTCTTTCGTCGTTACCGTACCATTCTCATTGATGTACATATAAATTGATTTAATGCGTGTTAGCATACGAGTAGTCGTAGGTTTCAAGAGAAAACCACTCCTCTACTAGTTTTTTTGACCCCATTCAGGAAAGAAGGTCCTTACTTCCATTGTACTCCACTTGACAAATTTCATGCTTTAACCTAGTTAAATTTTACAAAAGTTTAACAAATAATAAAATATAAAAATATTGGTAGTTGACATTCTATGTCTCTTCTATCAACTACCACATAAATTTCTACGTAAACCGTCAAATTCCTGCAAATTTTTTTAGAAAAATAAAAGAAAAATTAATGTGAAATATCTGAAATATTATAATCGTTCGTTATTTTATCTTCTCTTATTGGCATATCGGATTTTCGTTTGCTATGATGAAAGAGAAAATATAGAAGAGGTGAATGAGTTATGTCAGCAATTAATTGGACAGAAGAAGTTGAGAAAAGAAAAGATGAATTAATTCATGACACGCAGCAATTCCTGCAAATTAAAAGTGTATGGGAAGAAGAAACAGCAAAAGAGGGTGCACCGTTTGGAGAAGGTGTAGCGAAAGCACTATCCTTCATGTTACATAGAGGAGAAGTTGCAGGATTTACTTCTAAAAATTTAGAAGGGTATGCAGGACACCTTGAAATGGGACAAGGGGAAGAATTGGTGGGTATTCTTTGTCACGTTGATGTTGTGCCAGAAGGAGATGGATGGACAACACCTGCATATAGCGCTGATATTCGTGACGGAAAGATTTTTGCACGCGGTGCAATTGATGATAAAGGGCCGACAATGGCTGCTTACTATGCAATGAAAATTGTAAAAGAATTAGGATTGCCGCTTTCAAAACGCGTACGCATGATTTTAGGAACGGATGAAGAAAGCAACTGGAAATGTGTCAATCATTATTTCAAAAATGAAGAAATGCCTACGATGGGGTTCGCACCAGATGCAGATTTTCCTATTATTAATGCGGAAAAAGGGATTTCTGATATACAAGTTGTGCAAAAGAATAGCGAAACAGAAGGCGGGGAATATGAGCTTGTTTCATTTGCTTCAGGTCGCCGTTTAAATATGGTTCCTGATTTTGCGGAAGCAGTGATTACGACTGAAAAAGCAGAGGAACTCAGAAATGCTTATGAACAATACTTACAAACTGTGAAGAAGACAGGTAAAGCAAATGTAGCAGGAAATATCGTGACACTACAATTAGAAGGAGTTTCAGCTCACGGTTCTACTCCTGAAAAAGGTGAAAATGCAGGACTCTTATTAACGAACTTTTTAACAACGATTGCTCTTGACGGTAAAGGCGCTTCATTTGCGGCATTTGTTACAGAAACATTTACGAATGATACGCTTGGAGAAAAAGCAGGAATCGCTTATAAAGATGAAATTAGCGGACCGTTAACAGTCAATGTAGGTCGTCTTTCTTATACGAAAGAAGAAGGTGGAAACTTAGGTTTAAATGTGCGCTATCCAGTAACAACGAATTTTGAAGAGACAGTGCAGAAATTAAAAGACTATGTCGGAAACAAAGGCTTCCAAGTAGCTGATTATTCTAACTCACGTCCGCATCACGTTGATAAAGATCATGTTTTAATTCGTACATTACAACGTGTGTATGAAGAACAAACAGGAGAGAAAGCGGAGCTATTAGCAATTGGTGGCGGTACATATGCTCGTTCATTAAAAGCTGGTGTAGCATTCGGTCCGCTTTTCCCTGGAAAAGAAGAACTTGCTCATCAAAAAGATGAGTATATTGAAATAGAAGATTTACTAAAAGCAACAGCAATTTATGCACAGGCAATTTATGAATTAGCGAAATAGGTTGATTTTACTGTGATATATGACCGCTCTCTATCTTAGGGAGCGGATTCTTTTTATCCAATTGAATGAGATACAAAAGAAAAGCAACAATAACAAGAAAGGAGAAGATACAAATGGTACCACATTATTTTTTAGCAGTTACCCTGCCGGATCATATAAAAGAAATACTTGAAAATTACAAAGAAGAAATGAAGGACAGGTTGCCATTTCGCTCATGGGTATATAAGGAAGACTATCATATTACACTTGCTTTTTTAGAGAGTGCGACGCAGGAACAATTGCAAGGAATAGAGAAAGGATTACAACTTCTTACAAATAAAACGGAATTAGATCTCACGCTGCAAAATTTTTCTATATTTGGCCTAGTAGAGAGCCCACGTATATTTTGGGCTGGATTAAAAGAAAATCAAGCGTTATTTGATATGCAAAAACAGGTGCATGCTATTTGTGAAAGAAACGGTTTTTCGCTTGAAACACGTCCCTATCATCCGCATATTACTGTTGCTCGTAAGTGGATGGGAGAAGAAACATTTAATCTTAAAGATCTGAAGCAATTAGATGCGATAGTGTTTCAGGCTGATACGATTACATTGTATGAGTCTCACGTCCATCAAACTCCAAAGTATAAGTCAATTTATGAAATAAAGTTACAGAATCTTAAAGTGTGAAAACGTTTCTTATGAATGTGAATATACTATAGAAAATAGTAAGTTTGTGTAACATCCCATTTATCCTGTTATTTTCGGGCAGTAAGCCCCCCACCTCAATATTCAGAGAGAAACAAGGGAGATGGGTGGAAGATGAAGAAAACCCCCACTGATGGAAGTTTCACCTTATCTTTAGGGGATACCTATTTCTTACAGGTATATAAAACCATTTTGATTTTTCAACATAAAATCCCCTGTTATGTAAAGCAAAAAGTGAGCGCTACTTGTTTTCTCTCTTTGTTTTAACGTTGCACGGGGCAGGAAGAGGTTCTGACCGCTTTTATGAATGGCCAGTTATTCTCTCCCACCTAAAGGTTGGGTTTTATGTCGGTTTTTCAAATTGTATTCATATAGTTTCATTTTAATTTCGAGAATGATGGTGATTTTTTATGCTGAAAGTAAAGCGTCCATTTGAAGCCTATTTAGATGAAATGAATAAAATTACAATTTTGCTCCCGCATACGTATGGAACAAGCCGGACATTTTTTATGCAGGAAGGAAATCATGTATGGGAGCTTAAGGTTGCTCAAATTATTTCCCTTACAGATGTAACAAAGTATGAATGTTATATAGAATATCCACTTGATGTGGGGAAGTATTATTCAGTGCGGGATGAGCGGAATGAAGAAACAGATTTACAAATTGGAGCGGTTATTCGAACGGCTGTATTTGATGAAAAATATTATTATGATGGTAGCGATTTAGGGGCTTGTTATAGAAAGGAAAAAACAACTTTTAAAATGTGGGCACCAACTGCAAGACTTGCGAAAGTAAGAATTTATAAAAATGATAAAGAGTATACGGATTATGAGATGCAAAGAGAAGAGAATGGTGTTTGGTCTCGTATTTTACAAGGAGACTTTGAATTAGCAAGGTATGCATTTCTCGTTTGTATTAATTTAATATGGAATGAAGCTGTAGATCCATATGCAAAATCGGTATCGGTGAATGGTAAGTATGGAATTGTAATTGATCTTGCGAAGGCATATGTAAAAGCACAAACTTCATTACCTAAACTTGAATCTTTTACGGATGCAATCCTTTATGAATTGCATATTCGTGATGCCACTATGCATCCAAATAGTGGTGTGGAAAAAAAGGGGACATATACTGGATTAACAGAAGAGAATACGAAAGGGAGACTTGGGACAGAGACGGCCTTTTCTTATATAAAAGGATTAGGAGTTACACATGTTGAGCTTTTACCTCTTCATCACTTTGCTGGAGTAGATGAAACGACCCCTTTTGTAACGTATAACTGGGGCTATAATCCATTATATTACAACGTTCCAACGGGAGTGTATGCAAGTAATCCTACCGACCCTTATAACCGAATCAAGGAATGTAAACAACTTATTGAAAAGTTTCATGAGCATGGACTCCGCGTTATTTTGGATGTTGTATACAACCATGTATATGAAAGAGAAACGTCATCTTTTGAAAAGCTTGTACCAGGATACTATTTCAGACATGATGAAAATGGCATGCCATCAAATGGAACTGGAGTTGGGAATGATCTAGCATCAGAGCGAAAAATGATGCGGAAATTTATTATTGATTCTGTTTTATATTGGCTTACTGAATATAACGTGGATGGTTTTCGATTTGATTTAATGGGAATTTTAGATGTAGAAACGATGAATGAATTAGAAAAGGAAATAAGGAAAAGAAAAAAGGATGCACTGTTATTAGGGGAAGGCTGGGATTTACAAACACCGCTTCCGGCAGAAGAGAAGGCAACGCTTAACAATGCAAACAAAATGCCACAAATCGCGCAGTTCAACGATCAATTTCGTGATGGGATAAAAGGTAGCACGTTTGATGTAAGTAAACGTGGTTTTGCATTTGGAGGAAGTGTAGACCCCGCGCATTTGCAATATGTGTTATCAGGAAGTCTTGTAAATGAAAAAGGAGACGGGTTATTTTTAGAACCCATTCAAAGTATTAACTATGTGGAATGTCATGACAATATGACGATGTGGGATAAACTCGTGCGTAGCAATCAGGAAACGGAAGAAGTGCAAAAAAGGCGTCATCGTTTAGCGACAGCGATGACATTACTCTCACAAGGAATTCCATTTTTACATGCAGGACAAGAGTTTTATCGTTCTAAGAAAGGAAATGAAAATAGTTATAATGCGCTTGACGAAATTAATCAACTCGATTGGGATCAAAAAGAGAAAGAAATAGAAACAATTGCTTATATACAAGGCTTGATTGCGATTCGTAAGGCACATAGAGCGTTTCGCTTACAGTCAGCGAATCTTATAAAGGAACATATGACATTTTTACAAACATCTCCTACTGTTGTTGCTTATCATTTGCAAAATATAGGAAAGTTCGGTCCTTGGAAGGAAATTGTGGTGTTGTTTCATAATGGTGTGCAATTAGAAACGATTTCACTGCCGAAACACGAAATGTGGTACGTATTAGCAGACAGTGCAAAAGCGAAAGTACATCCGATTTCTTCATTTCAAGGAAGTGAACTTCAAATGGTTCCGATTAGCTCGTATATATTGGCGATAATGTGACAAATCGCTACTTGACGATGAGAATATAATAAATGTAGAATTGACAAAGGTGACGATTTCGATAAGTTGTCATTGTATTATTGGTTTTGTAAAATATAAAGAATAGACGGTTAGTTTGTCTTGATTTCTTGGCCCATGCCAAGTTTTCTTTTATCAAAAAAAGCAAGAAAACTCCACCTTCAAGGAATATGCCCAGTATAGTCTTTGAGGTTGAAGATGAATTGCTAGTAACTGTCTTTATACAATATATTAAAACAGTAGTTCCAGGGGCGTTTGCCAATGGAATAGAGGGGTTGTGCATCAGGCAGCTGTGTCAACTTCACTCGTGTTAATCATCTGTTAGAGAAGATATACACGAGAAACCCCTACTTCAAGAGCCAAAGGAGCTAAGTAGCGGGAGTTTTCATATGAATCCACAACATCTTCAAAAGGTGTTGCGGTTTTTCTTTTCATAACTATAAAAGATAAGGATTTGTTAACGGGTAATGAATATGGAATGGTTGGAACAATTATTAGGAGAAGAGTGGAGTCTTATACCAGCTGGTGGGGCAACAGGCGATGCATATATTGCGCAAAATGGACAACAAAAGCTATTTTTAAAGCGGAATACATCGCCTTTTTTAGCGGTATTGTCGGCAGAAGGAATTGTTCCAAAATTACTTTGGACAAGAAGAGTGACGAACGGTGATGTGATTTCAGCTCAAAAGTGGCTTCCAGGACAAAAGCTAGAGCCAGAGGATATGAAACTTGAGTGTGTTGCGAAGCTTTTAAAAAAAATACATTCATCTAAAGCGCTTGTGCAGATGATACAAAGGCTTGGAAAACAGCCGCTCTATGCGCAGGAGTTATTGCAACAATTGTATTTTGTTTTAAGAGGAGATTTAAGAACGGATGAAACGATTCAGACAGGGCTACGATATTTAAAAGCCACACTGAAAGATGTTGAATATGATGAGTTTGTCGTGTGCCACTGTGACGTCAATCATAACAATTGGTTATTATCGGACGAAGATGAATTATTTTTAATTGATTGGGATGGAGCGCTTATTGCGGATCCTGCTCTTGATCTTGGCATGTTATTATATTGGTATGTTCCGCGTCACGAATGGGACGAATGGTTAGCGTATTATGGAATTGAAATGAATGAATCATTGGTTCATCGTATGAAGTGGTATGTAGTGGCACAAACTATTTTATCTGTTCAATGGCATACAACAAAAAAACAGCAAGCAGAAGCTGAATATTGGTATCAATATTTACAGCAACTACTTGCTTCAGAGTAATAAATAATTTAAGAGAAATTGTCCATTCCAGAAATCCATTGCGTGAGTTGCTCTTGATTATTGGAAATATGATTGTCTAAATCAGGAGAATATTTACCCGATTGACTATAGTAATATACATCGTTTAGCATTGTTTTTACATCGCTGTTCACACTATCGTTTGCAAGCAATGATTGAATGAGCCGTTCTAATTGTTCGCACTCAGAAACCGTTCCACAGCAATCGCTTTGGTGATTGACTAGAATATCTTTTAAAATTTCTAATTGATGTTGTTGATTAATCGGCATGATTGGATCATCCTTTCGATTGTTGTTCAATTTGAACAAGTAAGAGAAATTTTTTATTTCGTCATGGAGTAGCTAATCATTGGCTAACGAAACGTTTCTACAGGAGAGTTTCGTTCTATGCTCTTTGTAGTTTGTATCAAAATGGAACACCTTATACTTGAAAGAAACGGACCGAGTGCTCGTACGTACTTGGTTTTTTGTTTGATAGATTGATTGAAAAAGAAAGAAGGAATAAACCTTCTAAAAATAGTCTGGTAAAGAGAGGAAGACATCTATGCGTTTAAGACATAAACCATATGCAATGGATCGAATTAATGAGTATTCACAGTTTGTAATTGGAAACCCAGAGGAGCGTTGTGGCAATTGGAAAGAAGTGTTTGGAAATGACCATCCGATCCATATTGAAGTAGGAACAGGTCGTGGTCGTTTCGTTTATGAGATGGCAAAAGCGAATCCGCATATTAACTATATCGGAATTGAAAAATTCACAAGTGTTATCGTAGATGCGCTTGATAGGTTAATTGAAGAAGAAGTACCAAACTTAAAATTAATTAATAAAGATGCTGAAGATTTAACAGTTTTCTTTGCGGAAGGCGAAATTGACCGTGTGTATTTAAACTTCTCAGATCCATGGCCAAAAAATCGTCACGAGAAGCGTCGTTTAACTTATAAAACATTTTTACGCAATTATGAAGAAGTGTTAGTAACAGGCGGAGAGATTCATTTTAAAACGGATAACCAAAGTTTATTTGAATACTCTCTTATGAGTATGGCTGAATATGGCATGCTACTCACATTCCTTAGCTTAGATCTTCATAACAGTGATTTCGAAGGTAACATTATGACGGAATACGAAGAGAAGTTTTCTAGTAAAGGACATCGTATTTATCGTGTTGAAGCGAAATATCGAACAGAACCTGCGCAGTAATGCGCAGGTTTTTTTGTTGTGAAAAAACATTCTGAATTTTGTGTTAGAATAAAGAGAAACTGTAATCAGTGGGGGGCTTTTTCATCCCCCACTGATTATCAGCCCGCACCAATCGGGCTTTTACGGGCAGTTGATTCCCCGACTAACTTCTTTGCTTTTGCTGCATTTTGAGGTGGGAGTCTTACTGCACACGAATAGCGGGGGAAAATGGAAAAGGGGGAATGTGGAATGGAATCTTTAAAAATCGGAGAAATAAAAGTGACATGGCTCCGCGGAGGGAACACTCATTTAGATGGGGGAGCGATGTTTGGTGTCGTACCAAAAATCTTATGGTCACGCAAATATAAACATAATGATACAAATCATATTTATTTAAGAACAGATCCGTTGCTTGTACAAACGAAAGAAGGAAATATGCTCATTGACTCAGGAATTGGAAATAATAAAATGAATGAAAAAATGAAGCGGAATCAAGGGATAACAGAAGAATCGTCAGTTGAACATTCTCTAGCGGAACACGGTCTAACAGCTGAAGATATTCATTATGTATTAATGACACACCTTCATTTTGATCATGCATCAGGATTAACAAAATCGGAAGATGGTGAGCTTGTTCCGACGTTTCCAAATGCAAAAGTGTATGTATCAGAAATAGAATGGAATGAAATGAGAAACCCTAATATCCGCTCTCGTAATACATATTGGAAAGAAAATAGGGAGCCAATTGTAGAGCAAATTGTCACTTTCAAAGACGAAATACAAATTTCAGATGAAGTCAGAATGGTACATACAGGAGGGCATAGTGATGGTCATGCTGTAATTGTTCTTGAAAGTAAAGGAGAAACGATGCTTCATTTAGCGGATCTCTTGCCAACGCATGCTCATCAAAACGTATTATGGGTGATGGCATATGATGATTATCCAATGACTTCAATTGAACATAAGCAAAAATGGATGAAGTATGGCACAGAAAAGAAAGCATGGTTCACCTTTTATCATGATGCCTATTATCGCGCTGTGAAGTGGGATGAGGAAGGGAATATGGTTGAGAAGGTAGAACGAAAAGAGGAAAATGTATCAAGTGAAGTGTAAGAAAGATAGAAGTATGGAGTGGAGGGTCACCCCCTCCACTAAAAAGTAAATTTTTTATGCTCTTGTTCAACTACAAACACATTGCAAGGATTTGTCGAAAGAAATACTGTTAAAATATTCTGAAAATTGCTATAATATCTCTGAGTTACCGCATTATGACATGCTCTATATGAGAAGCTTTTTATTCGAAAGGGGGAAATATATTGCATATAACGATTGGAAATTTACTTGAACTGACTACTGGAAATTATCCAAATAAAGAAGCGATTGTTGAACCGAAAAAAAATATTCGCTGGACGTATACAGAATGGAATGAGCAGGTGAATAAGCTAGCTCATGCGCTCCAAAAAAGTGGTATACAAAAAGGTGACCGCGTCTCGACTTTTCTCTTTAATAGTAGTGAACTAGCAACTACATGTTTCGCTTGTGCAAAAATTGGCGCCGTATTTAATCCGATTAATTTTAGATTAAAACCACAAGAACTCAGTTATATATTAGAAGATGCTTCTCCAAAAATCGTACTTTTTGAAAAGCAATTATCCTCCCAAATACAAAGTATTCATAAACAATTTCCTCATATCCAGTTCTGGTACATTGACCAAAATCATCCACCGTTTTCTATTTCATATGAAGAAAAACTATCAAATGCATTACCGGATTTTGAAACAGTAGAAGTAAAAGAAGATGATATTTGTTCCATTATGTATACAAGTGGAACAACCGGTTATCCGAAGGGAGTACTTCACCGTCACCGAGAAATTATCGATCAAAGCTTGATAGGAATCGCATATTTACATTATACCGAGAATAGTCGTGGTCTTGTAACAGCACCGATGTTTCATTGTGCTGAGCTGCACTGTTGCTTCGTTCCAAGGGTACATAGCGGCGGGGCGAATATTATTCTGCACCATTTCGATGCAAAGAATGTGCTCGAAACGATTGAAAAAGAGAAGGTTACTGTTATGTTCGCGGCACCTACAATGTGGAATATGATGTTGCAGGAAGACTTAATGCAGTATGATTTATCTTCTCTTAGATACGGTTTATATGGAGCAGCTTCAATGGCACCGGCACTTGTAAAAGCTTGTGATGAAAAATTGAATGTTTCATTAGTACAAGCCTATGGTATGACGGAAATGGGACCGGCAGTTACTTTTTTACGAGAGAATGAGCAACTTACTAAAGTAGGTTCTGCAGGAAAAGCTGCCTATAATCATGAAATTCGTGTTGTCCGTCCAAATGAAGAAGGGCCATCTGAGCCGAATGATATATTACGACCGTATGAAATCGGAGAAATTATTATGCGAGGTTCCTGTTTGATGAAAGGGTATTACAACAATGAAGAGGCAACAGCAAAAGCATTATATAAAGGATGGTACCATTCAGGAGATTTGGGGTATGTAGATACAGATGGTTATGTATACGTTGCGGATCGCGTTGACGATATGGTTGTTAGTGGTGGAGAAAACATTTACCCACGTGAGGTCGAGGATTTTTTGTATACACATGAAAGTGTTTTAGATGTTGCGGTGCTTGGAGAGAAAGATGAGCTTTGGGGAGAAAGTGTTCTAGCATACATCGTTTCAAAAGATCAGTCTCTTACCGAAGAGATATTAGATGAGTATTGCAAAGTAAGTGATAAGCTTGCTGATTATAAACGTCCACGTCGCTATGTGTTTGTTGAACAACTGCCAAGAAATGCAAGCGGTAAAATTCAAAAGTTTATTTTGCGTAATGCAGAAACGGAAGCTAAGGGGAGGATATGATGAGGCATAAATATTTACAGGAGGAGCATCACATTTTTCGTGATGCTTTTCATAAATTTTTAGAAAAGGAAGCATATCCATACTATAACGAATGGGAAAAAGAAGGAATAATTCCTCGTGCTTTTTGGACAAGTATGGGGAGTAAAGGTTTTCTTTGTCCAATGGTAGATGAGCGGTATGGTGGAGCAGGTGCTGATTTTGGATATTCGGTTGTCATTAACGAGGAACTTGAAAAGGTTGGATCAAGTTTAATCGGAATTGGTTTGCACAATGACATTGTCGTTCCATACTTCACGCAGTATGGAACAGAAGAACAAAAGAAACGTTGGGTACCAAAATGTGTAAGCGGTGAATGTATAACTGCAATTGCGATGACGGAGCCAGGAGCAGGTTCGGACTTGGCGAGTATTCGAACAACTGCAAGAAAAGAAGGTGATTATTATGTCGTGAATGGAGAAAAAACATTTATTACAAATGGTATTCATGCAGATTTAGTTATCGTTGTTTGTAAGACAGACACAAATATTAAACCGGCTCATAAAGGCATGAGTCTACTTGTTTTAGAAAGAGGAATGGAGGGATTTAAAAGAGGAAAAAAACTAAAAAAAATCGGCTTACATAGTCAAGATACAGCAGAACTTATTTTTGAAGATGTAAAAGTGCCTGCTTCGAATTTGCTAGGGGAAGAAGGAAAAGGTTTTTATTATCTCATGGAAAAGTTGCAGCAAGAACGTCTCATTGTTGCAATTGCAGCTAAAACAGCCGCGGAAGTGATGCTACATATAACGAAAAACTATGTCCAAGAGCGAAAAGCATTTGGGAAAAGTATAAGCGATTTTCAAACAGTACAGTTTCGATTAGCAGAGATGTATACGGAAATTGAAATTGGTAGAACATTTGTCGATGACTGTATTGCCAATCACATGAATGGTGAGAACATCGTAACGAAAGTATCGATGGCGAAGTGGTGGCTGACAGATCTTGCAAAAAAAGTGTCAGCAGAGTGCATACAACTGCACGGTGGATATGGATATATGGAAGAATACGAGATTGCGCGGCGTTATCGTGATATTCCAGTAAGCGCGATTTATGCTGGTGCGAATGAGATTATGAAAAATATAATTGCAAAGGGTATGGGCTTATGATGTTGAAAGGAATAACAGTTGTTGATTTTTCTCATTACTTACCAGGTCCGTATGCAGCACTTCGCCTTGCTGATTTAGGTGCAGAAGTGATAAAGGTAGAACCGCTTTATGGTGATTTAGCAAGAGGGTTGGAATCTGGTAATCAGGCATTTTTTTATGCGAATAATCGTAACAAGAAAAGTATTGCAATAAACGTAAAGCATCCAGAAGGAGTAGCGGTAGTGAAAAAACTTCTTCAAAAATCTGATGTTTTAATAGAAAGCTTTCGGCCTAACGTAATGAACCGTCTTGGTCTTGGATATGAAGAAGTTAAACGGATAAATAAAAGTATCATTTATACTTCATTAACTGGATATGGACAAAATAAAGAACATTCGGATCTTGCAAGCCACGATATAAATTTTATGGCAGTAAGCGGCGTATTAGCACAGTTGAAAGATCAAGAAGGAATTCCGGTTCATCCCAAAATTACCCTTGGGGATGAGATAGGCGGAATGATGACTTCAGAAAAAATTATGGCAGCATTGTTTCAAAGAGAGCGAACTGGGGAAGGGAGTTATCTCGATATTTCTCTCACAGATAGCTTAATGATGTTAATGAACAATCATATCATGCTTGAAAAAATGTATAACAAACGTCATGGGCTAGATTTGCTTAGCGGTAAGATTGTATGTTATTCCCTCTATGAAACGAGCGATGAAAGGTTTGTTGCGCTCGGAGCAGTTGAACAGAAATTTTGGCATTCCTTTTGTGAAGCGGTAGGAAGAGTAGAATGGGGGGATAAGCAATATGAACTAACTCAAGATGGTCAAATCATTTATGAGCAAATGAAAGCACTCTTTGCTAGTAAGCCATTGGCGTATTGGACGAAATTTGCGATGGAAGTGGATTGTTGTTTGGCGCCTGTTTTGGAGACAAATGAATTATCGTCGTCACCATTTACAAGGCATCTAGTAAATGAGAAAGGATATGTATTTACACATACGAGTCATACATTTGCGAATCCACCGAAGCTTGGTGAGCATACCGAAGAAGTGTTGCAAAAGCTTGGATTATCGCAGTTAGAGATTGAGAGATTGGAACAATTAGATGTAATTGAGCGAGTTCGTGTATGAATAATTAGAGAGAAGATAGAGAATCAAGGGGACATTTATTTCTCGTAAATATGCAAGACTATTTCGGAAAGTATTGATTCGTTGTTGAAATGTATGTTGTGGAAATGAAAAGAAAATAATTAAAGGAGGAAAATAATGATTCAAAATATCGCAGTAATTGGTGCAGGAATTATGGGAAGTGGAATTGTCCAAGCGTTAGCGATGGGCGATAAACATGTGAAAATGTATGATATATCAGAAGAAAGTTTACAAAAAGCTTATGGAACTATCACCAAAAGCTTGGGTCGTTTCGTGAACGCAGGACGTATGACAGAGGAAGAAAAAAATGGCATTCTAGCTCATATTACTTCTACAGTTATATTGGAAGAAGCTTGCCAAAATGTAGAGCTTGTTATTGAAGCAGTACCAGAAATATTACAGTTAAAGAAGGAGATTTTTCAAAAGCTAGATTTGTATACATCGCAATCTACTATTCTAGCAACGAATACGTCTGAATTAAGTGTAACTGCAATTGCAAGTGTAACAAGTCGTCCAGAAAAAGTAGTGGGGATGCATTGGTTTAATCCCGCTCCTGTTATGAAGCTCGTTGAAATTGTACGAGGAGTGGTTACGGCAGAAAGTACGATACAAGCAGTAAGAACAGTCTCAGAAGGAATTGGGAAAGAAACGGTTGTTGTGAAAGATATGCAAGGATTTGTGACGTCGCGGGCAATTGCTATTCATATGTTAGAGTGCATGCGTATGTATGAAGAAGGAATTACAAGTAAAGAGGACATTGATAAGGCAATTAAGCTTGGTTTGAACTATCCAATGGGACCATTTGAATTAGCGGATTATGTAGGGCTAGACACGATGCTATTTGCGAGTACAGGACTAATGGAAGCATTTGGAGATAGGTTTAGAGCGCCGCAAACACTTGTGAAACTTGTAGAGGCAGGACATCTTGGAAGAAAGACTGGGAAAGGTTTTTATGATTATTCAAAAGGGAAAGTAGGCGAGAGAATATGAAGCGGGACGTTGTTATTGTTGAAGCTGTACGTACGCCAGTTGGTAAAAGAAATGGGGCATTTCGTTTACTTCACCCTATACAACTTGCGGCAGTTGCACTGAGTGAAGTAACAAAACGGGGGAATATAGAAAAAGGACTTATAGAAGATATAGTTATGGGGTGTGTAACGCCAATTAACGAACAAGGTTTTAATATTGGAAGACTTTCGGCACTTGAAGCAGATTTTCCTATAACGGTTCCAGCAGTAACGATTAATAGGCTCTGTGGTTCAGGGCAACAGGCTATTCACTTTGCTGCGCAAGAAATTAAATCAGGGGATATGGACATTACGATTGCAGCTGGTGTTGAGCATATGACAAAAGTTCCCATTTTAAGTGATGGAAATGAGCAGACGATCCCGAGTAGTCTTCACGAAAAGTATCAAATTGTGCATCAAGGTGTATCTGCTGAGATGATTGCAGAAAAATATGGTATTACACGTGAACAGTTAGATGCTTACGCGCTAGAAAGTCATAGACGCGCACTTCAAGCTATTGAATCTGGACACTTTCAGCGAGAGATTGTACCACTGCGTGGTGTAGATAAAGAAGGCAATGAAATATTAGTTGAAAATGATGAAGGTCCGAGAAGGGATACTTCTTATGAAGCGTTATCAAATTTAAAAACAGTGTTTAAAGAAAATGGAGTGATTACAGCAGGGAATGCAAGTCAAATTAGTGATGGTGCTGCAGCAATCTTGCTGATGGATAGTGAAAAGGCTAAAGAGCTAGGTTGTAAAGCACGTGCTCGTATTGTTAATCAAGTGGTTGTTGGTTCTGACCCGACAACAATGCTTGATGGCGTTATCCCTGCAACAAAAAAAGTGCTACAAAAATCAAATTTAACAATTCATGATATGGATGTTGTAGAAATCAATGAAGCATTTGCATCGGTTGTTTTAGCATGGCAAAAGGAAATGGAAGCGGATTTACAAAAGGTGAATGTTAATGGTGGTGCGATTGCGCTAGGTCATCCACTTGGGGCAACTGGTGCGAAATTAATGACTTCTCTTCTTCATGAATTGGAGCGGAGGCAGGGAAGGTACGGCCTACTGACAATTTGCATTGGACATGGGATGTCGACAGCGATGATAATTGAAAGAATGTGAAAAAGTGTGCAGAAATTCATCTGCACACTTTAATCTCACTACTCATGAGTGGTAGCCCTCACCTCAAAGTTATGCAAGCGGAGTATTATTGTCCGTAACAATCTAATTGGCCGGGAGTGAATAATCAATGTGGGAATGAAGCCCTCCACTGATCAAAATTTCACTTTATGCTTTATGCTTTTTGATTTTCTGAGTTGTTTTAAGCAGCCGTTACTTCTAAAACGGTACCTGTTTTTGCATCTACTAAAAATTCAAATCGTTCTTGTATATCATTTAAAATTGTTGTAAGACCGCCGCGGTATACTTCGTACGCGACATCATATTTTTCAAACGTCTCTGGAACCATATGTACCCAAGAGCCAGTAATTTCGCCTTTATGACTTAATGCTTGTTTCACCATTTTTAATGCTTTCTCTGAAGAAATATGGGATTGTTCTTGAACTTTGTTTGCAACAAGATAACCAGCTGCAAAACCAACACCAACACCAGCTAGTAAACCTTTCCAGCGCATATATTCACCTCAATTCTATAAAGTAGTGTATTGATGATAATTATAATGCAATTTTAACGAAAAAAGAAGAAACTAGAAACATTTCGAAAATTTCGTTACAATAAAAGAGGTATTCTACTAAGGTTTGAAAGAAGGGAACTTCGTGAATAAAGAGACATTAGAATTATTTCGCACGTTAACAGAATTACAAGGTACATCAGGATTTGAGCATGATGTGCGCCGTTTTATGAAAGAGGAGTTAAGTAAATATGCAGATGAAATCGTCCAAGACGGTTTAGGTAGCGTGTTCGGTCTGAAAAAAGGGGATGAAAATGGCCCACGCGTACTTGTAGCTGGTCATATGGATGAAGTTGGCTTTATGGTTACGCAAATTACGAAAAACGGGATGATTCGTTTTCAAACGCTAGGCGGCTGGTGGAGTCAAGTGCTATTAGCACAACGTGTACAAATTATGACGAAAAACGGCCCAGTTGTTGGGGTTGTTGGTTCGATTCCACCTCATTTATTAAGTGATGCACAACGTGCGAAACCAATGGATATAAAAAATATGTTAATTGATATAGGTGCAGATAGTTATGAACAAGCGCTTGAAATTGGTGCGAAACCAGGGCAACAAATTGTTCCGATTTGTCCGTTTACACCAATGGCAAACGAAAAGAAAATTATGGCGAAAGCTTGGGATAACCGCTACGGCTGTGGTCTTGCGATTGAATTGTTAAAAGAATTAAAAGATGAAACATTACCAAACACGTTATACTCTGGTGCGACTGTACAAGAAGAAGTCGGTCTTCGCGGCGCACAAACAGCAGCTAATATGATTCAGCCAGATATTTTCTATGCGCTTGATGCGAGTCCAGCAAATGATGCATCTGGGGATAAAACGCAGTTCGGTCAATTAGGAAAAGGAGCACTTCTTCGCATTTATGACCGTACAATGGTAACACATAGAGGAATGCGTGAATTTATTTTAGATACAGCAGAAACACATAACATTCCGTACCAGTACTTTATTTCACAAGGTGGTACAGATGCAGGTCGTGTACATACGAGTAACTCTGGTATTCCGTCAGCAGTAATTGGTGTTTGCGCTCGTTACATTCATACTCATGCTTCTATTTTACATGTTGATGATTATGCAGCAGCGAAAGAATTGATTACAAAACTTGTGAAAGCAACAGATAAAACAACATTAGAAACAATTAAAAACAATGCTTAAAAGAAAGGGCCGGATTCGGCCTTTTCTTTTCGTATATGAAAAGAAATAAAAACACTCTTTTTAGATGAGAGAGAGCGTCCGATCATGTATAGAAAAGTTTAGAATTTTTCCTATCCCATATAGAGTTAAAAACAAAGAAAGAACAAGAGTGTCAATTACCTTTTGTTCTTTGTAGCAATGACTTATATAGAGGTGAACAATATGAAAGTAGCAGTTGGCTCAAAAAATCAAACAAAAGTAGGAGCCGTACAAGAAGTATGGAAAGAGGTAAGTATTACTTCAGTTTCTGTTCCTTCAGGAGTTGCAGCACAGCCATTTTCTGATGAGGAAACGATGCAAGGCGCAATCAATAGAGCGAAGCGAGCACTAGAAGAAAAACAAGCTGACATCGGTATCGGACTAGAAGGCGGTGTAATGAAAACAGAGCACGGTTTGTTTATGTGTAATTGGGGTGCTTTGGCGACAAGCGCGGGGAAAGTATTTGTCGCAGGTGGGGCACGGATTATGCTCCCTGATGATTTTCTTTCTCCTCTTGAAGATGGAAAAGAGTTAAGTGAAGTAATGGAGGCATTTGTAAAACAAAAAGACATTCGTAGCCATGAAGGCGCAATCGGAATCTTTACAGATCATTATGTGGATCGTACACAATTATTTGTACATGTTGTAAAGCTGTTAATTGGGCAATATAAGTATGACGAAAAACAAGCATAAACCTTGCACCATACGTGATGTATGGTAGTATAAAAGAAGATTAGAGATGAAAAGATACACTTCGTTAGAGGAGGAAATATAGATGAAATCATTAGAAAGCATGGAACAATTGCAAGAATTAAAAAATGAAGAGAACGTCATTTTTATGTTCTCAGCAGAATGGTGCCCAGACTGCCGTTTTATTGACCCATTTATGCCAGAAGTAGAAGAAAAATATAGCGATTTCTCATTTTACTATGTAGATCGTGACGAATTTATTGACCTTTGCGTGAAATTAGACGTATTTGGCATTCCGAGCTTTGTAGCGTACAATAAAGGTGAAGAAACTGGACGCTATGTAAACAAAGATCGTAAAACACAAGAACAAATCGAAGCGTTTATTGAAGGGTTAAAATAAGGCGATCTCGCCAATTAAATTGTAAAAACAACCTCTACCTTCGCGGGGGAGGTTATTTTTTTGGAAGGGAGGCAAACGAAATGAGAATGACAAGCAAAAAGATGAAAGATGAGTTAATGACTAGATTAGCTCGTCCAGAGTGGGAATTTCATTATGATAGCGAGAAGGATACGCTCCGTATTGAACAAAAAGATACGAAAAAGGGAATTAATGTTTCACTTCCAGGAGTTGTAGCGAAATGGGAAGTGAAGAAGGAAGCAGCGATTGAAGATGTTGTGTATTACGTACAAGAGGCGCTACTTGCGATGCATAAAGAAGAAAGCGGCGCGGCAAAAATTTTACCGGTTATTCGATCCACTTCTTTTCCAAAGCAAGCTGAAGAAGGAAATCCTTTCGTAATGACAGATCATACAGCAGAAACGCGCATTTATTATGCATTAGATTCCAATAAAACATATCGATTATTTGATGAACGTTTGTTACAAAAACTAGGACTTACAGAGCAGCAAGTACGTGAAATGGCATTGTTTAATGTACGTTCCTTAAGTCATTCATTTAAACAAGATGAAGTGGCGGGGAATACATTTTATTTCTTAAACACAAATGATGGCTATGATGCGAGTCGTATTTTGAATGAATCATTATTACAATCGATGCGTGAAAAGATTTCAGGTGACATGGTTGTAGCTGTTCCGCACCAAGATGTATTAATTATTGCTGATATCGTGAACGAAATCGGTTATGATATTATTGCACAAATGACAATGAAGTTTTTTGCCGAAGGTCATGTTCCGATTACATCACTTTCATTCGTATATGAAGATGGGGATTTTGAGCCAATCTTTATTTTAGCGAAGAATCGGAAGAAGACAAATGGAAAAGAGAAAGGATGAACAAAGTGAACGTTTTTTACAACCTTGAAGGAATTGGCGACACATTAATCGTTGCCTTACAAGATATTACATTAGAAAACCGTACATTTGACCGCAAAGGAGATGTTGCACGCGTTTATGATCGTGAAAGCAACGTAACAGGAGGATTCAACATCTTTAATGCGTCTTCTTATGTAGAAGTTAAGGAAACAGGAAACATTACTTTAACAAAAGAGCTTGTTGAAAAAATCAATGACATTTTAGCAAAGAATGGCTTTGAAGAAAAAGTAGAAGCAGACCTCACGCCGAAATTCGTCGTTGGCTACGTAGCTGAAAAAGAAAAGCATCCAAATGCAGATAAACTAAACATTTGTAAAGTAGAAATCGGTACAGATACACTACAAATCGTATGTGGTGCACCAAACGTTGATGCAGGACAAAAAGTTGTTGTCGCAAAAATCGGTGCTGTAATGCCAAGTGGTATGTTAATTAAACCAGCTGAGCTTCGCGGCGTTCCATCTTCTGGAATGATTTGTTCTGCACGTGAATTAGAGCTTCCGGATGCTCCTCAGGAAAAAGGTATTCTTGTATTAGAAGACAGCTATGAGGTTGGACAAGAGTTCAAATTTTAATTGATATATAATTACAAATTGAAAACCCGACATAAAACCCAATCTTTAGGTGGGAGAGAGCATCCGGCCATGCATAGAAGTGGTCAGATCCTTTTCCTGCCCCATGCAAGTGAAAACAAAGGGAAAAAACAAGTAGCGATCATCTTTTGTTCTTCGTAGCAGCGAATGATATGCCGGAAAATTAAAATAGAATTATATAGAAAAAATAGTCTCATGATAAAATGAGGCTATTTTTTTATTTACATGTCTTTATATTGTAACGCTTTTCTCAAAATCTATATTGTATTTCAAAAACAAATTAGTTAAAATTTAGAAAAATATATAAATGCAAATTGAAAACCCGACATAAAACCTTTCTTTTAGGGTGGGAAAGAGCATCCAGCCATGCATAGAAGCGGGCAGCCCCTTTTCTTGTCCCATGTCAAGTGAAAACAAAAAGAGAGAACGAGTACAGGTCACCTTTGTTTTTTCATAGCAGCGACTTATATGTTGAAAAATTAAAATGGAGTTATATAGAAGGAGATAGGAACATATGAGACAATTTCCAAAAGTGAAAGAGCTTCTGGGACTTATCGAAACTTCGAAGAAACATGATATTGAATTACAATCATTTGAAATATATTTATTGCATGAAAATGAATTGGAAAAGGGACAAATTGGATATCGATATGATAAAAACAAAAATTCACTCATGAGTGGGAAAAAGGGAGATTGGCAAGAGAGTTGGATTGTTATTGGATATGATACAGATATGGGTGATCCTATCTTTGTTGATATAGATAATCCACTCCATCCGATCTACACAGCTGAACAAGGATCGGAAATATGGGAACCAGTTTGTATAGCACGTAGTATAGATGAGATTATGAAACAGTTAAAAGAAATTTAGGGTGTTTTTATATAAATGCAAATTGAAAATCCGACATAAAACCTAATCTTTAGGTGGGAGAGAGCATCTGGCCATGCATAGAAGCGGTCAGTCCCTCTTTCAGCCCCATGCCAAGTGAAAACAAAAAGAGAGAACGAGTACAGATCACCTTTTGTTTTTCATAGCAGCGACTTATACACTTGGAAACCAAAATGGATATATAAATAGAGTATGCGCAAAGTAGATGGGAGGAGGAAGCTATGAAATATATAAAAATGATGTGTGCAGTTGTATTACTTGGAATATATATGGGAGCGTGCTCGAAGGAACAAGAGAAGAAAATACCATCTACTGTGCAAGAAGAGAATAAAAAGGTTGTAGAACAAACGAAAGAAACGCCACCAGAGAAGCAAGCGGAAAAAGAGAAGAAAATAGAAGCTGAATTACCAGTGGAACAAAATGGAGAACAAGAGAAAAAAATTGAACAAGAACCATCCGTGGAGCAAGGTGAAAAACAAGAGCTAAAGGTGGAGCAAGTACCACAGGATGAGGAATCGGCCAAAACCCTTGAGGTAAAAGCAAATGCTGAGCAAAAACAAGCAAAATTTCTTGTTGTAATTGATCCAGGGCATCAAGAGAAAGCAAATTTAAATTTAGAACCAATTGGCCCGGGGGCAACTGAGCAAAAGTATAAAGTGACTGATGGAACGACAGGTGTTGTGACGAAAAAAAGAGAATCTGTTCTTGTATTAGAAGCTGCTGTCATATTGAAAGAGAAGCTCGAAGCAAAAGGTATGCAAGTACTTATGACAAGAACAACACATGATGTTGATATAAGTAATAAGGAGCGAGCGACATTTGCGAATGAGCATCAAGCAGATTTATTTTTACGCCTTCATGCGGATGGTTCAGAAAATCGAGCACAAAAAGGGTTTGCTGTGTTGACGCCAGCGGAAGGGAATACATATACAAAAGGAATCTATACAGAAAGTTTACAAGTTTCTCAAATAATCGTAAAGAAAATGAAAGAAAACAGCCAGGTAAAAGTAAATGGAATCAAGTTTCGAGATGATCTTTCTGGATTTAATTGGTCAAAAATTCCAGGTGTTTTACTTGAGCTTGGATTTATGTCGAATCCTGAAGAAGATCAGAAACTATCAGACACACAATATTTAGACTCTTTACTGCAAAGTGTAACCGAGAGTATAGAAGAATATCGGAAGAGTAAAGCTTAAACGGCAGTCTTATATATGAGGCTGTTTTTTTATGTATAAATACAAGTGAAAACCTTTCTTTTTGGGTGGGAGAGGGGGGACCGGCCATGTATAGAAGCGGTCAGGTCCTTTTTGAGCCCCGTGCCGGGTTTAAAACAAAGGGAGAAGGAGAGAGTAGGCCCTCTTTTGTGTTCATAGCAGCGACTTGTATGTTGAGAATCTATTGTACTTACTGAAAATTTGAATATGGTAGACAAAATACAAGAGCGTAATTTTACCTGCACTTTTTGCCGAATGCTGATACAATAAAGGATGTTACTATTTAGTAGAAAGAGTGGTAAACATGTTAGATTGGATGAAAAAGCTGTTTAACAAAGAGGAACATCAGGAAGAAAAAGAAGCGATAAATAAAGCAGTACCGAAGAACACTGAAAGTAAGCCGAAAACTCCTCGTGTAAACCACTACACTGAAGCAAGAGAAGCACAAATGGCTAGTCGGAATTTAGGTGTGAAATGCCGATTTCCGTTAATACCTGATGATGGATTTGATGAGGAGAATGTGGAAGAATCAACACATTTTGAGCAGCAACCTCTGCCAAGGGTAACGAACATGGAGAGACGCAGGCCAAGATATGTAGAAGAACCAGTTCATACATTTGCCCCGCCACAAGCCCAACAAGAAATTGAGCCAGAGCCTATCTTGCCAAAAAAATCTGTGCCAGTACAAGAAAGCCATCGAAGACCATTTCGCCCGACAGAAATGATTTCGCCTATCTTTGGATATAAACGTCCTTCGAGAGAGAAACAAGAAGTTAAGACGGAAGAAAAAGGGCAGGAAGATCTTGAAATATCCTTTGAAGGAAAATCTGTCGTCGATGCTTGGTTGGAGAAAAAAGGATACTCTCTTTCGAATTTCTCAGACGAATCCTCTATTCCTTCTAAGAAGCAGGAGAAAAATCTGGAGCATACTGGACAACAAGAAAGCCCCAAAGAGGAAAAATCAGTTGTTGATCAGTGGCTAGAGAAAAACGGTTACGATTCTGAGCGTTCATTAACTTCGTTAGAGGGGCAAGAAAAGGTAGATGCCATTTCAGACTCTCTTCCATTTGCAACTGATAACTTTTTACATAAATCAGTTGGACAGGATAATAAGAAAGAAGAGCATACTGTTGAAATCGTACAGGTATTTGAGCAAGAACCAGATGTAGTGGCGTTATCACAATATGATAACGAAGCGAAGGAAGAAATCTTGCAAGATGAGTTGCTAGATTCTACTGTAGAGAATATGGATACAACGTCAACCGAAGAAAATGAATATAAGAAAGAAATAGAAGAAGAACAGCTAGTGGAGAAAACTATTTTAGAAGAAAATATTGTTGAAGAAGTGGAAGAAGTTGAAGAAGCAACGCGGGAAGTTGAAGAAGTGGAAGAAGCTGAAGAAGCAACGCGGGAAGTTGGAGCGGTGGAAGAAGCTGAAGAAGCAACGCGGGAAGTTGAAGAAGTGGAAGAAGCTGAAGAACCAACGCGGGAAGTTGAAGCGGTGGAAGAAGCTGAAGAAGCAACGCGGGAAGTTGAAGAAGTGGAAGAAGCTGAAGAAGCAACGCGGGAAGTGGGAGGTGTGGAAGAAGCTGAAGAACCAACGCGGGAAGTTGGAGTGGTGGAAGAAGCTGAAGAACCAACGCGGGAAGTTGAAGCAGTGGAGGAACCCGAAGAAACGCTGGTAGCAGAAACATTTGAACAAGCAAAAATTGCCGAAACAGCGAAAGAGTCTGCAGAAGAAACGGCTCAAGTAGTAGTTGAAAAAACGACAGAACAAGAGAATTTGGTTTCTAAAGCGGAAAACAATGTTTCAGAAACATCTTCAGCAGCAGACGAGCACACGAAGGAAGCAGTTCAAAACTTTGCAAATGTATTAATCGAAGAGGCAGAAGAAAAGCAAGAAGTTGCTGTGGAACAGCCTGCTAAGCAAAAAGAAGAACCGAAACGTGAGAAAAAGCGTCATGTGCCGTTTAATGTTGTGATGTTAAAACAAGATAGAAGAAAGTTAATAGAGAGACATGTGGCAGGAATGAAAACGCCGCAGACTCCTATAAAACAAGCTGAAGAATCAGTAAAGGTGCACGAGCAGCCTGTACAACAAGTGGAAGAAGCACCACAAGGAAAAGCGCAAACTGCACAGCAAATTATAGTGGAAACTCAAGTGGAAAAGAAACCAGTAGAACAAGTTATAGTGGAAACTCGAGAAGAAGAGAGACCAGTACAGCAAGTAGTGGTGGGAACTCAAGAAGAAGAGAAACCAGTAGAACGAGTGGCAGTGGAAGATCAAGTAACAGAGGAGCCAGTTCAACAAACGGAAATGAAGGCACCTGTTGCAAGTGCAGGAGTACAAGAGAAAGCATACGTTATAGCGCGAAGAGAGAATGATATGCGTAATGTACTGCAAACACCGCCTGAATATGCTATGCCACCATTAACACTATTGACGATTCCAAGTCAGTCGACATTAGATAATACGGAATGGTTAGAAGAACAGAAAGAATTATTAGATACGACGTTTAATAATTTTCATGTTGGGGCTCATGTTATCAATGTTTCACAAGGACCAGCTGTAACGCGCTTCGAAGTACAACCTGATCCGGGTGTGAAAGTAAATAAAATCACAAATTTAAGTGATGATATTAAGCTGAGTTTAGCTGCAAAAGATATTCGAATTGAAGCACCGATTCCAGGGAAAAGTGCCATCGGAATTGAGGTTCCGAATAAAGAAAGTAAGCCTGTATTCCTGCGAGAAATTTTGAGAAGTCCTGTGTTCACGAAAAGTGAATCACCGCTTACAGTTGCGCTTGGACTTGATATTTCTGGTGCTCCAATTGTAACGGATATAAGGAAGATGCCGCATGGACTGATCGCTGGTGCGACTGGTTCAGGGAAAAGTGTCTGTATTAACGCGATTTTAACAAGTATTTTATATAAAGCGAAACCACATGAAGTGAAGCTGATGTTGATTGATCCGAAAATGGTTGAGCTTGCACCATATAATTCTATTCCCCATCTTGTAGCACCTGTTATTACAGATGTGAAAGCAGCTACAGCAGCGTTAAAATGGGCTGTAGAAGAGATGGAACGCCGTTATGAATTGTTTGCGCATGTTGGTGCACGTGATTTAACTCGTTATAATACCATCGTAAGTAGCCGAGAAATCCCAGGTGAAGCATTGCCGTACATTGTTATTGTAATTGATGAGTTAGCCGATTTAATGATGGTTGCTCCTGGTGATGTAGAGGAAGCAATTTGCCGCATTGCACAAAAAGCACGTGCTTGTGGTATTCACTTATTAGTTGCAACGCAGCGTCCGTCTGTGGATGTTATTACAGGATTGATTAAATCAAACATTCCAACGCGTATTGCGTTTACAGTATCATCTCAAGTAGATTCACGTACAATCATTGATATTGGAGGAGCGGAAAAATTACTTGGTCGCGGTGATATGCTATTTTTAGGAAACGGTACGTCAAAACCCGTCCGTGTACAAGGGGTATACGTATCGGATGATGAAATTGAAAAAACAGTTGAACATGTGAAAAAGCAAATGAAGTCGAACTATTTATTTAAGCAAGAGGATTTATTGGCGAAAACAGAACAACATGAAGCCGAAGATGAACTGTTTTTTGATGCATGCCAATTTGTTGTAGAACAAGGGGGAGCGTCCACATCTTCTGTACAGAGAAAATTCCGCATCGGTTATAATCGTGCGGCACGTCTTATTGAAGAGATGGAAGCACAAGGAATTATATCTGAAGCACGGGGAACAAAACCGAGAGATGTCCTTATTTCAGAGGATGAATTTGCTGCTATGCAGGAAACGAATGTATAGGAAGCGGTTTTGCTGTATACTAAGAGAAAATGTTGGATAGTAAAGTAGGGAGTAAACGACATGAAAGAAATTGAATTAAAATTAAAAGGTGAAATCAATCGACTAACAAATAAAACATTTAAATTTGATGAACGAGTTGGGGAAGGTTGGTTCTCTGCCGTTTACTTTTTAAAAACTCGTGACATTATTCAAGAATTTCGCCCGAAAAGTGTTGTGACAATGCAATTTTTCCAAAAGGAACATGCGGTACTTTGCGGAACAGATGAAGTATTAGCATTGTTACAAACATTTGCTGAACATCCGGAAGAGCTTGAAATCCATTCTTTAAAAGATGGGGACAATATTAATCCATTTGAAACAGTTTTAACAATCTCTGGACCTTATGAATATTTCGGGTTTTTAGAAGGTGTAATCGATGGGATTTTAGCTCGTCGTACATCTGTTGCAACAAATGTATATAATGTTGTACAAGCTGCTCGCAGCGGTGAAAAAGAAAAACCGGTTATTTTCATGGGAGACCGTGATGATCATTATACACAGCAAGCTGGTGATGGATATGCGGCGTATATTGGTGGTATGAGTGCACAAGCAACGCATGCAATGAATGAATGGTGGGGCAAGAGTGGAATGGGGACAATGCCTCATGCATTGATTCAAATGTTTAATGGAGATGTTGTAGAAGCTGCAAAAGCGTACTATAAAAAGTTTCCAGAGGATGATTTAGTTGTACTGATTGACTACAATAATGATGTGATTACAGATGGTCTTCGTGTTGCACGTGAATTCGGCTCAGAATTAAAAGGTGTACGCATTGATACATCACGTACAATGATTGATCAGTATTTCATTCGTCATCCAGAAGTACTTGGCACATTTGACCCTCGTGGTGTAAATCCATCCCTTGTTTTCGCGCTCCGTAAAGCGCTTGATGAAGAAGGGTTCCAGCATGTAAATATTGTTGTAACTGGTGGATTTGATGAAAAACGTATTCATGAATTTGAAGCGCAAAATGTTCCTGTAGATCTATACGGAGTGGGCAGCAGTTTATTAAAAATGAACATTGGTTTTACAGGTGATAATGTAGAATTAAATGGAAAACCAGAAGCGAAAGCTGGACGTAAATATCGTCCAAACCCACGTTTAGAGCGCGTTCAATTAGAAAAAAGAGAAGATATGTAAGAAGAGGAAAAACTGATAGGGAATTGACCCTATCAGTTTTTCTGTTATCATAGTATAACGGATTGTTTTTTGCTATAATAAGTTTGTTATGGACATATAAGAGGTACGTACGTGTTTATCCCGATTGGTGAGAGCTAATGAAAGTTCCGCTGTATCGAGAATGTATGATGATTACCAAAATAAGAAAAGATTCATATACTGTCTTATAGATAGGCCGTTGTATTAGTTCGAAATGTTGGAGGTTCTTTAAGATGACAGTTTACCATTTTGTAGGAATTAAAGGAACAGGAATGAGTTCATTAGCACAAATTCTTCATGACATGAAGCATACTGTTCAAGGTTCTGATTTTGAAAAACGTTTCTTTACACAAGTAGCTTTGGAAAAGCGTGGTATCTCCATCCTTCCTTTTGATAAAAATAATGTAAAAGAAGGACAAGTGATTATCGCAGGAAATGCGTTCCCTGATACGCATGAAGAGATTGTAGCAGCGAAAGAGTTAAATATCCCAGTACACCGTTACCATCATTTTTTAGGGAATCTTATGAGTAAGTATACAAGTGTTGCTGTAACAGGTGCACATGGAAAAACATCAACAACCGGCCTGTTAGCCCATGTAATGCAAGGTGCACACCCAACGTCTTACCTTATTGGAGATGGAACAGGGCATGGGGTAGAAAATAGTAAGTATTTTGTGTTTGAGGCATGTGAGTACCGTCGTCATTTCTTGTCTTACTATCCAGACTATGCAATTATGACAAATATTGATTTTGACCATCCGGATTACTTTACAGACATTAATGATGTATTTAGTGCATTCCAAGAGATGGCGCTTCAAGTGAAAAAAGGAATTATTGCATGTGGTGATGATGAAGAACTGCAAAAAATTCAAGCGAAAGTACCTGTTATTTTCTATGGATTTGGTGAAGATAATGATTTCCAAGCACGTAACATCCAAAAGAGAACAGATGGTACTGTATTTGATGTGTTCGTTCGTAATACGTATTATGAAACATTCAAAATTACAGGTTACGGCAATCACAGCGTATTAAATGCATTAGCAGTTATCGCGCTTTGTCACTATGAAAATGTTGATGTAGAAGCAGTAAAACATCAATTAACAACGTTTGGAGGCGTAAAACGTCGCTTTAATGAAAAACCGATGGGAGAACAGGTCATCATCGATGATTATGCACACCATCCGACAGAAATTAACGCAACGATTGAAGCTGCTCGTCAAAAGCATCCAGAGCGTGAAATTGTCGCTGTATTCCAGCCACACACATTCTCACGTACTGAAAAGTTCTTAGATGAGTTTGCGGAAAGCCTAAGCAAGGCTGATCAAGTATACCTATGTGATATTTTCGGATCAGCACGTGAAAACAAAGGTGACTTAACAATCCAAGATCTGCAAAAGCGTATTGATGGTGCAGAATTGATTACCGATACAACAACGAATGTATTAAAGAAACATAAAAACGGCGTTCTTATTTTCATGGGCGCAGGTGATATTCAAAAATTCGAAGCGGCTTACGTGAAAGAAGTGCAAGTTGCGGAGAAGTAATAAAGCGAAGACGTGCAGCGGTGGCTGCACGTCTTTTTTATGTCAATTGTTGTAGAATAGTCGCTATATGGTGTACTAGGTAGAAAATTTATTAAAGTTGGTAGTCCAAGACAAACAACGACATATACAATGACTGTTGGAGCGCTTGCTTTCATCATTGTGTCCTTTATGCAACAGAGTGTAGTAGCGATTCCAGAAATTCCTCTATTAGCATGGTTATCTATTTTATTTATGGCAATTGGAATGAGTGTGCTTGGTTACCTTTGGTGGAATAAAGGAATCGCGCAAATTGGGGCAGCAAAAACCTCTTTGTTCTTTAACTTAGTTCCCGTTGTTACAATGCTTGTTTCTTTTGTAGAAGGAGTGAGTATCACAATTTCGCAATGTTTAGGGATGATTTTAGTCATTACAGGTGTTCTATATTCTTCCGGTTTTCTTGCTATAAAATCCAAAAAAGAAAGTGTGAATATATAACCCTTAACATTTTATAATTAGAAATGTTAGAATAATAAGAAAAAGTGTTAGAGGGGATAGAGCAATGTTTACACTTCGAGTCGATGATGAAATCAAACTTCAATTGTTAGAAAAACATCATAAAGAAGAATTGTATCAATTAGTAGATCAAAACAGGGAGCATTTAAGAAAATGGCTTCCATGGGTAGATGGGACAAAATCTGCTGATGCATATGACGAAATTCTTCCGATGTGGCTAAAGAAATATGCGGATGGAAACGGTTTTGAAACAGGTATACGTTATAAAGGAAAGCTCGTTGGAATGGTCGGTATTCACGAGGTGAACTGGGCTAAGAAAGCAACAAGTCTTGGATACTACCTTGCAGAAGAAGCAGGTGGAAAAGGAATTATGTCAAGGAGTGTAAAAGCGGTGCTTCGCTATGCGTTTGAAGAACTAAAATTGAATAAGATAGAAATCCGTTGTGGGGTAGAGAATCAGAAAAGCCGTGCGATTCCGGAGCGACTTGGCTTTAAGTTAGATGGAGTTATGCGTGATGAAGAGTGGCTTTATGACCATTTTCATGATCTTACTGTGTATAGTTTACTAGCTTCAGAATGGAAGGAGATTCGATGAGCGATACGATTTGCATTCAGTCATATGAAAGTAAGTACCAATCTGAAGTAGTCGATTTAATTATTCGCATTCAGCAAAAAGAATATAACGTACCAATTACAAAGGAAGAACAGCCAGATTTACAAGAAATTGAGCAGTTTTACCAAAGAGATAACGGAAGTTTCTGGGTAGCAATACATGATGGGAAAGTAGTTGGAACTGTAGCCTTATTAGATATTGGGAATCAACAAGTGGCCTTGAGGAAAATGTTTGTGAAAAAAGAATTTCGGGGCAAGGTGTGGAATACCGCGAGCATGTTACTCCAAACAGCTATCTCTTGGGCAAAAGAAAGAGAATTAGAAGGAATTTATTTAGGAACAACAGTACAGTTTTTAGCGGCACATCGCTTTTATGAGAAAAATGGATTTCAGAGTATTAGGATGGAAGAGTTACCAGGGAGTTTTCCGGTGCTGCAGGTAGATAAGAAATTTTATAGGTATGGTTTGTGAAGAATAGAGATCATTCAAATCGAGAATGATCTCTATTTTTTTTGTTAAGGAAAATGGAAATGATGGTATAATTTAGGTGAGAGGTGATGGTATGAAATTTCCTATCCAAAGAAGCACACCAAGTATGATTTTTGTAAGTGCAATGTTGATCCTTATGGTTGTTTGGCCAAGCGGAATGCTGATTATAGACAATGGAAACTGGGGATCAGCACTGATTGGGATGGCAATTTGCCTCATTGTAAATGTCCCTCTTGTTTGGGATGTATTTATTAAGAAACATACAGTCGAAAATGGTGTATTGAAATATGGCATATTGAACGAAGACGTTACACTATCTGATATAAGAATGGTGCGTCAAGTTGGAAAATCACTCGAAATTACAACGAACCGATACAAAGTCCATATGATTGCTATGCCAACAGATAAAGAAAAGTTGTTGTCACTCATTCAAGAAGCGAACCCACATGTGAAAATAGATCTAAAAGCATAATGGAGGACGAGGAATGAAACATTTTCGGCTGTTATTTTGTTTTGAATTATTGATGGTACTGGTCGTTTGCGTTAGAGGGTATGTTCGTTGGGAGTGGCCGTTGTATTTGTCGATAGGTGTAGGCATTTTAGCAGTTGTACTTTTGTTTTATTACCATTCTCGTCAAATCAGAAACAAAGGACAGGAAGTGGAGAAATAATATTGACCGTCCGACAAAACGAGACGTACCAAAAGAGCTCTCCCATCAAAAGGAGAGCTCCTTCACATTTTATTTTAAGTTCTCAGGATTTAAAGCTTCTAATTCAGGTACAACGAAGCGACCGTCTTTACGGATTAATACGTCGTCGAAGTAAATTTCACCGCCGCCGTATTCAGGGCGCTGGATGCATACTAAATCCCAGTGGATGTTAGAGTTGTTGCCATTCCATGCATCGTCATAAGCTTGGCCAGGTGTAAAGTGGAAGCTACCGTCGATTTTTTCATCAAATAGGATATCACCCATTGGATGTAAGATGTATGGGTTTACGCCGATTGCAAATTCACCAACGTAGCGTGCACCTTCATCTGTATCGAAGATTTTGTTAATGCGTTCTGTATCGTTTGCAGTTGCTTCAACGATTTGACCGTTTTTAAATGTAAGCTGTACGTTTTCGAATGTATAGCCGTTGTAAGGTGATGGCGTGTTATAAGAAACTGTACCGTTAACAGAATCGCGAACTGGTGCAGAGTATACTTCACCGTCTGGAATGTTCAAATGACCAGAGCATTTAATAGCTGGAATATCTTTAATGGAGAATGTTAAGTCAGTTCCAGGACCAGCAAGGCGAACTTTATCTGTTTTGTTCATTAATTCAACAAGGTTATCCATTGCTTTATCCATTTTGCCATAATCCAAGTTACATACTTCGAAGTAGAAGTCTTCGAATGCTTCTGTGCTCATTTTTGCAAGTTGTGCCATAGATGCATTTGGGTAGCGAAGAACAACCCAGCGTGTTTTTGGAACACGAATGTCTCTATGAACTTTTTTACCAACTGTTTGACCGTGGATCTTCATGCGTTCACTTGGAACGTCGGCTTGTTCGTTAATGTTATCGCCAGAGCGAAGACCGATGTAAGCGTCCATATCTTTCATTACGCTTGCTTCATATGCAGCGATTTGCTCGAAGTGTTCTTCAGTAGCGCCCATTAATAATGAGCGATCGACTTGATGATCTTTCAATGAAACAAATGGGAAACCACCAGCTGCATAGGCTTCTCTTACAAGTGCAGTTACAAGTTCTTTTTGCAAGCCAAAGTTTTCAATCAATACTTTTTCGCCTTTTTGTAAGCGGATTGAGTAGTTAATTAAATTGTGTGCTAAAGTTTCAATACGTGGATCTTTCATATGTAAAGCCTCCCTACTAATTATGTATCCTTCCTTATTGTACCCTACTTGCTGGAATTTGTTTAATGATTTATGGTACATTTGACGAACAAGTGTGAAAATTCTAATGAAATCACAAGGATTAGAACGAAACGGAAAATGATTGTATAATAGGAGAAAGTATGAAAAAGATAAAGGAAGTGATGAAATGCAAGTTCTTTTATACGTAAGTGCAGCTATAGCTGCCGTTGCTTTTGCAATTTTAGTGATATATACATGTAGAACATTATTATCATTGCAGAAGACGTTAGAAAATGTTGCAAGTACATTAGAAGGCTTAGAGAAGCAAATGCAAGGGATAAGCGTAGAGACAGAACAATTATTACATAAGACGAATGCATTAGCTGATGATATTCAGCAGAAATCTCAGTCATTAAATAAAGTAGTAGAAGGCGTAGATGGAATTGGAACAACAATTCATTCTTTAAATACGAAACTTCGCAATGTATCAGATTCTGTAACAAATGAAATTGAAAATAATGCAGACAAAGTTGCACAAGTTGTACAATGGAGTAGTGCAGCGATTGAAGTGTATAATCATTTTCGTGCTACTAGACAAGAGAAGAAATTAGAAAAAGCTGAGAAGAAGCTAGAGAAGGAAGAGAAAAAAGAGAAAAAAGAGAAAAAAGAGAAGCGCTCTAGACTTCCAATTCGTATGAGAGGTGAATAAAGTGAGCATGACAAAAATCGAAACAATGGAAGAGTTTGAAGCATTATTAGAAACAGCGGAACCATATATTCTTTTTAAACATAGTACAACATGTCCAATTAGCCAAGGAGCCTACGCAGAATTTGAGGCATATTGTCAAGATGCAAAAGAAACACCTACTTATTATTTATACGTACAAGATGCAAGAGATGTTTCGAATCGTATTGCAGAGCACTTTGGTATTAAACATGAGTCGCCGCAAGTGCTATATATAAAAGATGGGGTAGCGGTATGGCATACATCCCATTGGAATATTAAGAAGCAAACTTTAGAAGAGAATGTGAAGTAGGGAGAAGTAAGCGGAGACGCTTGCTTCTTTTTTTAGGATTCATGAACTATGTAAATACAGATTGAAAAACTGATAGAAAACTGTTCTTTTTAGGTGGAAGAGAGGATCTACTCATGCATAGAAGTGGTCAGAGCCTCTTCTGCTCCCATGCCAAGTGAAAACAAAGAGAGAAAACGAGTGAAGGTTGAGTATGCTTTGTGTAAGTGAAAGGCAACAATATATATTTCAAATAAGAGAACGATTCCATTTACAATGTATATCATGTGACAATCTGATATCTATCGGATATAATAAATTATCTTAACCATGATAATAATGTAATCTTTATATATAACTTGAAAGAGGTGGTTTTCTTATGGCATCACAAGAATTAGATCGTTTACGCTCTCAAATTGATCAAATGAACCTACAAATTTTAGAATTATTAAATGAAAGAGGTCGTCTTGTTCAAGAGGTTGGTAAGTTGAAAGAAGCACAAGGTGTGAAACGATTTGATCCTGTACGTGAGCGTAATATGCTTGATTTAATTGCTGAGAAGAATGATGGACCGTTTGAAACATCAACTCTTCAACATATTTTTAAACAAATTTTTCAAACAAGCCTAGAATTACAAGAAGATGATCACCGTAAAGCACTCCTTGTTTCACGTAAGACAAAGCCAGAGGATACGATTGTTGATATAAAAGGTGAAAAAATTGGTGATGGCAATCCTCACTTTATTATGGGACCATGTGCGGTTGAAAGTTATGAGCAAGTGCGCCAAGTTGCGGAAGCAATGAAGGAACAAGGGTTAAAGCTAATGCGCGGCGGTGCATTCAAACCTCGTACATCGCCGTATGATTTCCAAGGGCTTGGCTTAGAAGGCTTGCAAATTTTACGACAAGTGGCGGATGAATATGATTTAGCGGTCATTAGTGAAATTTTAAATCCGAATGATATTGAAAGGGCATTAGATTATGTTGATGTCATTCAAATTGGTGCTCGTAATATGCAAAACTTCGATCTACTCAAGGCTGCTGGATCGGTGAAAAAGCCAGTATTGTTAAAACGTGGTTTATCAGCAACGATTGAAGAATTTATGTATGCGGCAGAATATATTATTGCACAAGGTAACGGAGATATTATTTTATGTGAGCGCGGCATCAGGACGTATGAAAAGGCAACGCGTAATACGCTTGATATTTCTGCTGTGCCAATTTTGAAGAAAGAAACACATTTACCTGTCGTAGTGGATGTAACGCACTCTACAGGACGACGTGATCTCTTATTACCAGCTGCAAAAGCAGCGATGGCAATCGGTGCTGATGCGGTTATGGCTGAAGTACATCCGGACCCGGCTGTTGCGTTATCAGATTCAGCGCAACAAATGGATATTCCAGAATTCAATGAGTTTATGAAAGAATTAAAAGCATTCCGCGGTAGATAGTCAGAAGGGGCTGTAGGGTCTATGTGACACTTGTTGCATAGACTTTTTTGCAGAAAATGTCCTTTTTTACATAAAAAATACGAAAATAGGAGAAAAGAAGCGAATTTTTTCGAAACTTTTGCGGGAAAATATTGTATGAGCCTGCATTTTTATCGTATCATTAGTAAAAGGACTCGGGAGTGACATCTTCAAGTAGAGTTGATGTCTTTTTTTCATTTTAGTGAACCGATACATAAAGATAGATAACATAATATAGAAGGAGTGTGCGAAGAGATGAACGTAACAATCTATGATGTAGCGCGCGAAGCGAATGTTTCGATGGCAACCGTATCACGTGTTGTAAACGGTAATCCAAATGTAAAGCCTACAACAAGAAAGAAAGTATTAGAAGCAATTGATCGTTTAGGATATCGCCCAAATGCGGTAGCACGTGGACTAGCAAGTAAGAAAACAACAACAGTAGGTGTTATTATTCCAGATATCTCTAATACGTTTTATGCAGAACTTGCACGTGGAATCGAAGATATCGCAACAATGTACAAATATAACATCATTTTAAGTAACTCTGACCAAAATAAAGAAAAAGAGTTCCATTTATTAAATACAATGCTTGGTAAACAAGTGGACGGTATTGTATTCATGGGTGAAGATATTACAGATGCTCATGTAGAAGAGTTTAAAAAGTCTCCAGTACCAATCGTTTTAGCAGCATCATTTGATGAGAACAATGAAACATCATCAGTAAATATCGATTATACACAAGCAGCTTATGATGCAATGAAGCATTTCTTAGCACAGGGTCATAAACGTATTGGTTTTGTATCAGGCCCTTACATTGATAAAGCGGGAAGCGCAAAGAAATTACAAGGTTATAAAAAAGCTTTAGAAGAAGCTGGTATCGCTTATGATGAAAATCTTGTAATCGACGGAGATTACACATACGACTCAGGTCTAGAAGCATTTGAAAAGCTTTGGGAACTTGATCAAAAACCAACAGCAATCTTTGTATCTTCAGATGAAATGGCACTAGGTGTAATTCATGCAGCACAAGATGCAGGATTAAATGTACCAGAAAACGTAGAAGTACTTGGTTTTGACAACACACGCCTTGCATTAATGGTACGCCCGCAGCTTTCAACAGTTGTACAACCAATGTATGACATCGGTGCAGTAGCAATGCGTCTACTTACAAAATACATGAACAAAGAAAACGTAGAAGATCATACAGTTATCTTACCTCACCGTATTCAATTTAGAGATTCAACGAAGTAAGAATAGGAAAACTCACAGGGAATCCTGTGAGTTTTTTTTGTTCTAATGATATAAGATGTAATTTCTTTCATTAAGAAAGTGATTTAATACTAGCAGATGAACCTACGGCTAGCTTAGATGTTGAAAATGAAAAAGTAATACTAGAGTATTTGAAACAATTGAATGAAAAAGGAAAAACAATAGTAGTTGTTACACATAATCAAGATATATTGCCTTATTTTTCGCGTGTCATTCGTTTACATGAATTGTCTTAAAGATAGAGGGGAGTGCAGAGTTATGAGAAGGAATTTTCATAACTCTGCACTTTTCTATTTCTCAAAGCAACTGATTCTTCTTAGTTGTACGAATAAAAAAGAATAACATGGATTATGATCTTAATTATTTTCAATAAACGCCCATAGTTCATCTGTATTACGCAGATTATTATCTATACACATTTGCGCAGTTATTTTGAATCCTGCTAACAAATCATCAATTTGTAAAGTACGATAATTCTCTATATCTCCTTCCCTCTAGCATACTCTGTTTAATAGTACTCCAACATTCATCCCCTTCCTCAAGCACTTGCAGGACATAGTCCATGTGGTAGGGAGGGGGCATTCACCGGTAAAATTCCCTACAATTACGAAATGTCATGTATAATAGAAAGAAAAGGTTTGTGAGGGGGGAAGAAAAGATGATCGTTCTTTGGATGATTACGCTTTGTATGACTACTGTTTTTGCATATATGACGTTAAAACAAAATGGTCTAAAGCGCTTTGTTCCAGGAAGTATTCTTGCAGGAATTGCCCTTATCACGTATGTAACTTCTATTTTTATTGAAAGTATTTCAGTGAATTTGAGCACAAGCTTCGTATTTGTTGCAATTACATTATTTGCAGGTTCTATTATGATATTAGTGGTTGCCGGTATTATTTTGTTCATTCATATGAATTCGGAAACGCTATAAGATATAAAAAAGCATGTCCTATATGGGCATGCTTTTTATCCGTTCAATTATGCGTTGTCTTTTGAAGTATTTTGTTGTTTCAATAAGTCGCGAATTTCGCCAAGAATTAATTCTTCTTTTGTTGGTTCTGGAATTTCTTCTTTCTTTTCTTCTTCTTTTTTGAATGTTACTTTGTTGAATAGCTTAATGAATAAGAAGATAGAGAATGCGATAATTAAGAAGTCAACAACCGTTTGAATAAATGCACCATATTTAACTTGTGCGTCATAGAATGTAAAGGAAAGTCCTTTGAAGTTTACTCCACCAAGTAGTAATCCGACCAATGGCATGATAACATCGCCCACTAATGAAGAAACAATTTTCCCAAATGCACCACCGATTATAACCCCGACAGCTAAATCCATAACATTCCCTTTTAAAGCGAACTTTTTAAATTCATTCAACATGTATTATTCCCCATCCTTTCCACGACTCAGTATGAAATTTATAATTCCTATCAACATATTCTATAGAAGTTTGTGATAGAAATAAAGGGAAAATGGGAATGAAAGTAAATTCTGAAAAGTGTATCCGTTTCCTTCTATAAAATCCAAATTATGTGATTTATTTTTTTCCGATAGATTGTAATAATGATTCTAGCATTTGTTGGGATTTTAATCCTTCTACTCCATCAACTAGTGGCTTTGTATCCCCTTGTACACAATCGATGAAATGCTGCACAGCATCCTCAAATCCGCGTTGTTTTAATGTTGTTTCCCATGAAGGGGAACCGCTTTGTGTAATGCGATTATCTTGTTCAATCTCTAGTAGGTTCATGTTTTTTACACGAATGATTTTCCCTGTTGTCACAAGTTCGATTTGTTCTAAATTTGTTCCGGCATGGCGATGCATAGCAGTAGAGAGTAATGTGCCATTTGTGCTTGTATACGTATGATGACCATAAAAGAGTTCATTTTTTTCGTTAGTTTGTATCATATTATGAACAACACGAAGATCATCATCAGCTAACCAGCGTGCTGTATCGACGATGTGTAAATAATCATCAAGCATTGTGAAGTCATATGTATATGGACCAACTTTGTTTGTGCGATGTTTTTCAATACGAATCCATGAAATATCATTTGCTTGTTCTTTTGCAGCAACGTACATTGGAACGAAGCGACGATTGAAGCCAACCATAAGTTTTCGGTTATGTTTTTCGCTTAGCTCTACTAATTTTTCAGCCTGTTCGACAGTGGCAGCTAATGGTTTATCAACGTAAACATCGATTCCTTTTTGAAGAAGTTCGGAAACGATTTCATAATGTGTTGCAGTGGAACTATGGACAAATATTGCGTCACATTCTGAAGCGAGAGTTTGTAAATTAGAGAAGTCTTGAATACGATATTGCTTACAGATTTGTTTGCGTTTTTCAGCGTTTGGTGTAAACGCTCCCACAAATGTCCAATCTATTTCCTTTGTAAGTGTTGGAAGGTAAGCTTTTTGAGCAATGTTGCCTAGTCCTATCATACCAATCCGAGGTTTATTCATATGTTTTCCCACCCTGCTATGGATTTTTATAAGTTGTATAGTTGTATAGCAACTATACTGTAGCATATGTATTAGAAGGAAACAAAGATTAAAGTTTTGATATACCCGAAGTACTCTTTTACTGCAAGCACTTCGGATGATTATATTACAAAGCCGTTCAGTTCAAGTGAATGAGTTGCAAGAGTAAAAGCACATATCGCTCGTTATGAACGATTATCTGGAAATATGATTAAGCAGCAAGTGATTTAGTACCTGCTGCTTTCGTGCTGTAATGGTTTATAGAAAGTTTTAATAATAGACGAAAAATGATCGCTTTCTTCTAAAAAAGGATAATGGTTGCTATGTTCAAACGGAATAAAGATAGAACCAGGTATACCTTTGTGCATCTCGATAGAATATTGCACCGGACACTGAACGTCATGATTTCCACAAATGATTAATGTTTTTGCTGTAATAGATGAAAGCTGATCTCTTAAGTCGAATTGTGGGTATTCTTTAGCGAAAGCGTTCATGCGACTCACAGCCATTGTTTTATAAATCGGTTTCGAGAAGTATGTTTTATAGCGTTCTGGCTCATATAAAGATAATTTTGTTCGTTCAGCTGATAATACACTTCGCTCTTCAGGTGTAAGATTAGGGAGTTTCAATTCTTCGATGACATCTTGCATATATTGAAATTGTGGATGGCTTGGATGATAAATACAATCTGTTGTTTCTGTATAGTTACTAGCAGCGGCACCAACAACAACTAAGGATTGCAAGGAGATAGGATAGGTAATTGCATACAGAAGACCAAGCATACCACCTGTAGAATGACCAGCGAAATGCCACGCTGAAAGGTGCAGTGATTCTTTTATTGCTTCTAAATCTTCAATTGTTTCGCTCATACTTAATTCATGTTCCGTTGTAGCTTTCGCAGAATGACCAGCATTTCTTAAATTAATAAGAAATACTTGGTGAGTAGAAGGAAAGATTCCAGCAAAATAATCACCAGATTCGTTAAACTCGGAGTAATGATGTGTAACGCATAGTGGGTCACCGCTGCCTTTTATAAATACTTCAAAAGTACCACGCTTTGTATGTAAGAGTTTTTGTTCCCACATAAATATCACCTTTCATAAAAAAGAATAGGAGAAAGTCCCCTATTCCTATCATTTAATATAAAGCCTTTTTCGTATTATTCCGAATAATTTCAAGGGATTTTGCCACTGTTAATGCATTTTTTTCTTCAATTTCTGGCTTTCGAGGGATAGGGCTATACATGTTGTTAGGGTCTTCCCATGTGAGGGGAAGTTCAATAGGTGCTTGTCCTTTCCAAGCTTCAATCCATTCTGGGGGGAGATAACCTGAGATGTTCTGGATATTGTTCATTTCAAGCCAAATAAGTGCCCATGCTCTTGGAACGACGCGCCATATATCATAGCCGCCACCACCAACGGCGATCCAGCGTCCGTCGCAGTATTCATTGGCGATTTCATGAGCAAGCTTTGGAATTTCACGATAAATTTGCATCGTTGCACAAAGGTGAGTAAGAGGATCGTAATAATGTGCATCGGCTCCGTTTTGCGTTAAAATGATATCCGGTTTAAAGTAAGCTGCGACTTCTTTTACCACGGTACGATAAGATTGTAAAAAAGATTCGTCTTCTGTAAAGGCATCGAGTGGAACGTTAAAAGAATAACTATAGCCAACACCTTGACCGCGCTCGTTTACAGCGCCGGTTCCAGGAAATAAATAGCGCCCAGTTTCATGTAGTGAGATGGTGCAGACGTTAGGGTCATCATAAAAGGACCATTGTACACCATCACCATGATGGGCATCTGTGTCAATGTATAAAACACGCAATCCATATTTTTTTTGCATATATTTTATAGCAATCGAGCTATCGTTATAAATGCAAAAACCAGATGCTTTACCGCGAAATCCGTGGTGCAGGCCACCACCTAAATTTAATGCATGCTTTACTTGACCTGAAAGAACGGCATCTACAGCTGTTAATGTACCGCCAACAAGTAATGCGCTCGCTTCATGCATATTTGGAAACATCGGTGTATCTTCTGTTCCAAGACCGTATGACATGGCGATTGATCTTTCTAATTTTCCTTCTCCAGCACGTTTTACCGCATTTATGTATTCCTCTGTATGAATGAAAGCAATCTCCTCATCTGTTGCCATTCGCGGTGGAATGACTTGAGAAGGGTGAATCAGCCCACTCTTTTCTAGTAAATCGTAGGTGAGTGTAACACGAAGCTGATTAAAGGGATGTTCAGGGCTAAAGGAATAGCCCCGAAAATCATCTGAATAAATGAAGGCACTCTTCATGCCTGCATCCCCATTATGTTTGGCCATAAGGCATGATAACCTTTTTGCTCTAATGTTTCGATCACTCTTAGAGGATTCATCGTTTGAATGCGGAAAACGAGTACTTTATCATTCTCATCTCTTGCTGGATAGACGAGAACGCTCACAATATTAATATGTAAATCACTAAAAATAGCAACTACCTTTCCGAGAATACCAGGTTCATTTTTCACTTGAATTTCAATTTGTGAACTTGGCTGATGGGCACCTGTAAGTTTGACGAGTGTATGTAATACTGTGGATTCTGATATGATTCCAACAAGCTTTCCGCCCTTTGTAACAGGAAGACAGCCAATTTTATTTTCAAAAAATAACGTCGCAATTTCCTCAACAAAATCGAGAGGATGACACGTCATTACTGGCTGTTTCATAATTAACTGAATCGGTTGTTTAAGCATATCCATTGAAACTTGTTCATCGAGAATTGAAGGACTTGCATCACGTACATCGCGGTCAGAAATGATACCGACTACGTTGTTGTTATGACCAACAATTGGAATGTGACGAATGCCCTTTGTACGTATTGTTCGAATTGCGGTTTCGATTGTGTCATCTGGGTGCAGTGCGATTACATCATGATTCATAATTTCTTCTACAATCATTCCATATGTCCCCTTTCTTAATACATAAAACGATTTTTAAAGCGTAAACGGTCAAAATCTTGGATGGAATTTGTATCGACGCGGTTGCCGATACGAACCATTAAACAGTTAGCTGGGTGGGAACAAATTTCTGGATCATCTGTTGCCATCCACTCTAGTCCGCCGGCATTCATCATCTTTTCCATTACTTTACGGTATTCCCAAACATTTAAACCGGTTTGTTTTAAATCCCAGTGCCAATAATATTCAGTCGTTAATATAATGTAATCTTCCATATGATCATCCATCATCGAAACCTCTAATAGATTTTTTCCAACCGAGCATCCGCGAAATGCGGGAATGACTTCAATTGCTCCGAGTTCAATTAAGTTTTCCATGTTTCCTTCTGACCATCGTTCTAGCGGATCAGGATATAAATATGTAACATATCCGACAATTGTTTGGTCATGTCTTGCGATAATGAGACGAGCTTCTGGTAATTTAGAAATTTCGACAATCGCTTTATATTGTTGATCAGCGGGACGAAAGGCAACTAAGTCTGGATGAAATTCATACATTTCAAGATTATGGGTAGATACAGGACCTTCAATGATTAAGGTTCCTCGCGTTGTTTTTAAGTTTCTTGCATTATATATTTTTTTATGAATCAATGTTTTGCTCACCACCTTGAGGGTTTGTGAATCTACTATATATTATCGTACTTTATAATATATGCGATGTGAATCGAATTTTGTCAGTAAAAATTTGTCTAAAAATCAACAAAAATACTGAAAATTTTAAATAATGTTATTATAATAGATAATAGAATACATAGGAGGGAGATGTAAAGTATGAAAGTAGAAACGCTTCCAGTTATTAAAGGAGAAAATAATTTGTTGAATTATGAAGAAACATATGCAGGTTTCAACTGGGAAGAAGTTAATAAAAACTTTTCTTGGTATGAAACAGGGCGAGTAAATATGGCATATGAGGCAATTGATAAACATGCGAAATCTGATCGGAAAAATAAAGTGGCACTTTATTATCAAAATGGATCGCGCAAAGAGAAATATACATTTAAAGAAATGAAGGAGTTCTCCAACAAAGCGGGAAATGTCCTGAAAAACTATGGTGATGTAGAAAAAGGAGATCGCGTTTTTATTTTCATGCCGCGTTCACCAGAATTATATTTCGCACTTCTTGGTGCAGTGAAATTAGGAGCAATTGTTGGTCCGTTATTTGAAGCATTTATGGAAGGAGCGGTGCGCGATCGTTTAGAAGATAGCGAAGCGAAAGTGTTAATTACAACGCCTGAATTGTTAGAGCGTGTCCCGCTTAATGATTTACCAGCGTTAAAAACAGTCTTTCTTGTTGGAGAGAATGCAGAAGAAGGCGGAAAACTTGTTGCGTTTAATCCATTATTTGAACAAGCTTCTAACAAACTTCAAATCGAATGGTTAGACCGTGAGGATGGATTAATTCTTCATTATACATCCGGTTCTACAGGGAAACCAAAAGGTGTTCTTCACGCACAGAATGCAATGGTGCAGCATTATCAAACGGCAAAATGGGTGCTTGATTTAAAAGAAGACGATGTATACTGGTGCACAGCTGACCCAGGCTGGGTAACAGGAACTGCTTACGGGATTTTTGCGCCGTGGTTAGTAGGTGGATCAAATGTCGTTTTAGGGGGACGCTTTAGTCCAGAGGCATGGTACGAAGCGTTGCAAGATTACGGTGTAACAGTTTGGTATAGTGCGCCAACAGCATTCCGCATGTTAATGGGAGCTGGCGAAGAAGCGATTAAGAAATACGATTTATCAGCACTCCGTCACGTACTAAGTGTTGGTGAACCATTAAACCCAGAAGTAATTCGCTGGGGAATGAACGCATTTGGTCTTCGAATTCATGATACATGGTGGATGACAGAAACAGGTGCGCAAGTGATTTGTAATTATCCTTGTATGGAAATTCGCCCAGGATCAATGGGGAAACCGATTCCAGGTGTGAAAGCAGCGATTGTTGATAATGAAGGGAATGAAGTACCGCCATATACAATGGGGAACTTAGCGATTGCTAAGGGCTGGCCATCGATGATGCGCGCAGTTTGGAACAATCCGCAAAAATATGAGTCTTACTTTATGCCGGGAGATTGGTATGTATCAGGTGACTCTGCTTATATGGATGAAGATGGATATTTCTGGTTCCAAGGGCGTATTGATGATGTCATTATGACTTCTGGTGAGCGCGTTGGTCCATTTGAAGTAGAAAGTAAATTAATTGAACACTCTGCGGTAGCAGAAGCTGGTGTAATCGGTATTCCAGATCCAGTGCGCGGTGAGATTATTAAAGCGTTTATCGCACTGCGCGCAGGTTATGAAGCATCTGATGAATTAAAAGAAGAGATTCGTCAATTTGTGAAAAAAGGACTTGCAGCTCATGCAGCGCCAAGACAAATTGAGTTCCGAGATAAACTACCGAAAACGAGAAGTGGTAAAATTATGCGACGCGTGTTAAAAGCGTGGGAGCTAAACTTACCAACAGGTGACTTATCAACAATGGAAGATTAAGAAAGAAAGGTCTGAACGTATATTTCGTTCAGGCTTTTCTTTTTTTGTGCTATCATAAAGGATGAACAACTTATATATACGTGTTGAAGGGGATGCTATCATGAAAACAGAAAAAGAAAAAATGATACAAGGGGAAATGTATGTATCTGCTAATCCAGTGTTAGTAGAAGGTAGGGAGCATGCTCGTATATTAACAAGAAAATTAAATGAAACACCGGAAACAAAATATGAAGAGCGTAGTTTAATTGTAAAAGAATTATTTGGATCAACAGGTGACAACATTCATATTGAATCTTCTTTTAAATGTGATTATGGCTACAACATTCATGTTGGAGAAAACTTTTACGCGAACTTTGATTGCATCATTTTAGATGTATGTCCTGTCACAATTGGTGAGAACTGTATGCTCGCTCCAGGTGTCCACATTTATACAGCAACACATCCACTTGACTGGGTCGAGCGCATAAGTGGTGCCGAGTTTGGGAAGTCAGTAACAATTGGGGATAACGTTTGGATTGGCGGGAGAGCCATTATTAATCCGGGTGTGACGATTGGTGATAATGCTGTTATTGCTTCGGGTGCAGTTGTAACGAAGGATGTACCTGATAACGTTGTGGTTGGTGGAAATCCTGCGAAAATAATAAAAAAAATAAATTAAGCCTTGAACCAAGTGCCTCCCTCATCTGTATACATTTATGAAACAATAGACGAGGGAGGCCTTTATATGTTTAATAAATGGATGCTTATTTTTGCCTTAATAGGAATTATAGTCGTATTTTCTTGTGGTATGTTATTGCCTATGGCGATTGGATTTAAGGTTTCAATGATTACAGCCGGAATTATTATGATTGTTATGTTTTCTATCATTATTCCTTTTGATAAGAAATATATTGTGAGAAAAAAGGGGAATAAAATTGATTTTACAAAAACAAAAGTTTACTTTCGCTGGAATGTATTTGATACAATCTCTGCCTGTATTGCGGCATATGCTTGTCTATGTGTACAGGTGCTTAATTTTTTAGTTTTAAGCGGATTAACAATTCAAAATCCATATGTACAGTTTTTTACGAATCAAGCGCAGGTTTGGACATTAGTCGCAAGTATTTATTTAGTTAGCCGAATCTCTTTAACGCTAAAAGGAATAAAGGAGATTAAAAAACATGGCGCAGATTGGGATTGAGGAAGAGCTCATGCTTGCGTATCAAAATGGAGATAAGCAGGCTGGAGAAAAACGATATGTTTTGATCAAACCAGCGCTATATAAAATTTTGTATCGATTTAACCGTGATGAGCAATTGAGTATAGATCTCGTTCAAGATACTTTTTTAATGTTAGAACGTAAGAAGCATATGTATGAGATTGAAAAGGGGAAAATTAAAACGTATTTGTTTCAAATCGGTTATCGCCTTATGATTAATAAATTGAATCGAAGAAAAAAGTGGCGCTCTCTTTTACCGTTTTTAGTACCGATTCAGGAGAAGGAGTTTTCACAAGAAGACCGGCTCACCGTAAGAGAGGCAATTTTGAAAGTTCCTCGAGATCAGCGGGCTGTCCTTATTCTTTCTTATTATCATGATATGCCGCAAAAGGAAATTGCAGAGGTGCTTAATATTCCTGTAGGAACGGTGAAATCTAGGCTTCATAACGGCATTAAGAAATTGAAACAATTGCTGGAGGTGGATGAAATTGAACGAAAATCCCTTTGATAAGGAATATAGATTGAAACAGCATTTAGATAGCGATCATGTGGAAATTCCTGATTTTCCGCAAAAAGTTAATATGGGAGATCGTTTTTTACGTTTTCTGGCTTCTCCAGCAAAAGATCCTGTGGAAGCAACGATTGGAAATGATTTATCAATTGTGTTTCATGTATCGTTATTAGCTAGTGTTCCGATTCTTTCTTTGATTACGATATTCATCGCGAGTCTGTAAGGAATGGAATATCGAGAAACTTCCAGCTCTATTTGACATGCCTATATAAATGATGGTATAAAGAAAAGTATATAAATAATTGAGCGTGGAAAGGGAGAAGTAGTGATCATTTCCCTGTTTTAGAGAGCTGATGGTCGGTGAAAATCAGCACATAGATGATCGCGAATTACGCCCCTAGAGCATCTTTTTTCGATTGAATCGTATTCAAAAGGGAAAAGACGGTGCTGAGCCGTTATGTGAATGAGGTGGTAGGCTTTTGCCTGCAACTAGGGTGGTAACGCGATAATCAAAATCGTCCCTTATTTGAGGGGCGATTTTTTTATGTTTTCAAATTTCGCGCTCGATTAATTTAAAGGAGAGTATGTAGGATATGGGTATTTTACAAGATCTTGAATTTCGCGGACTAATTAATCAGCAAACAGATGCTGAAGGTTTACAACAATTATTAGAAAAAGAAAGCGTTAAATTATACTGTGGTTTTGATCCGACAGCAGATAGCTTGCACATTGGTCATATGTTACCAGTATTAATGTTACGTCGTTTCCAACTAGCTGGTCATCAACCAATCGCACTTGTAGGTGGCGGTACTGGTATGATCGGTGACCCAAGTGGTAAAAAAGCAGAGCGTACATTAAATACGAAAGATACAGTTGCTTACTACACGGAAAGTATTAAAAATCAGCTTTCAAACTTCTTAGAGTTTGAAAATGTAGAAAATCCAGCAACGATGGCTAATAACTATGATTGGCTTGGTAACTTAGATGTAATTACATTCTTACGCGACATCGGTAAAAACTTCGGTTTAAACTATATGTTAGCAAAAGATACAGTAGCATCTCGTTTAGAGACTGGTATTTCATTTACTGAATTTAGTTACATGATTTTACAATCATACGACTTCTTAAATCTATACCAACAACAAGGTTGCCGCCTGCAAATTGGTGGTAGTGACCAATGGGGTAACATTACAGCTGGTCTTGAATTAATTCGTAAATCAGAAGAAGATGCGAAAGCATTCGGTTTAACAATTCCGCTTGTTACGAAATCTGATGGTACGAAGTTTGGTAAAACAGAAGGCGGCGCAATTTGGTTAGATCCAGAGAAAACAACTCCTTACGAGTTCTACCAATTCTGGATCAATACAGACGACCGCGATGTTGTAAAATACTTAAAATACTTCACATTCTTATCTCATGAAGAAATTCTTGAGTTAGAAAAACAAGTATCTGAAGCGCCAGAAAAACGTGCAGCACAAAAAGCACTAGCTTCTGAAATGACAAAACTTGTTCATGGCGCTGAAGCATTAGAGCAAGCAATTAAAATTTCTGCAGCATTATTTAGCGGTTCTGTAGCTGAACTAACTGCAAACGAAATTGAGCAAGGTTTCAAAGATGTACCATCTGTAGAACGCAGTGCAGAAGATACAGTATTAATCGACTTGCTTGTTGAAAGCAAAATTTCACCATCAAAACGCCAAGCGCGTGAAGATGTAACAAATGGTGCAATTTACGTAAACGGTGAGCGTACACAAGCATTAGATTATGTTGTAACAGAAAAAGACCGCATTGAAGGTAAATTTACAATTATCCGCCGCGGTAAAAAGAAATATTTCTTAATTCGTTACTAATCAATACAGGTTTATAAAAAAGGCTTTGGGGAGACATACTCCTCAAAGCCTTTTTGTTTTAATCTTCTTTCTATGTTCATACGGAAATCACAAGTGAGGAGTATGATATATGTATAAGATAAAAGAAAGGAGTGGTAAAAGAAAATGTCACTAGAAGCGCTCATCATCTTTTCTTTGCTAAATGCTGGTCAGCTTGCGGAGAATACACAAAGTGATGTACATAAAAATCCTAAAGATGCTTATGTGTATGTGGAGAAACAAGAAGATAAATAAACTTTATTTTATATATAAGGGTAAGTTAAAAAAGGATGATAAAGATAGCGTTCGCTTTCGTTATCATCCTTTTTTAATAAGTGCTATAAGAACGAAAAAAGCCGATCCAAAGGATCGGCTTTTCGTCATTAACGAGAGTAGAACTCTACGATTAACGCTTCGTTGATTTCAGCAGCTAATTCAGCGCGCTCTGGTAAGCGAGTGAAAGTAGCTTCTAATTTATCAGCATCGAAAGTTAAGTATTCTGGTACGAAGTTGTTAACTTCGATCGCTTCTTTAACAACAACAAGGTTGTTAGATTTTTCGCGAACGCTGATAGTTTGACCAGGTTTTACACGGTAAGATGGGATGTCTACGCGAGCACCATCAACCATGATGTGACCGTGGTTTACTAATTGGCGAGCTGCACGACGAGTGCGAGCTAAGCCCATGCGGTAAACTAGGTTGTCAAGACGAGCTTCAAGAAGGATCATGAAGTTTTCGCCGTGTTTACCTGGCATTTTACCTGCTTGGTCAAATGTGCGACGGAATTGACGCTCAGTCATGCCGTACATGTGACGAAGTTTTTGTTTCTCTTGTAATTGTAAACCGTATTCTGAAAGTTTCTTACGTTGGTTAGGACCGTGAGGACCTGGTGCGTAAGGGCGTTTTTCTAATTCTTTACCTGTGCCGCTTAGAGAGATTCCAAGACGACGAGACAGTTTCCAAGCTGGACCTGTATAACGAGCCATAGTTGACTCCTCCTTTAAGTGTTTTTATTTTCGTAAAATAAAAACAGACGTAATCGACATTTATGCGCATTTTGTTTTCATGTACCTTCGCTCCAGCAGCAGGGAGTTACGAGATACACCTCACACAAGAGGAACAAAATACAAACAATAAACTCACATTACAAGGCTGCCTTTTTATTTTACACAAACGCTATTATATCTTTTGAATCTTATTTCGTCAAGTGAGTTCGTATTTTGTTTTATACATGTAAAGTTTGGAAATTACAAGAAGGAATTTAAAACAACATGAAAGAAAGGATAGCAACAGATAGAAAACGCTTACATAAAATAGAAACATAAGGGGGATGTTTGTATGAAAAAGAAACAGATAGAAACAGCGCTGATTCATCACGGGTATGATTCCAAGATGCATAAAGGGAGTTTAACGCCACCGCTATTTCAAACTTCAACGTATACATTTGAAACAGCGCAGCAAGGAGAAGCAAGTTTCGCTGGGCAGGACCCATCTTACATTTATTCAAGACTTGGAAATCCGACTGTGGAATTGTTTGAGGAGCGTATGGCTGTTTTAGAAGGAGGAGAATCGGCGTTAGCGTTCGGTTCTGGAATGGCCGCAATTTCGGCGACACTTCTCGCATTTTTACGTGCTGGAGATCATATCATTTGCTCAAACGGTTTGTATGGATGTACGTACGGTTTTTTAGAAGTGTTAGAAGAGAAGTTTATGATTACACATTCATTATGTGATATGGAAACGGAAGAAGAGATTCAGGCAAGTATGCGTCCAAATACAAAGTTGATATTTGTTGAAACGCCCATTAATCCGACAATGAAGCTCATCGATTTAGAAAAGGTTATTAAAGTGGCAAAACAAAATGAACTGCTTGTCATTGTCGATAATACATTTTGCTCGCCTTATTTACAAACGCCTCTTACACTCGGCTGTGATGTTGTTCTTCATAGTGCTACAAAATATATTGGCGGTCACGGTGATGTTGTTGCTGGTGTGACGGTTTGTAAAACGAAGGAGCTAACTGAACAAATTCGGCCGATTCGAAAAGATATTGGCGGAATTATGGCGCCTTTTGATGCATGGCTTTTGCTGCGTGGTTTAAAGACGTTAGCTGTACGAATGGACCGGCACTGTGATAATGCGGAAAAAGTCGTGGCCTTTTTGAAAAATCACGAAAGTGTTGAGGCAGTTTGGTATCCAGAAGGAGAAATAGCATTGTCTCAAATGAAGCGCGGAGGCGGTGTGATTTCATTTACGATTAAAGGTGGAAAAGAAGAAGCACAGGCATTCATGAATGAATTGCAATTTATTACAATTGCGGTGAGTCTTGGTGACACAGAGACGTTAGTGCAACATCCAGCAACGATGACGCACGCTGTCATTCCAGCGGCAGTACGCCATGAAATGGGCATTTCTGATAATTTAATACGCTTATCTGTTGGATTAGAATCATGGGAGGATATTGTCTCGGATTTAGCGTACGCGTTCCAGAAGCAATCGAATGCATTTTCTCATGTGAATGGGGAATGAAAAAATGAGCCATCGATTTACTAAATAGATGGCTCGCATCTTTTACATATGTTTTAGGAGCGTTTCCACAAACTTCTCTAAGTAGTGCTGATCCACTTCATCGAAACGATTTTTTTCAGGACTATCAATATCGAGTACACCGATGACGGTGCCTTCTTTTATAATCGGTACAACAATTTCGGAATTAGAAGCGCTGTCACAAGCGATATGCCCTGGAAATTGATGAACATCTGCAACAAGTTGCGTTGTTTTTGTTTCAGCTGCTACGCCGCAAACACCGCGTCCAAATGGAATACGAACGCACGCAGGCATTCCTTGAAATGGCCCGAGTACAAGTTGATTTCCTTCTGTCACATAAAAGCCAACCCAGTTAATACGCTCTAAAAATTGGTTTAAAAGAGCAGAAGCATTTGCTAAATTTGCGACCACATTTGATTCACCTGTTAACAATGCATTAAGTTGTTTGATTACTGTTTCATATTGCTGCTCACGTGATCCTGCATAACCTTCTTTTGTAAACATGGAAACGGCACCCTTTCTATCGAGAAATGTAAAATCATAGCAAAATACGCTGTATTTCATATGACTTTGTCGATAGAAAATTAAAGGAATTTGTCTTAAAAGTCAAGAAATTTACATTATAGCTGTTCAGGGTGAGAGGAAGTGAGCGCATGAAGCAGACGAAACAAAAGGTAATTGATGCGGCAATTTCATTGTTTTATACGAAAGGGTACGATGGAACATCGGTGCGAGATATTGCAAAGCGGGCGGATGTGAATGTGGCTAATATTTCATATTATTTTGCTGGAAAGCAAGGTTTATTAGAACAGCTTATAACTGATTTTTTAGAAGGATATGTCGAGGTAATTGAAAGGTCATTTGAACAAAGAGAGTATTTGCCAGCTAAAGAAGTGATGAATCAAATTGTACGAGGAATTTTACGCTATCAGTTTGAGCATAGGGAACTTACTCGTTTTTTTTACCGAGAGCTTTCAATTGATACAACGTTGATCCGGGAAGTGATGACTGTTTATTTTTCTAAAGAAAGATATTATATAGAGCAAATCATTAAGCAGGGGCAAGTGCAGCAAGAGTTTCAAAAGGTGTCTTTTACAATGTTTATGACGCAATTAAAGGGCATGATAAACATGCCGTATTTATATCCACAATATATATCGGAGGTACTGCATTCGTTTCCATCAGAAACATTCTTTTTGGAAATGTATACGAAAGAAGTAGAGCAATGGATGGAACAAATATTATGTTTAACGCATATGTATTATCCGTTACCGAGAGCAGTCCATATGTAAAATACCCCCGCCATATTTTAGGTGGGGATATTTTTTGGCGTGTTTTTCAAGAAGTGATTTCTTCTTGGATACGCTCTTGCTTTCGTTGCCATAAGTTGTTGCATAGTAAAGCGATAATGGTAATCATCGCTCCAATTACTTCAATTTCTTCAATTTTATAGCCTCGAAAAATCGATCCGATAAGTGCCAGTACAGGAACTAAATTCATAAATAAAATACCGTTAATGGATGAAATATATCGATTGCCCATATTCCAACAAAAGACGGCGATAACTCCTGCGATAATCGACATATAAAATAGCTCAAAGCGAACTGTGACGATTGTATGGAGAGGCGGTACAGAAATCAAGTTTGTATACGTTAGCAAAGCCACAATAAGGACGAGTGAAATGGATCCGAATAAGCAAGTAAGTGCTGTATATCGAAGCGGTGACCAATTTTGAAAACGGGAACCACCATTTGTATAAATGACCCAACACATCACGCCGCATAACATAAATAGATTTGTGGAGACATGACTAGCGGCTCCAAATAATAGGTGAATATTACCTTTTGAAATGACAAGCATAACACCGATAAGTGCACAAAGCATACAAAGAAATGTATAGTTTTGTGGTTTTTTATTTTTTAAGATCCATTGTAATAGTAAAGCAAGCAGCGGCATAAGAGATTGAATCATGGCTGCATGAATAGCCCCTGAAGGTCCTGCTAATTGCTGTCCATAGAAAACAAGAAATCCGTATCCGGCAAAACCGACTGTACCATAAAATAACAAATGGAGAGCTTGTTTTTCTAAGTGAAAAGCGACTTTTCCTTCAATCATGAAGAGAAGAACAGTAAAAATAATAGCTGCGGATCCATAGCGGATTGTTGTGAAAAAGAATGGATCTATAAACTGCAGAGCGCTGGCCATAACAGGAAACATAAATCCCCAAGCTGTTACGGCAAGTAAGCATAAAAGGGACCCAAGTAGCATTTGTTTTTTACTCACGAGTATCTTTCTCCTTTTTATTCCGATATTATAGTAAGTTCATAAAAATAAGCATGAGATGAGTATAGCGCTCGCTTTCTATGGATAGGAAATATTGATTTTTTATAGCGGTTATAACTTTTGGTTAGAGGTGTGTATCATATGGATTTTGAAGCAGTACAATCGTTTATTGAGGTGAAACATACAAGAAGTTTATCGAAAGCGAGTAAACTTCTGCATATTTCGCAGCCAGCCCTCAGTAAACAAATTCAAAGATTAGAGGCGGACTTAGGAGTCAAGTTATTAAAACGGTCTGCACAAGGAGTGGAATTAACAGAGGCTGGGGAGCTATTTATAAAACGGATTGAGCCAATTATAGAACAAATAAATGATGTGAAAGGAGAGTTGAAAGAGTATCAAGAGAAGAAAAAGATTTCAATTGGGGTATTGCCGAGTTTAGCTGCTCATTACATATCAAAATGCAGAGGTACATTAGAACAAATATATGAAGTAGAATGGCAAATTGAACATACGAAAGTGCTAATGGAATTATTTCGGGAGCGAAAGATTGACGCAATGTTAGTTGATTCAATCGTGGAAGGAGCAAAGCTTGTAAAAGAAGTAAGAAGAGAAAATATTGTTTGTGTTGTTTCGGATGAACATGCCTATAAAGATGAACATACGATTCAAATAAAAGATTTGCAGCATGAAAAACTTATTATTTATCCGGAAATTTGCGATATTAGAAAAATGATTATGACAATGTTCAAAGGGATAGGTGTTACGCCTACTATCGCCGTAGAAACATCCTACGCTGAGCCGATGCTTGCGATGGTTCGGGCTGGCCTGGGTATTACGTTGTTGCCAAAAATTGCAGTGGAGCAGGCAGTGCAAGATGGGATTCGTATTATACATGTGGAGCCAACGTTAACGAGAGTGGTTTATTTTATATCCCATAGAGAAGGTGTATCTTTATTACAGTCTTTCCAGTAAATGTTTATAAATGCAGCGGAGTATGGAAAAAGAAAATCGAGAAATTTTTAGAAGGAATATTACAAACGCAACAAAAGAAACAAGAAATTTTAAAAAAAACTAGGTCAAAAACACGTCATTACATGGTATGATTAGTACATTGTTAGTTGTTAAATATAGGGGATTTCCCTTTTTATACATAATGCCTTCCATTTCATAAACGGAACGGACAAAAAAAGAGATATAATAGGAGGCTATTTTACATGGATTCTATTCTGACGATCGTTATCATCGTAGTAAGCTCTATTCTAGTGCTGCTCATGATAGAGCTCGTGATAAGAAATCGTTTATATAAAGATATTGAAGCACTTGAGCAGTGGAAACAAGAAGTCAAAGATAAACCTGTTGCAGATGAATTGAAACGGGTTAAGGATTTAAATATGACTGGACAAACAGAGGAACTGTTTGGAAAGTGGCGTGAAGAATGGGATGAAATTGTTGCAAACCTTCTGCCAAAAGCTGATAAAACATTAGAAAATGCCCAAAAGTCAGCCTCACAATTTTCCTTCCGAAAAGCAAAGCGTTTGATGAGTGAATCCATTCGTGATTTAGATGAAGCGGATAACCGCATTACGGAGATTTTAAATGAGCTACAGCAATTATTAGAGAGCTATGAGAAAAATAGTTCGGAAATTGAAGGTTTACGTGATACATATCGTAGTATGAAAAAGAATGTATTGGCTCATCGTCATATGTTTGGACAATCCGAACAGAAAATTGAAGAGTTACTTGATATAGAATCAGCGAAGTTTCAAGAGTTTGACGAGACAACGGCAAACGGTGATTATTTAAAGGCACGTGATATTGTAAAAAGTTTGGAAGATGGATTGGCGAACTTAGAAATTATCGTTCATGAAATTCCTGATTTATTAGTGGAGTGTCAAGCAACATTACTGGTACAATTGGATGATTTATTACAAGGTCACGATGATATGAAAAAACAAGGGTATGTATTAAATCATTTAGAAATCCCTAAAGAAGTACGGGATATGAACAAACAACTACAAACATGTCTGATTGATTTAGAAGAGCTTCATATAACAGAAGTAAACGAGAAAATAGAAGGCTTAAAAAAGCGTTTGGATATGTTGTATGATCAATTAGAACAAGAAGTACATGCGAAGCATTATGTAGAGAAAAAGTCAGTTAGTATTTACGAAGATTTAGAGGAAATTCATGAAAAAGCAATTGAGACAAAATCCGAAACGCAATTTGTGAAACAAAGCTATCAGCTGCAAGACAAAGACATTGAATCACAAAAGTTGATTGAAAAACAAATGCATATTTTAATGAAACGATTTGAAGTATTGCAATTACGTGTTGCAGAGCAAGATATTGCATTCTCTGTTATTCGTGAAGAACTGGAAGAGATTTATGAGCAATGTGAAACATTGAAGGTACTTCATGTAGAGTATAAAGATATGTTGCAAATGATGCGTAAAGAAGAATTTGAAGCGCGTGAGAAATTAAATGAAATGCGTAATATGATCATAGAAGCTAAACGCTTTATGCAAAAGTCTAACTTACCAGGTCTTCCAGAAAGCATTATGGAAGATTTACAAAGAGGACAAGAGGCAATGCAAGGTGTATATGAGCAGTTAGAATTAAAACCACTAAATATGAATGTTGTAAATAGTATGTTAGAAGAAACATATACAATGGTAAACGGTGTATATGAAAAGACGCAGGAGTTAATTGGACAAGCGTACTTAGTAGAAAAGCTAATCCAATATGGTAATCGCTACCGTAGTCATGATGTGGATTTGGCGCAAAGCTTAGAGAATGCAGAGAGATTGTTCCGCGAATATGAATATGATGCAGCTTTAGAACAAGCAGCTTCTGTTTTGGAACAACTTGAACCTGGTGTTGTACAAAAAATTGCTGAATTTGTTGATAATGAACAAACCCCTTGATGAAAAAGGGGTTTGTTTTTTTGCACTGGATCTGTGTAAATTCTAGAGCGATATTGCTATAATGAATAGCGGAATACAGCAGTGTTTTTCGTTTCAAAATATAGAAGTATACTTCTGTATTGAAAAATGGAACCTTTGAGTATGTTTAGCGTAATTGCACGTATTTGTGATATGATTATATGATGTGACAGCGCTGAAAGGGGAAGAACGATGATCTATTTTGATAATAGTGCGACGACGAAACCATATCCAGAAGTCCTTCAATCTTACGTAACGGTTGCAGGAAAATATTTTGGGAATCCTTCTTCTATTCATTCGCTCGGGGGAGAAGCGGAGCGTTTATTAACACAATCGAGAACGATTGCAGCAGGGCTTCTTCATGTTAAGCCTTCCGAGATTATCTTCACATCGGGTGGAACGGAAGGGAATAACCTTGCGATTAAAGGAATAGCGATGAAGAACCGCTCTCGTGGTAAGCATATTATTACAACAAATATTGAACACGCGTCTGTGTTTGAAGCATATAAACAATTAGAAGGGCTCGGCTTTGATGTTACCTATTTACCTGTAAACGAACATGGTATTGTATCAGTAGAAAATGTAAAACGAGCGCTTCGTGAGGATACAATCCTTGTTTCAATGATCCATGTGAATAATGAAACAGGGGCGATTCAACCTGTTTCTGAAGTTGGTGAATTGCTAGCGAACTATCCAAAAATAAGATTCCATGTGGATCATGTACAAGGAATTGGAAAAGTACCACTTGATTTATATGCTTCTCATATTGATCTTTGTTCGATATCTGGACATAAATTTCATAGCGTAAAGGGAACAGGACTTTTATATGTACGCGATGGTGTAAGATTAGATCCGATTTTATCAGGTGGTCAGCAGGAGCTGCGTTATCGCTCGGGTACAGAGAACCTACCTGGTATTGTTGCGATGGTAAAGGCACTACGTATGACAATGGAACATATGAGAGAAAAGAGTGACCACTTACAGAAATTGCAAGCAGAACTCGTACGTTTCTTAGAGGGAATGGAAGATGTAACAATTAATACATCGCTTGCGTATGCTGCGCCGCATATTTTAAATGTATCATTCGTTGGGTTGAAACCAGAAGTAGTGGTTCATGCTCTAGAAGAACGTGACGTATATGTATCAACCAAATCAGCTTGTTCCTCAAAAGCAAATGAAGTGAGTCGTGTGTTAGTATCAATGGGAATACCGCATGCTGCAGCAGCGAGTGCGATTCGCATTAGTTTAGCACCTGAAAATACGATGGAAGAAGTAACACAATTTGAAGAAATTATAAAAGAAACATTGCCAAAATTATATGAAGTGATGAGGTAAAGAAATATGATGACATATGAATATATTTTAGTTCGTTATGGAGAAATGACGACAAAAGGAAAAAACCGTTCTAAGTTTGTAAACACGTTAAAAGATAACGTTAAATTTAAATTAAAGAAATTCCCAAATATCAAAATCGATGCAACACACGACCGCATGTACATTCAGTTAAATGGTGAAGATCATGAGGCGATTGCAGAGAGATTGAAAGATGTATTTGGTATTCATAAGTTTAACTTAGCAATGAAAGTACCGTCAGAATTAGAAGACATTAAAAAAGGAGCGCTTGCTGCTTTCTTACAAGTAAAAGGCGATGTTAAAACATTTAAAATTACAGTACACCGTTCTTATAAACACTTCCCGATGCAGACGATGGAGTTGCTTCCGGAGATTGGCGGCTATATTTTAGATAATACAGAAGACATTACAGTAGATGTTCATAATCCAGATGTAAATGTTCGTGTAGAAATTCGCAGCGGTTATAGCTATATTATGTGTGATGAGCGCATGGGAGCTGGCGGATTACCAGTTGGCGTTGGCGGAAAAGTAATGGTACTTCTTTCTGGTGGGATCGATAGCCCAGTAGCTGCTTTCTTAACAATGAAGCGCGGTGTATCAGTGGAGGCAGTTCACTTCCATAGTCCGCCATTCACAAGTGAGCGTGCGAAGCAAAAAGTAATTGATTTAGCACAAGAGTTAACAAAGTATTGTAAACGTGTGACGCTTCACCTTGTTCCGTTTACTGAAGTGCAAAAAACAATTAATAAGGAAATTCCATCTAGTTATTCTATGACAGTTATGCGCCGTATGATGATGCGTATTACAGAACGTATTGCAGAGGAGCGTAATGCACTTGCGATAACAACGGGTGAAAGTCTTGGACAAGTAGCGAGCCAAACGTTAGATAGTATGCATACGATTAATGAGGTTACAAACTATCCAGTAATTCGTCCGCTTATTACGATGGATAAACTAGAAATTATTAAAGTTGCAAATGCAATTGGAACATATGATATTTCGATTCGTCCGTATGAAGACTGCTGTACAGTATTCACACCAGCAAGTCCATCGACAAAACCGAAGCGTGAAAAAGCAAATCGCTTTGAATCAAAATATGACTTTACATCACTTATTGAAGAAGCTGTTGCTAATACAGAAAAGATGGTATTACAAACAGTAGAAGTGAGCGAAGAAGAACAATTTGAAGATCTTTTCTAAAACCATAAATTACCATCATTAGATATGTATGAAGTCCTATGGTTTATCACACTCTATACTCACAAGGAGGTGATACCATATGGCAAGCACAAACAAATTAGCAGTGTCTGGTGCTCAAGCAGCATTAGATCAAATGAAATACGAAATCGCTCAAGAGTTTGGTGTTCAACTTGGAGCTGATTCAACATCTCGCGCTAACGGATCTGTTGGTGGCGAAATTACAAAACGTCTAGTTTCACTAGCTGAACAACAATTAGGCGGTTTCCATAAATAATTCCATATATGATGGCTTAGAAGGAGCGGGTTTCTCGCTCCTTCTTTTTTATGTCGACAGATCACTAAAAAATTTGTCAAAAGAAGTAGGTTTAAAATTTACTGAAAATTCTTTATTATATAAGGGAGGCATAGATAAAGGAGGATGAGATTATGAATAGAGAAGAATTGTTAGCACCAATGTCTTATAACTTAGTTGCGGAGATAGAAAAATATACAAATGAAAAAGAGAAGCTGGCTTTAATTTGGCAAGATGACGAAGGGAATAGGCGAGAGGTTACATACCTTGAATTAATACAAGGTGCGAATAAAATTGGAAACGCTTTTATAAAGAGTGGTTTGCAAAAAGGGGATAAGCTTCTCATTATGATGCCACGCTTAATTGAGGCGTATATGACGTACATTGCGGCAATTAAAGCAGGGTTTGTGGTCATTCCAAGTTCAGAAATGCTTCGGAAAAAAGATATTGAATATCGTTTACGGCATGGAGAAGTAAAGGCAATTGTCAGTTATGAACCGTATATCGAACAATTTGAAGATGTAGAGATGATGGAGTCCCTTCGAAAATTTGTACTGAGCGAGCAGTCAGTAGATGGTTGGATTAATTTAAAAGATGCGTTAGAAACAGAAAGTGATGAATTAGAAATCGCAAAGACAGACCGAGAAGATATGGTCTTTTTATCCTATACATCAGGGACGACAGGGAATCCAAAGGGCGTTGTACATACACACGCTTGGGCATATGCACATTTGCGTACAAGCGCTCCGAATTGGCTTGGAATAGAGGAGAATGATGTTGTATGGGCAACGGCAAGTCCAGGATGGCAAAAATGGATTTGGAGCCCGTTTTTAGCAACACTCGGTTCAGGCGCAACAGGATTTGTATATCACGGTAAATTCGAACCGAAAACATATTTGCAATTATTAGATGATAATAAAGTGAATGTGCTTTGCTGTACGCCGACAGAATATCGTTTAATGGCAAAAGTAGAGAACTTACAGCAATATAATTTAACAGCTTTACATAGTGCTGTATCTGCAGGAGAGCCACTGAACCGAGAGGTAATAGAAACATTTCAAAATCATTTTAACGTTACAGTCAGGGATGGGTATGGACAAACAGAAAATACGTTGCTCGTTGGCGTTATGAAAGGAATGGAAATTAAGCCAGGATCAATGGGAAAACCAACGCCAGGTAATCATGTAGATATTGTAAATGAAAAAGGACAACCTGTATCTGTAGGAGAAGTCGGTGATATTGCTGTTCATATTGAAACGCCAGCACTTTTTAAACAATATTATAAAGATGATGAGCGGACAGCTATGCAATTTCGCGGTGATTATTATATTACAGGTGATAAAGCGACAAAAGACGAAGAAGGCTATTTTTGGTTCGAGGGGCGCGGGGATGATATTATCATTAGCTCTGGCTATACAATTGGACCATTTGAAGTTGAAGATGCACTTGTGAAACATCCGTATGTAAGAGAGTGTGCTGTTGTGGCAAGTCCAGATGAAATTCGCGGAAGTGTCGTAAAGGCATTTATCGTTTTAAGAGAAAATGTACAAGAAAAAGAAGACACGCTGATTCCTTTACTTCAAGAACATGTTAAAGAATTAACAGCACCATATAAATACCCTCGCAAAATTGAATTTGTAGACGAACTACCAAAAACAATTTCCGGAAAAATTAGACGCGTCGAACTTAGAAAACAAGAAATGGGATTAGGGATAAAGTAAGAAAAAATGGAATTAGATTGTTGCAAGTACATGTAAGATTATGATATTATTTATAGGAACGTACGTTCTGTTTGTGGTGTGAAATAACTACTAAAAAATTGGAAAAAGAGGTGCCTTTTATGATTTTAGGTATTAATCCGTATTTAGTTTTGGATGGTAATGGACAAGAAGCAGTGAAGTTTTATGAACATGCATTGGATGCAAAAGTTGAAGTCATTCAGACTTTTGGAGAAATGCCTGAAAATCCAGAATTCACTGTTCCAGATGAAGTGAAAGACCGCGTTTTACATGCACATTTAAAAGTCGGTAATATGGACCTTATGATTTCTGATACATTCCCGGGACAACCGTACCAAATTGGATCACAAGTAACTGTAGCTATTAGAATAAGTGATGCAGAAAAAGCAAAAGAAGTATTTGAAAAATTGCAAGATGGCGGTCAAGTAATCATGCCAATCCAAGAAACTTTCTGGAGCCCGGCGTATGGGCAAGTAAAAGATAAATTTAATGTAGAATGGCAAGTTTCAACAGTTCCAGCTGATCATAATTAATTTTTGGAAAAGCACCATGTTACGTAAAGTGGTGCTTTTTTTCTACGTTTTAATTTCGTAGACTAAAAAGAAAAGGGGATGAGAAGATGGGAGAGATTTGGCACGGCGGAAATATTTACACGATGAAGGAAGAGAATGAGAAAGTAGAAGCTGTTTATATAGAAGATGGGATGATTATAGGTGTAGGGGATAAAAAGGACTTAGAGAGTCGTTATCAGCCTGAGAAGATACACAATTTAGAAGGAAGAACGATGATACCAGGTCTTGTTGATAGCCATATGCATCTTATTGGGCATGGAGAACGACTGCTCCGTTTAGACTTATCCGCTTGTACGTCTTATAAGGAAATGATTGAGCTTGTAGCTGAACGAGTGAAAGAAACAAGATTAGGTACATGGATTATTGGCGAAGGCTGGAATGAAAATAATTTCACAGATACCAAAAGCGTCCACGTTCGTGATTTAGATGCCATTTCAAAGGAGCATCCCATTTTATTAAAGCGTGTTTGTCGTCATGTGACATGGGTGAATTCTTACATACTCGAAAAAGCAAATATAACAGCGGAAACGTCAGACCCAAAAGGTGGAAAGATTGGGCGTGGAGTATCCGGAGAACTAACAGGCCTGTTGTATGAACAAGCGCAAGAATTAATTAAGCATGTCCAGCCGGAAATTGATGAAGCTTATTTGCAAAGAGCGCTACAAACAGCCATTCAAGATTGCTGGAAATATGGATTAGTAGGTGGGCATACAGAAGACTTAAATTATTACGGTGGTTTTCAAAAAACGTATAATGCATTTTTACACGTAATAAAGGAAATGCCTTTTAAAGCACATTTACTCGTTCATCATGAAGTGGCAGATGAACGAAAAGAATATGAAAATGAGCATTATATTGAATTTGGAGCAATGAAAATTTTTTCAGACGGTTCCTTTGGCGGACGAACAGCACTATTAAGCGAGCCATATGAAGATGCGAAGGAAACAAATGGAGTAGCTATTTTCTCTCGTGAAGAGCTCGCGGAATTAGTGAAGAAAGCACGTAATTTACGGATGCCAGCTGCGATTCATACAATCGGTGATTTATCCCTTGAATATGTAATTGATGCACTGGAGTTATATCCTCCGGCAGAGGGACTGCGTGATCGTATTATTCATTGTCAGCTTGTTCGTGAAGAGTTAATACAGCGGATGAAGCATTTGCAAGCTATTATTGATATTCAGCCTGTATTTGTCTCATCTGATTTTCCCTCAGTCATTGAAAAGTTAGGGGAGCATCGTCTTCAGTATGCCTATGCATGGAAAACATTACTCGGCGTGGGATTACATTGTTGCGGTGGATCAGACGCGCCAATTGAACAAGTAAATCCGTTTTTAGGAATCTATAGTGCAGTCACGCGGCGAAGTTTTATTGATGGAACATGTTACATACCTGAAGAGAGATTAACGGTATATGAAGCAGTTTCCTTATTTACGACTGGAAGTGCTTATGCGATTGGTAAGGAAAATAAGCGTGGTAAAATTGTTAAAGGATATGAAGCTGATTTTACTATCATGGACCGTGACATATTTGAAGTTGAAGCAGAGGAAATAAAGGATATTCAAGTTACTGTAACTATAATAGATGGTCGAATTGTATATCAGAAATAATATTGGTGTTTCGACACAAGATATGAATGTTTATGCAAAAAAACGACATGTAAATCATGAAAAAAGAGTGCTGGGAACCCCCTCAGCACTCTTTTTTCTATAAAAATGTTCTCTGTACTTTTTCCCAGAACGAATTATTTTTTAGTTTTACTGTTTTAATTTGTTTATCACTTAAGCGAACAACTGCTTTTTCAACTTGTTTAATGCTAAGTGCTTCGTTATCCATTCCCATAACAGGATAATCATTACCGTCCGGAGTAAGCTTTAATGTTAATGTTCGTTCATGATTTAAGATGAACGGTGATCCAAGTGTACGGTATGTGTTGTTATTTAAAGAAGCAAGTTCGCTTATTTGGAAGCATGGAATTAATGGGTCAACAACTGCACCATGCAATGACTTATTATAAGCTGTACTTCCTGTCGGTGTAGAAATAACTAGACCGTCTCCTCTAAATGTCTCGAAATATAAATCATCAACATGCACATCCACTACAAATGTTTTAATGATACTAGAGCGTAAAGAAAACTCATTTAAACAATGGAAAGATGTATCTTGATCAACATCTATTTGGATTGTTGGATATTTTCGCACTTCAATTTCATTTTGTGTAATTTCTTGAAGGGCTGTATCGACATGGTCAATATGGAAATCACAGTAGAAAGAAATTTCATCTTTCGTAGAAACTCCTGCATATAAGCAATCTTCCCTGAAGCCTGTTTTACGAACGGCTTGTAAGAAGGTGCCGTCATCTCCAACACTGACGATAGCGTTTGCATTTTTTGGATGATCTAATATGGTAAATCCATTGTCCTCTAAAATACGATATATTGGCTTCATTTTTTCGATAAGCGTAGCTTTGTCATCACCATAAAAGAAAAATAAATTGCGACGATCTGCCATTGTGTATCCCTCCATTGCAGTCAAATTTAGCGTTGTGCTCCATTAGAAAAAATTCTGATGGTATGCTCAAATAATATATTTCGATATAAAATGTCAAAATCCCTCTTTGTTTTTAGAAAAATTCCTATATTCAATTTCATTGCGGGTTGTTTAATCCTGTTTGAACCTGTCGATAATGGATATGGAGTGAAAGGATGGTACGTATGAAATGGCTTGTAATTGGAATTGGCATTTTTCTCTTGCTCATTTTATTTATACTATTGTCGAAACTATCGCTTAAAGTGACGTTTTTATATTCAGAAATGGAGAAACAATGTTTATTTCAAGTGAAAATATGGATGATTGGATATACATTTGATGTGCTGGAAAGAATTGAAAAACAGCAAAAAAAGACTGGACAAAAAATCGAAAAGGCAGAGAAAGATGGCGGTATGGAAAATAAAATCATGGCGCAGCTTGATAGCATCGGGGAACTGATAAAAAAGCTTCAAGAGATCCATACTATTATTAAAGGTTTTCTTAAAAAAGTGAAAATCAATAGATGGAAATGGCATTCGCAAATTGGAACGGGTGATGCAGCTAGTACCGGAATTGTCACTGGATATGCATGGGGGATAAAAGGAATGGCAGCTGGGGTCTTGGGACAATATACGCATGTTATTGATATACCGGAATTTGAGATTACACCTGTGTTTCAAGGAAAGGGATTTGCATCGAAAGGTGAATTAACAGCCTCCTTTCGTATATATCGTGCCGTAACAACAGGAGTGAAATTACTCTTGTTTATGAGAAAACAAAGATCTGGTATAACAGAAAAATCTGTACAAGCATAGGGGGATAAAATGGACCATCCAATTCAAGGTTTAATGACAACTGCAATGCAGCATTTAAAACAAATGACTGATGTAAATACAATTATTGGCGACCCAATTAAAGCAGCTGACGGAAGCGTGATTTTAACAGTTTCTAAAGTGAGTTTTGGGTTTGCTGCTGGTGGGAGCGAATTTGGAAAAGTAGAGAGCTCTGGTCGTCATCCATTTGGAGGCGGGAGTGGTGGCGGTGTTTCAATTAACCCTGTCGCTTTTCTCGTTATAAATGGACAAGGCGTAAAAGTGTTACATTTAGATAAACAGACACATGTGATTGATAAGATCATTGAGTTAGCACCACAAGCTGTTGATAAAGTGAAGGAAATGATGGAGAAGCGAAAAGGCGATGAACCAGAATTTGAAATCTAACAGCGAAAAGAAGCTAATCGATTGATTAGCTTCTTTATTTTTTTTGTAAATAAAGCGATTTTGTTTGCATTCTGTATAGGGACAAACTATCATTTACAGTGTACATATTTTGTTTAAATAAGGGAGGATTTTCAAGTGGCAAACGTAACTTTTAAAGGTAACCCAATCACTTTAGTTGGAACAGAAGTTAAAGTTGGCGATCAAGCGCCAAACTTCCAAGTATTAGCAAATGACTTATCTCCAGTAAGTTTAGAAACATACAAAGGTGAAGTAAAATTAATTAGTGTTGTACCATCTATCGATACAGGTGTATGCGATGCACAAACTCGTCGTTTTAACCAAGATGCAGCTGGTATTGAGAACGCAAAAGTACTAACAATTAGTGTGGACTTACCATTCGCTCAAAAACGCTGGTGTGCAGCAAACGGCTTAGAAAACGTAGCAACACTTTCTGATCACCGTGACCTTTCATTCGGTGAAGCTTACGGCGTAGTAATGAAAGAGCTTCGTTTACTTGCTCGTGCAGTATTCGTAGTAGACAGCAACGACAAAGTAGTTTACGTAGAATACGTAAGTGAAGGTACGAGCCATCCAAATTATGAAGCAGCATTAGAAGCAGCAAAAGCTGCGAAGTAATGAAGACGATCTCTTATAGAGGTCGTTTTTTCTTGTCAGGCGTGTTGTATATTGTCGAACGGTCGATATATTTGAAAAAGCGTCGATATAATTTAGCGGTCTCATGACATAGAGGCTGCTTTTTCTTTTGGGAAAAAATTAGATTACCCCGCATTAACGGGCAGTAAATCTCCTACCTTAAGGTGCAGTAACATAAAGAAGCTAGTTGGGAGATAAACTGCCCGTAAATGCCCGATTGGTGAGGGCTAATAATCAGTGGGGATGAAGAAACCTCCCCACTGATTAAAGTTTCACTTTATGGTATGATATAAGTTATGTGTAATTGACAGAAGGAGGAGTGTATGTGAGTCAGACAGTAGAAACATTATTTTCTATTTTTGATTCTTCTACCGTAATTTTACGTAAAGAATTAGATGTAACATATTTAGAAGCGCTTGTGGAAACAGGGGATAACCTGTTTGAAGGAGCGGTTCTGCAAGAGGGATTATCTGAATCAACAATTGAACGGTTGAATCGTGAATATAGTAAGTTTAATGAAGAAAAATATAAAAGCGAGGAACTTCGCAAAGCATTTCAGCTTGCCATTTTAAAAGGAATGAAAGATGGCATACAAGCCAATCATGAAATGACGCCTGATGCAGTTGGGATGTTTATGAACTACTTGTTCCAGAAATTTATGAAGGGTCAAAAAGACATCACGGTGTTAGATCCTGCTATTGGAACAGGAAACTTAATGACAACAATCTTTAATGGTGCTCAAGAAGGGACAACGATAAGTGGATTTGGTGTAGAAGTGGATGACTTACTCGTTAGACTTGCTTTAGTGAATGCAAATTTACAAAAGCAAGCAATTGAGTTCTTTAATCAAGATGGGTTAGCGCCGCTATATATTGATCCAGTTGATGTGGTTGTTTGTGATTTACCAATCGGGTTTTATCCAAACGAAATCGGTGCAAGTGAATATACTTTAAAAGCAGATGAAGGAATGTCTTATGCACACCATCTTTTTATTGAACAAAGTGTAAAACATACAAAAGAAGGTGGCTATTTATTCTTCTTAGTACCAAACTTCATCTTTGAAAGTGATCAAGCACCAAAACTACATGCTTTTATTAAAGAAACAAGCTATATTCAAGGATTATTACAGCTTCCTGTTTCCATGTTTAAAAACGAGAAAAATGCAAAAAGTATATTTGTTCTCCAAAAGAAAGGTCCAAATGTAGTGATGCCAAAACAAGCGTTATTAGTGGAATTACCTAAGTTTTCCAATATGAAAGCAATGGAGAATATGATGGCTCAATTGAACAGTTGGTTTGCAACTCATAAATCGTAATGTGTGTAACAGAATTATTCTTAGATATAGTACAGTTTTGTATTGTGCGTAATAATTTTAAATATATACAAGATAAAACTGAATTTTTTTGAAATCTGTAATATATATTTTTTCTTGGTGTTACAATTTTTTCACTTGAAATATATGTCGTACGATGTTTAAATTAAATTCGTGAGTATAAAATTTACTGGGGATGAAACGTTTTCATCTTTGGTACATTTAATCAGATAAAATCGAGCGGTTTGTGGTCTTATCCACACAACTACCAAGAGAAAAAAGGGGCGAAAGACTAGATGTCAAAAATCATCGCGATTAATGCAGGAAGCTCTTCCTTGAAATTCCAATTATTTGAAATGCCAAGTGAAACAGTACTAACAAAAGGTTTAGTAGAACGTATCGGTTTAGAAGATAGTATCTTCACAATTACTGTGAACGGTGAAAAACAAACAGAAGTAACAAGTATACCAGATCATGGAGTAGCAGTTAATATATTACTTAACAAATTAACTGAAAACGGAATCGTAAAATCTCTTGATGAGATTAGCGGTATCGGTCACCGCGTTGTACACGGCGGTGAAAAATTTGATGATTCTGCTTTAATTACTGACGAAGTATTAGCGGAAATTGAAAATTTAAGCGAATTAGCACCACTTCATAATCCAGCACACGTTGTTGGTATTAAAGCGTTCCAAGCAGTACTTCCTAACGTACCAGCAGTTGCAGTATTCGATACAGCATTCCATCAAACAATGCCGGAAGAATCTTTCTTATACAGCTTACCATATGAATACTATGAGAAATACGGCATCCGTAAATACGGTTTCCACGGAACTTCTCATAAATATGTAACACAGCGTGCAGCTGAATTATTAGGTCGTCCACTTGAAAGCTTACGTTTACTTTCTTGCCACTTAGGTAACGGTGCAAGTATTGCAGCTGTAGAAGGTGGAAAATCTATTGATACTTCTATGGGCTTCACTCCACTTGCTGGTGTAACAATGGGTACACGTTCTGGTAACCTTGACCCTGCGTTAATTCCATACATCATGCAAAAAACAGGACAATCTGTAGAAGAAGTTCTGAACGTATTAAACAAGAAAAGTGGTATGCTAGGCCTTTCTGGATTCTCTAGTGACTTACGTGACATCGAACAAGCGGAAAAAGAAGGAAACCACCGTGCAGAAGTAGCGTTAGATGTATTCGTAGAGCGTATTCATAAATATATCGGTTCTTATGCAGCTCGTATGAAAGGTGTAGACGCAATCATCTTTACAGCTGGTATTGGAGAAAACAGTACTCTAATTCGTGAGCGTGTATTAGAAGGCCTTGAGTTTATGGGAGTATACTTCGATCCAAAACGTAACAACATTCATGGAGAAGAAGCATTCATCAGCTTCCCACACTCTCCAGTAAAAATTATCGTAATTCCAACTGACGAAGAAGTTATGATTGCTCGTGACGTATTACGTCTTGGAAACCTTGGTTAATATATGTAAAAAAGACGGGATCCTATAGGGTTCCGTCTTTTCTTTTTGTGGCAACAAATTTCGTTAGTCCATTTGGATACAATACTTTTTCTTGATTCAGAAATGCTGTAATTGGAATCCACGTCGCATATGTATGGGGTTCTCCGTTTATAATAGGAATTGTTTTGATCTCATAAAGCGACGTATCTACAAAATGAAGAGAATACAATTGAATGATCTCATGGCCGATTTCTTCGTTTGCGTAAAAGATATTTTCAAGACATCCTAAGTAAGTTGTAATTTCTACTTGTTCATTAAGTTCGTCCTTAAATTCACGAATCACTGTTTCATCTGATTTCTCTCCAAATTCAATAGAACCACCGAGTGGTCTGTTAATACGTTTCACTTTCCGTAAGATACTCTTGAACGAGAATTCGTTCGTTGTGAAGTACAATTCCAAATGCCTTTGCGCGTGGGTACATATAGTAACCTCCCATGTACTGGATAAATATATGTTTAGCTTATCAGATTTACAAAGAAAAACCGGAAATATGTTACAATAGAAAAAAATTGAGCGAGGTGGTTGTTACGATGCGATCAAAGCGAGAACAAGCCATTTTACAAAATGTTAAAAATTGGGAAATGAAATTATTAGAACAGGAGCCTACCGATTTTCAAAAGGTATTTGATAAGTGGTTGCATAGTACTGTTGCAAAGTTTCCTGAGAAAAAGCGAAAAGAGTTTTTTGCGAAAGTAGACGGATGGTTATTCCATCTCCATGCATTGATTCAAAGTTCACAATCACAGCTTGATGCAAGAAATCGTATTTTAGGAACAGCACGGTTGTTTGATGAATCGGTTGAACAGCTGGAAGAATTGAAAGCATTATCCATTGATCAATTAACATACATAGCAGAGCAGCAGACGGCGCGTCATCGTTTATATTCTTTCGTACAGGGAGGTACAACCGGAGTAGGTGGTTTGTTATTATTAACAGCTGACTTTCCTGTCATGATTGCATTAAATGTAAAGGCGGTTCAGCTTATTGCAACATCGTTTGGTCATGATGTGAACAAGCCTTATGAAATGATGCTCGCTTTAAAGGTATTCCATGCGGCATTGTTACCAACAAGGCTCCAGCAATATGCTTGGTATAACTTACTTCAAGAACTAGAACAAGAAGATTCGTTCTTTTATGAAGGGGAAGAAGAAGTATTAAAACCAGCTTCTACAGAAGTTGTGTTAAAACAAATTTTGAAGACTTTTTCTATTTATGCGCTTCGCCATAAACTATTTCAAGGCATTCCTGTGTTAGGAATTGTAATTGGTTCTACGGTGAATTATCGTTTAACACGGAATGTAACAGAGTTTGCAAACAGGTTTTATCAAGTGCGTTACATAGTAGAAAAAGAAAAAAGAGCATAAAAAAGCGAGAGGCCGGAGCCTTTCGCTTTTTAGTTTGTTGCATGTTGTTTTGACATTGGAATAGATACTGTTTTCTTTTCTTTTGCTGGATAATAAATTAAATCGAGCGTCTTTGCCTGTAGGGCAATTGAAAGAATAGTAAAAGCAATTTCTGTCCAAGTTAAATAATATAATGAAAGTGCAAGCACGATCGCATCAAAGACGAAGAAAATCTGACCAATTGTAAAGCGAGTTCTTTTACTTAGTACAATTGTTAAAATATCGTCGCCGCCGGTTGCACCACCAAATCGTAATATAAAACCGAGTCCAATACCAGCTAGCACACCGCCCAATACTGCGGCTATCCATAAATGATTTGATAAATCTACCGTGAATGGAGAATAGTTTTCCATTAAAGAATAAAACACTCCGAATGAAATTGAACCCATAAATGAATAACCAACCATCTTTTTACCTAAAAATGTAGCGCATAGTAAAATGATCGGGATATCCATCAATACAGTTGAAATTGACGGTGAAATATCAAAAAAGTTTTGTATAAATAGCGCGATTCCTACAAAGCCACCTTCTGTTAAGTGGTTTTGAAAATGAATGTGATATAGTGCTGCAGATAGGATAAATGAACCGATTAAAACCATAAAAATTTCTTTAATAATTTGTCGACTTTGGATGTTCCTCATCGTTATTCCTTCTTTCCGTAGTTAGTAGTTCTTTTCGTCTTGTAAACTAACTACGAGCCTTATAGCTTTCAGTTAGTTTACATCAAACTAACTACGCTATATATCGCTGAAGAAATAACGAATAATCCTCTCGTCCATCAATTCTCCCTACTTTCGTTTTAGTTTAAGCCTAAAAACGACTAAACAAAACGTGGAGTAGGATTTGTTATTTAGCAATCCTGCCCTCTTCTTTGTTTTGTTTAGCAATGATCAATGCGACTTAAACAAAACGCTATGTGTAAGAAGAGTCTTTTCGTTGCCAAATTATCCTTCGGGCAATCATAATTTCCCCACTCTCGTATTTTTTTCGCTAGACTAAAGGATCTGAGCTGAAAAAGTACGCTACGTGTAAGATTCGTCAATTCGATGCCACATGCTCCTTCGAGCGATCATGATATCTAAATCCTTTCTGTAAAAGATTTTATATTATTATATCATACTTTCAAAAAATGTATGCGGATGGAAACCGACAATAACCGGAGAAAAACTACAGAATTTGTCGGTTTACAAGAAGCATGCTGTTATTCTTAAATGTTTTTGTAGGATAGTCCTAGTTGTTTAGAAATTGGAAAATGGTTCTAAGGGTTTGTCCAATAAGTGATGGAAAGAATCATTGAAGTTTAATCGTCCATTTTTGGGGTATCATCTTTCTCTTTGAAGAAAGCATCCCAACTAATGACACTAAGAAGAGTTAAAATGATAATAAATAAAGCTTTCATAAGATTCTACCTCCGTTAGAGTAGTGTTTTTCTTACAAACTTTTTTCATTAGTATATGAAAAAGAGGACATGAAATGTGAATTTTTCACAAAAGTAAATCTTTATGAGATGATATTAATATAGGTTGATGGAGGGGAAGAATATAGCATGTTCAAAGATACGTTTAAAAGAAAAGAATTGAAGTGTTCTGCTTGCCAGAGAAAGATTCAATATGAAGAAGAACTTGTTGCTTTTATAAAGTTACCGAAAGAACGGAACTTGTTAGTTGGACCGTTTGATGTATACTTGGCTAAATCAGCACAAAAAGTATATTGCAAAGCTTGTTATAAAAAATGAAATGAAACGTATTTCTCGTAAGCAGGAAGGATTTTTTGTAGCGATATCATATTTTAGTGGTTTTTCCTATATAACCCAATTATAATTGAAAACGTAATTTACTACAGGGGGTAATATCGTTCACAATGAAAAAAATTTTTTTGATTATCTCATCGTTACTATTAATTTTAACAGCTTGTAGTACAGATGGGTTTGTCTCATCTAACTATGAGCACATTGAAACAATGGAAAATGATTTAGGTGATAGTGCTCAGGTCTACACAGTGGAAAACAAAACTGTAAAAGAAGTGGCGCAAGAAATCATTGCTAATGAAAAGCCAAAGTATGTTTCGAAAGAAAGTGATACAGAAATGTTTATTCTGTATCCTGAAAGTTCCAATGAAGAATTTATCCAAATCACTCAGGATCCAATAAATTCAAATCATACAGTTGTTGAGGTAGCAAATGAAGATTTTGCTGAAAATAGTTATGATTTCTCTTTACTTGAAACAATGGGTGTATTAGGTGTTGCTGCTACGCTTTATGGTTGGAATAAAGCAGATTTTGATAATAAGAAAAAAAGAAGTGGTTACAGAGGATACGTAAGTGCTTTTAGCAATAATCCTGCTAATTTCCAAGAGGAAGAAGGCTCGAGTTCTTCAGGATCTGGCGGTAGAGGCTTTTCAGTGAACATTGAAAAAAAATCATCAGAGAGCGGCTCCATACGAAGCGGGAGTACAGTTCGTGGCGGTGGCCCAGGAACAGGGAAATAGGGGGATATGGTTTATGTTTAATGAAATTTTAGATGTACAAGAAGTATTACATACGCTTCTTTATTTTGTTGTTTTATTAGGTGTAACAATCATTTGTATGTTTATTTTTGAAATGATTACACCGTATAATGATCGGGAGCAGTTACTAAAAGGAAATAAAGCTGTTGCCATTCAGTTTTTTGGAAAAATAATAGGGATTACGTTAATTATGAAATCAGCTATTGCTACGAATGATTCTCTTCTTGGTGCGGCAATTTGGGGTGTTATTGGTTTTGTACTTATGCTAATTGGTTATTTTATCTTTGAGTTTCTCACTCCGCGCGTTCGTGTTGATAAAGAAATTGAAAGTGGAAATGTTGCGGTAGGAATTATCGCTGCAAGTATTTCCTTAGCAATAGCATTAATAACATCGGGAGCTATTTCGTAGAAGAACTTGCCAGCGCAGGTTCTTTTTTCTATGAAACAATGAAAATATATTTTATTCTGATTAAATGAAAAGAGTTTATCTCGTTTTATCGGACGGTAAGTATCTCACCTCAATATTCAGAGAGAGCGAGGAATATAGGTGGAAGATAACTGCCCGTTAAAGCCTGATTGGAGCGGACTTTCCATCAGCGGGGCCTTCACTGGTGGAAGTTCTACTTTATTAAAGGAGTGCAGGTATGACAGAAAAGGAAAAATCGATTCAGAAAAGAAGAATCTTCACTTCATCAGGGATTGTATCAATTTGTGGCATTGTATATCAGGTTTTATATGGAGCGGCAGGTGGATATTTGTTTGGGGATTCTACGCTTTTTTATTGTTTAACGATAGGGCTCTTTTTAAGTGGCATGGGTATTGGAGCGATGCATAGTGAAAAATTTCATCGTCACTTATTATCGACGTTTATTGTAACAGAATACCTTATTGCCATTATTGGTGGATTTTCTATTTTTATGGTTTTCTTTATGCAAGCTCACTTTGGTGACGGGACAGCTAAAATTATCTTATATTCCATTATTGTTGTCACAGGTTATTTAACTGGTTTAGAATTACCGCTTTTAATTCGGAAATCAGAAGAAATTAATGCTGATTTAAAGGAATCTACTGCAAAAGTGCTTTTCTTTGATTATGCGGGCAGTTTAATCGGAACCGTGACGTTTGCTTTATTATTGAGACCAATGTTAGGTCTTATTAAGACAGCCTTTTTCATTGCGCTCATCAATATCCTTGTTGCGGTATGGTTAAGCTTTGTCTTTAAAAAAGAAATGAATCATGTTTACTTACGAGTTACTGGCATGATTTTAACGATTATAATAGCACTGGGTTTTCTGTTTGGAGAAAGATATGCGTATACATTAGAAAATAAGTTATATCGAGATCCGGTTGTATTAAAAAAGCAAACAAAATATCAAAAAATTATTATGACGAAAGGCCCTGGAGATGTACGGTTATACCAAAACGGACAGCTGCAATTCTCAGAGGCTGATGAACATAGATACCATGAAGCTTTAGTACATATTCCGATGTCTCTCGCTCCTAAAAAACAAAATGTTTTAGTATTAGGCGGGGGAGATGGTTTAGCGACGAGAGAGATTTTAAAATACAAAGAGGTAAAAAGAATTACTTTAGTTGATTTAGATCCAGAGATGATTAAGCTAGCTAAAGAAAATCCTCATTTACTACGATTAAATCAAAATTCATTTCGTTCTAGTAAAATGAATTTTGTTAATGATGATGCATTCAACTTTTTAAAACAAACGAATGATTTTTATGATGTAATCATCATTGATTTACCCGATCCCAATAATGAGGCACTGAATAAACTTTACACATGGGAATTTTACAGTCTTGTTAGAAATCATTTATCTCAGGAAGGATTTGTTTCCATCCAATCTACGTCACCAGTATTTGCAACAGAAGCTTTTTGGACAATTAGTAAGACAGTAAAATCTACAGGACTATATGCAAAAAATTATCATTTAGATATCCCTTCATTTGGAAATTGGGGATTTACAATTGCGTCTAGAGAACAATTTAAAATAAATAGTATGAAGCTTACTGTAGATACGGAATATTTGGCAGAAGAAATGATTCCATCTCTATTTCAATTTGGGAAAGATGAAGATGAGATAATCACAAAGAATGGGGAGGTAATTGAATTACCGGTTAACCGTTTGAATGAGCCCAATTTATTAGACCTATATGAAAAGGGATGGAATTACTATTAAAAAAGCATCTATTTGTAGATGCTTTTTTATTTGGCTTATTATTGATGCGCTTTCCCCTCAGATACATTTTGAGTAAGGCGATACCAAAGCCATAAATCGTTAATGATGGAGGCAAGATCAGCGATTTCAGAATTGAGGCTACAGGAAATTTCAAAGTTTTCTTCGTTATTTAAACGATGTTGTTTTTGATTAATATGATATTCAAGTTCTTTTATACGATCAGGTATTTTTCCGCGAATTTGTTCCCACTTTAATAAAATAGCATGCTGCATTTTTTCAGGGATATCTTCCCATTCTAGTTGTAAGTCAGGTACTTCTATTCCTAGGTGTTCATCGTATATAAAATATTGTTCCATATAGACACCCCCATTTTCTGTTTCCATTGTATCGAAAAAAAGAAAGAAGTTCGATGGAATTGTTAGAATTTTTTTTGCTAATATCCCTTGATTCATTTTGTGAAAGATGTTAAAGTTTGAATTAATATTAATAATAATGAATATTTATTCTTTAGGGGGATATGAAAATGGAGAAGAAAAAAGTTGTTCTAGCATATTCCGGAGGTCTGGATACTTCCGTTGCAATTAAATGGTTACAAGAGAAAAATTACGATATTATTGCGCTTTGCTTAGATTTAGGGGAAGGTAAAGATTTAGAATTTGTAAAAGAAAAAGCAATTTCAGTAGGTGCTATTAAATCTTATATGATTGATGTGCAGGAAGAATTCGCGAATGAATATGCATTGATGGCATTGCAAGGTCATACGTTATACGAAGGGAAATATCCACTTGTTTCAGCATTATCACGTCCGTTAATTGCGAAAAAACTAGTAGAAATCGCGGAGCAGGAAGGGGCAAGTGCTGTTGCACATGGATGTACAGGAAAAGGGAACGACCAAGTTCGCTTTGAAGTTTCTATCCAAGCATTAAATCCGTATTTAGAAGTGATTGCGCCAGTACGTGAATGGAAATGGTCACGTGAAGAAGAGATTGCGTATGCAAAAGAAAATGATGTACCGATTCCAATCAATTTAGATAGTCCGTTTTCCATTGACCAAAACTTATGGGGACGTAGCAATGAATGTGGAATTTTAGAAGATCCATGGGCAGCACCTCCAGAAGATGCATATGAAATGACGTTAGCATTAGAAGATACACCGAATAAACCAGAGTTTGTGGAAATTGGATTTGAATCAGGGGTACCAACAACATTAAACGGCACTTCTTATTCACTTGCAGAACTTATCAAAACGTTAAATTCGCTTGCTGGAAAACACGGTGTTGGACGTATTGATCATGTAGAAAACCGTCTTGTTGGGATTAAATCACGTGAAGTGTATGAATGCCCAGCGGCAATGACATTACTTACAGCGCATAAAGAATTAGAAGATTTAACACTTGTAAAAGAAGTCGCTCATTTTAAACCGATGATTGAACAAAAATTAACAGAATTAATTTATAACGGTTTATGGTTCTCACCTTTAAAACAAGCACTTGCTGCTTTCTTACATGAAACACAAAAATCCGTAACAGGCACAGTACGTGTGAAATTGTTTAAAGGTCATGCAATTGTAGAAGGACGTAAATCAGAATACTCTCTATATGATGAAAAATTAGCGACATATACAGTGGATGATGAATTTAACCATGATGCAGCAGTTGGCTTTATTTCTTTATTTGGTCTTCCAACAAAAGTATACAGCCAAGTGAATCAAAAGAAGGTGGAAGCGTGAGCAAACTTTGGGGAGGTCGCTTTACAGCAGAAGCAGAAGAATGGGTCGAGGAGTTTGGAGCTTCCATCTCCTTTGACCAGCAATTAGCGAATCAAGATATTGAAGGTAGTATTGCGCATATTACGATGCTGGCGAAACAGGGAATTGTAACAAAAGAAGAAGCAGAGAAAATAAAAGAAGGTTTACAACATTTACTAGATGAAGCAAAAGAAAATAAGCTTGCGTTTTCTGTCCAAGCTGAGGATATTCATTTAAATATTGAAAAGATGTTAATTGAAAAAATCGGTGAAGTAGGAGGCAAGCTTCATACAGGCCGAAGTCGTAACGATCAAGTTGCTACAGATATGCACTTATATTTAAAGGGAAAAGTGCAGGCCATCATAAAGGCTGCGAAGAAGTTGCAGAAGGTTCTTGTTCATCAAGCAGAAGAGAATATTGAAACGATTATGCCGGGATATACACATTTACAACGTGCACAGCCAATTTCGTTCGCTCATCATGTGCTTGCATACTTTTGGATGCTAGAGCGCGATGTAAATCGTTATGAAGATTCACTGGGACGCATTAATATTTCTCCGCTTGGCGCAGGTGCTCTTGCAGGGACGACATTTCCGATTGACCGTGCGTATAGCGCAGAGATTCTCGGTTTTGAAGGAATCTATGAAAATAGCTTAGATGCGGTAAGTGACCGTGATTTCATATTAGAGTTTCTTAGCAATTCATCCATATTAATGATGCATTTATCTCGCTTTTGTGAAGAGCTCATTTTATGGAGCAGTCAGGAGTTTCAATTTATTGAAATGAGCGATCAATATGCAACAGGAAGCAGCATTATGCCGCAAAAGAAAAATCCTGATATGGCCGAGCTCATCCGTGGTAAAACAGGAAGAGTATACGGCAACCTATTTAGTTTATTAACGGTAATGAAAGGGTTACCGCTTGCTTATAATAAAGATTTGCAAGAAGACAAAGAAGGTATGTTTGATACAGTTAAAACAGTAGAAGGCTGCCTGCATATTATGGCTGGCATGCTCGAAACGATGACTGTAAATAAAGAAAAAATGGGGCAAGCCGTAAAACAAGACTTCTCTAATGCAACAGAAATTGCTGATTACTTAGCAAGCAAAGGGCTTCCATTCCGTCAGGCACATGAAATTGTCGGAAAGCTTGTTCTTCATTGCACACAAAAAGGAATTTATTTATTAGATGTACCGCTAGAAACATATCAAGAGATGAGTCCGTTATTTGAAGAGGATTTATATGAAGTTCTTTCTCCTTATGCAGCAGTGAAACGTCGTAATAGTGCAGGTGGAACAGGGTTCGAACAAATTCAAAAAGCGCTGGAAAAAGCGAAGTTGCTAGTGGGAGAGACCGTAAATTTATAAGGATGAGAAGAGGGTAATATGTTCTGTATAGGAGCATATTATCCTCTTTTTTGTATATATCATATTTTTATACAGATGTTTATCTAATATTTAATTTTCTATATTTTAGGAAATGAGTATGGTATCCTTTTATAATATAGAGAAAAAAGGTTCAAACTTTTTTGTTGTTGATCATGAACGATATTTGTACTTGATAGGAGAATGTATGAAAAAGATAATTTTTATTCTTGTACTACTAATTAGTTTAAGTTTTAACGCGAAAATTTTTCTGGTAGATAAATATATGTATGTAGGAGAACGTGAAAAACGAGAAGAAGCAATTATGCTAACAATGTGGCACTTACAGGAAAAAGGATATAAAGAAAGTGATATTTTATCAATAAAACCGGCCTTTTATAGTAAAGAAGGTTCTTATGGTATGAATGTAATGTTTAAAGATGAATCTAATGAGTCGTATACTTATAAAGTTTGGCGGGATCCTAAGACAAATAAACCCTCTGTTCATCAACAAACAAATGCACCAGGTGGTATGGGCGGAAAACACCAAGAGCTTAAATAGTAAAGAAAGTGTTGAGTGGATACTTGAACTTTGAAGTGTAAAATCGATATAAATAGAATGATTTCTCATGAACATGAGAGGATACTAAGTTCTGTCCAGGAACCAAGTATCCTCTTTTTTATTATATTTCCACTAGCAAAAGATATAAGTATGCTAACGGAAAAAAGGAGTTTCGTAATCTTAGGTTGAAATTTGGATAGATGAAAAATTTAGTAATGCAAGGAGCGTCCATTATGCCAACTTATTAAAGAGTTTACTTCAAAGGAAATTCAAAAAGAATAGAGAGGTAATACTCTATGTTATCTATAAAAGATATTGAATTACAGATAGAAGAACAAGTGCAGAATAAAGCAGTGTTTGTAGATGAAGATCAGTACTATCCTTGTTTCCCTATCACCTCTTCCATATTTTATGCAGGAGAATACGGACTTCTTCGGTTTACAAAGAATTTAGATGAAATTTCAGTCTTATCTATTCAAGATGCCTGGCATTTGGAATATGTAGGAGAAGAAGTAAAGATAAAGTGAAACTTAAACTTAAATCAGTGGGGGATTCAGCCCTCACTGATTTAGTGCTTTTATACTTCTATACTACGTGCATGCATCGTTTTATAGATATTTTCAATGATTAAAAAATGATGGTTCTCATGTATCGCTAAAAGTTGAATGGCTTGAATTAGGTTTGGATACTTAGCGATTGGATCCAAAAATACAATGTGCCCCGCGATATTTTCTTCTATATTCTGAACGCATACTTCGATTGCATTTGTTTCGTTTACTAGCAATCGTTCTAGTTCTTTACTATCCATAGAATAATAGATTTTTTTTGATGGTACTAGAATCCAAGGAGCCTTCATTCCTTTACCGTTTTTTTCTTTGTATTCTGCATAGATGTCATGTATTTCAGTTGCACACGGGGCAATTCTTCTTATCTTGGCATAGGGAAGAAGTGTCAAAGAAAACTTAATTGCAACTTTTAGCATTTTTGTAATTAAGTACAGGTGGTAGAGATGTTCCCCAATCGACCATTTCCCATTTTCATTTCGATGCCATAGTTCTTCTTGCGGAAGTGATTGTAGTTTAGGGAGAAATTGAGATCTTTGCTGATGTAATGTATGGAAATGTTTTGCGATACTTTCAGATTTCATTTATTAGACTCCTCCATTCTATTACACGCCAAATCTTCAAGCGTATGAAAGGTGATGCTTCAGCGATACGGTGAGATGAATTTATGTATTCATTCTGATTTTCCTAATTATACCATTAGTGTGACTTTTTTGTGTTTCAGGAGGGGGAATTAATGCTAAAACAACTCTTCATATGAGGTCGTATATTTGAAAATCTACGTTAACCGTACCGACATAGGAGTAAGAAAAAGGAGAGCGCATGATACGATGTACTCTCCTTTTATTTTTTAGAAAACATGTTCATGTAAAGCTGGCTTGTCAATCTGGAAATACTATGGCAGTATATAAGGAACATCCCTATTTCTTGTGAATTTCAATTTCGTAATTGTTATGTTTACGAGGATATAAGAAAGGGAATTGAAAGTAATTTTTATAATGGAGGAAATAAAAAAGTATGCAAAACTTACCAAACTGCCCGAAATGTAATTCAGAATATACTTATGAAGATGGAAGTCTTTTTGTTTGTCCAGAGTGTGCTCATGAGTGGGCTTTAGAATCAGAAACTGAAAACAGTGAAGGTAAAAAGGTTGTTAAAGATGCAAATGGAAATATTTTAAATGATGGTGATGCTGTAACAGTAATCAAAGACCTGAAAGTAAAAGGAACTTCATCAGTTATAAAAATAGGTACAAAAGTAAAGAGTATCCGTTTAGTTGATGGAGATCATGATATTGATTGTAAAATTGACGGTTTTGGAGCAATGAAATTAAAATCTGAATTTGTTAAAAAGGCATAAAGATAATCCTATAAAAGTGATTGAAAAGACGTTCAGTAAGGTGATTTTGTCACGTAATGAGCGTCTTTTTATTATGAAAAAAGAGGATATACGTTTGTATATCCTCTAATAAGTGTAATGTTATGTCATTTTTCCTTATTCATATTTATGTCTGTTTTCTGTAATACGAATATACTCAATATCCATCAAATCACGGAGGAGTGCACCATGGCTCAGCTCAACGCCATGTTTTTCTTTAAAATGCGAACAGATCGTATCGAGCATTTCCAGCTCTTCATCATTTACATCTAAAATAATTCGTTCGTGATCTCCCATGTAGTAGCCCTCGTTTCGTTTTTTCTTAGCGTAACCGAAATTTCCTTATTGTATAACAATACCTGTATTTTATATGTTAACATTTCGTTATTAGGACATTAAAAAAGAAGGGAAGATGAAGTTGTTTTATAGGTTTGTTATTATTTTATATACGGCTATTATACTTAAATATGCTTTTCCTGCCATTGTTACTTTACAATATATAAAACCTACGTATATCGCCCTATTTATTTTTTGTATACTTGTAATGGATTGTTGTATTTCACTCTGGATATATAGAAAAAAGCAGAAACAAAATGAACAAGAGAGGCAACGGACAAAGCGAAAAAAAACGTTTTGGATGATGACATATGTTTTTGTTTTTCCAATAGTTCTGAGTTTTGTAAGTGAACGTATAGCGGAAAAGGGATTCGATTTAAAGCTTGGAGCAACAATGTTTTTCTATTATTTCTTTTTTCACTTTATTCCTTATATGAGTGAAAAGAATGGGGAAGATGAGGATCCTTTTGAAAAAGATATAAAGGAACAAGAGGATAGAATAATAGAAGAAGAAATGGAGCAACTTGCTAAACAAAAATGGTATTTCAATTCAACACTTATCTTCATTCTTTGTTTGGTTACACCACCAATTGGTTATTTATATGTAGTTCTTTTACGAAAAAAAATGACATACTATGCGAAAATGAGTTATTTGACACTTGCAACCATTACAATGGGATTATGGGCAATGAAGTTTTTACCGTCATCCTTATATGCAATTGTCATAGTCTGTATAGCATGTTTTATATTTATTGGAAAATACATAAAATAAAAAAACACCAAGTCTGCATAAGACTTGGTGTTTTCGTTATTTATTAAATGTCACCTTGCTCTTCTTCACCACGAACAACAAGGACATCGCATTTTGCATAGCGAATAATATGTTCAGAGACGCTACCGATTAAGAATCGTTCTACAGCGTTTAAACCAGTTGCACCACACATAATTAAATCTACTTTTTGTTTTGGAGCAATTTCTTTTGAGATTTTAGATTTTGGATTACCGAATTCTAATACAGTTTCTACTTTTTCAAGGCCAGCTTCAGTTGCAGTCTTTTTGTAGTCTTCTAATAAATCTTCTGCAAAGAGATTTGCACGCTCAGCGATTGCGCGGCTATATGCCTCTACAGCAGAGTATGCTTTTACATCAACGATATGAGCGATTGTTAATATTGCGTTGTTGCGCTTTGCGACTTGAATTGCTTTTTTAAAGGCTTTTTCTGCTTCTTTGGAACCGTCCACTGCAATTAAAATATTTGTATATGTATTATTCATAGTAGATTCCTCCCAATTCGTTTTTATAAGCTTTTACAACTTAATTATAAAACAAAATATGGTAACGTGCTTGCCAGAAACGTTACAGAATTTTGAAAACTCTGTTCTAATTCTTTTTAGTTGTAATTGTAGGGAGAACTTGTTACATATGAAGTATAGCAATTTAAAAGGAGGCATGTTTGTGAGACACGCGCTCATTACGGCCGGTACGAAAGGTTTAGGAAAGCAAGTAACAGAGAATTTATTAGCTAAAGGATATTCAGTAACTGTAACATATCATAGCGATATGAGTGCTGTAGAAACAATGAAAGAAAAGTATAAAAATATAGAAGAACGTCTACAGTTTGTGCAAGCAGATGTCACGAAAAAAGAAGATTTACATAAAATAGTAGAAGAAGCAATTAGCCGTTTTGGCAAAATTGATTTTTTGATTAATAATGCAGGTCCTTATGTGTTTGAACGTAAAAAGTTAATTGATTACGAAGAAGATGAATGGAATGAAATGATACAAGGGAATTTAACAGCAGTGTTCCGTTTATTAAAACTTGTCGTTCCCATTATGAGGAAGCAGCATTTTGGTCGCATTATCAATTACGGATTTCAAGGGGCAGATAGTGCACCTGGCTGGATGTACCGTTCTGCATTTGCGGCTGCAAAGGTAGGACTTGTTTCGTTAACGAAAACAATTGCCTATGAAGAAGCGGAATATGGCATTACAGCGAATATGGTTTGTCCAGGAGATATTATTGGTGAAATGAAAGAGGCGACAATTCAGCAGGCGCGTACGATGAAAGACATTAGAACACCAATTGGTAGATCTGGAACAGGTGAAGATATTGCTCGAACAATTTCGTTTCTATGCGAAGAAGATTCCGATATGATTACAGGCACAATTATAGAAGTAACAGGGGCAGTTGATGTTATTCACCGATATCGACAAAAATAGATAAAGTGAAACTTCCATCATTGGGGAGCTTTATCCCTCAATGATGGTTAGCCCTCACCAATCGGGCATTTATGGATAGTGTATCCCCCACCTGATTTTGGGGCTTTTTCATCTTGAGAGGGGGATATTACTGTCCGTTAATGCGGGGCAAAATCTATCGGAAAACTCGCATTATTTTTTGTCAAATATTGAGATATTATGTTAGAATATAAGAGCGTAGAAAGCGCTTTAAAAAATGATTCAGGGGTCATTTCATAACTCAAGGGGGAATTAATAATGCGTATCGGTATTCCAACAGAAATTAAAAACAACGAAAACCGCGTGGCAATGACGCCAGCTGGTGCTGTACATTTAGTACACAATGGTCATGAAATTTTTGTTCAAAAGGGTGCAGGTTTAGGATCTGGCTTTACAGATGAAGAGTACGTACAAGCTGGAGCAAAACTTGTTGAAACTGCTGAGGAAGCATGGAATCAAGAGATGGTTATGAAGGTAAAAGAGCCAGTAGAAAGCGAATATGGTTATTTCCGCGAAGGTTTAATTTTATTCACATACTTACACTTAGCTCCAGAACCAGAATTAACAAAAGCATTAATTGACAACAAAGTAGTATCAATCGCTTATGAAACAGTACAATTAGACAATCGTTCTTTACCACTACTTGCACCGATGAGTGAAGTAGCTGGTCGTATGTCTGCACAAATCGGTGCGCAATTCCTTGAAAAAAATAAAGGTGGCAAAGGTATCTTACTTGCAGGCGTTCCAGGGGTAAAACGCGGTAAAGTAACAATTATCGGCGGTGGCCAAGCTGGTACAAACGCAGCGAAAATCGCAGTAGGCTTAGGTGCTGACGTAACAATTATCGACTTAAGTGCAGAACGTCTTCGCCAATTAGATGATATTTTTGGCAATCAAGTCAAAACATTAATGTCTAATCCATATAACATTGCAGAAGCTGTAAAAGAATCTGATCTTGTAATCGGTGCAGTATTAATTCCAGGTGCAAAAGCTCCAAAACTTGTAACAGAAGAAATGATTAAATCAATGGAGCCAGGTTCTGTTGTAGTAGATATCGCGATTGACCAAGGTGGTATTTTCGAAACAACTGACCGCATTACAACTCATGATAACCCAACTTATGAAAAACACGGCGTTGTTCATTATGCAGTTGCAAACATGCCAGGTGCGGTTCCACGTACATCTACACTTGCATTAACAAACGTAACAGTACCATATGCAGTACAAATTGCAAACAAAGGCTACAAACAAGCTTGCCTAGGCAATTCTGCATTATTAAAAGGTATTAATACATTAGATGGTTATGTAACATTCGAAGCAGTTGCAGAAGCACATGGTTTACAATATGCTGATGCGAAAGAGCTTCTTGAAAAAGCTCCTGCTTTATCATAATAGAAAAGTTGTGAGGCCTTCCTTGGATAAGGAAGGTCTTTTTGTATGTAGTAATTCAAATGTCTTCTATAAGAAGTTAGGCCCGGGTTTAACATAATATTCAAGGTTATATGTCTATAACGTATGGTAGACAAAAAAATTGTAAAAATGATATTATGAGAATTGGGAATTTATGTTTATTTTATATGATTTTTATAAGTAACAAGAACTATAGAATAAAGTAAAGTGGTCTGGGGAGAGGATCAAATGGACCGAAAGAGTAATAAGAAAAAACAGAAGCGACAACCTAAACAACAGCATGTATTGCAACAGAAGGAAGTAATCATAGAGCAACAAGAAAAACCAGTTACTATTATATTTAAAGTACTTAGAGTTATTTCTATTTTTCTGTATTTAGGATTATGTGTTTACATCTATTTTAAAATGAGCCAGTCGCATCTGACTATTGGATTTTTGGAGAGTTTATTAAAGTTATTTGTAGGAATAGTAGAGATGGCATTATATGCATTTTTATTTCTGTATATATGGCCGCCAAGTGATAAAGGTGAACAGGATAAGAGGAAAGAGAAGAGGAGAAAAGGTTCATCGAGTGGATTTGTAAACTACAGTGATAGCGACTGTAGTAGTTCAAGTGATGGAGGAGGAGATTGCGGAGGGGGTGGAGATTAGAGAAAAATAATCTACTTTTAAATGTTTCATTATTCATAATGATGCGAGGCGATTTTGAAAAAAAGTCTCTAATAAAGTAAAACTTTAATCAGTGGGGATTTTCTTCATCCTCCGCTGATTATTAGCCTTCACTAATCGGGCTTTGACGGGCGGTCTATCTCTTACTAGTTTTATTGCTTTCGCCGAGCTTTGAGACGAAGATATTACTGCCCGCAAATAGCGGGGCAAAAGAGATGTTTTTTAATTATACTCGTAATACGAGAAGTTAGAGAGCATCTTTTTGTTTTAAAAATCAAAAAATGGAATTTTATTCTTGTTAATGCAATTCTTCTTATGATAATTTGGAATTATAGAAGTAAAGAAGTCATTCACAGAGGGGATAAAATGGGGAGAAAAAGTAGCAAGAAAAAACAAATAAGAAGACAGAAATATATAAAGAAAAAACAGGAACATAATATACCATTTCAAAAGAAGTTGGCCCTTAGTATAGAGAAAATAGCCAGATATATTAGTATGGTCATTTATGTAATCGTATGCTTTTTTGTGTTAGGTGTATTTTATCAGATAGAGATAAGACCTGAATTTTTGGAAGACATCTTACAGGGCATTGCTTTTTTGGTACCATTCGGTATGTTTTTTGTAGTGTTTGATAAAGTATGGCCAAGCCGTGAAAGTAAAAAAGATGAGAAAAGAAAGCAGAAAAGGAAACGATCTTCTTATTCCTCCAATTCATCTAGTGGATTTGCAAACTATAGCGATAATGATTGTAGTAGTGCGAGCGATAGTGGGGGTGGAGATTGCGGAGGCGGTGGAGATTAAAACTGAAAGTAATTTAGTTTGAAATGTTTTATTTTTCAGAATGATGAAAGGCAAAAATAGATTTGGAAAAAACGAGATCATTAGAATGGAATAGAGCGTCGCGAAAAGGGTGCATAGCAATGAATCTAGCAAAAGAGTCAGAAGAAAAAGTACAAGAGAAAAGTGAACTGAATGAAATGAAAGAAGCAATTGTTAAATTAGAACAAAGTGTACAAGAGTTAAAAGAAGAAGTAAAAAAGGTAAGGAAGAAAAAACAGGAAAAAGATATTGATTTTGGAACAATCGGCTTTTGGGTTTGTATGATGATTATTGCACTTGGATGGTTTTGGGGAAAATAATAAATCACTAGGGGATGAGGAGAACAATGGAGAAAGTGAATCTTTTAGAACTCACAAAAGATATTACAGAAAGGCAAAAAAATTTTGTTGTATCGAATGTGAATAGTCATTGTTTACGAATTGCTGTGTTTACGGGGGAATATGATTGGCATCTTCACTCGAATTCGGATGAATTATTTATAGTACTCGAGGGAGAATTACTTATCGATTTTCAAGATAAGGATACAGCTGTATTAAAACCAAATGATTCGATTTTAATTCCAGCCGGTACCGTTCACCGAACAAGGGCACTACAGCGTACTGTTAATCTTTGCTTCGAAAACTTAGATGCGGATACCGTTATTGTGGAGAATGTATGAAAAAGTTAGTGTTAGCAGAATATCATACGATTCTTCCAGTTTTAGAAGATAACAAACAGACATCTACTTTTGCCTATGCAGTATGTGATCGAATAATAGATGGTGAGATTTTTGTAAATGAGAGATTAACAACAGGAATGATTGCGACTGCTAATGGCATTTACTATCTGTTTGGAGATACACATGATCAGGAATTTCAACATACTTTGTTTTCTTATATTGAAAATGATGTTTTAACAACGGAGAAGCGATTCACATTATTTGTTTCTAGCATAGAGTGGGAAAGCATTATTGAAAATCATTTCAAGGGTTCTTTTAGAAAAATCCCTCGAAAAAAATTTCTATTTCAGAGAGATATCTTTGAAGATAGAAAAAGAGAATTAGAAGATTCTACATACAAAGTAAAGCGGATTGATAAAAACATAATCGAAAAAAGTACCGAATTTACGGAGCAATATTATAAAGAGTATTGGGGATCAAAAGAAGAATTTTTTAACCATGGTTTTGGATTTTGTATTGTACAAGATCAAAAGATAGTGGCTGAATGTGTCTCAATTTTTAGAAGTAATGGTTTTGCAGAAATTGATATCGCAACAGATCCAGACTATCAGGGAAAAGGGCTCGCTCGATTAGTCGCAACTTATTTCATAGAACATTGTATACAAAATAGTATTACGCCGTGCTGGGATTGTAATGTGGATAATATACCCTCACAAAGACTTGCTAGTAAACTAGGTTTTGACCATCCAATGGAATATGTTTTATATGTACGTAAGAAAGTAGAGGGATAAAACATGAATGTCGAATTAACAAGATTCAAAGTGAAGCCAGGGAAAAGTCACCGTGTTGATGAATGGATGAAGATGCTAAATGATCATATGAAAGAAGTGTTATTGACATTAAACGACGAGAAAATGTATGTAGAGACAATTTTCCGGGAAATAAGAGATGGAGAAGAATATTTGTATTGGTATTCTGTCCAAGGAGAAGGCGGGATAGCTATCGAAGCTTCTCGGCACGAAGTTGATAAAAAGCATTTGGAATTTTGGTATGAATGTATTGATGAGGAAGCACCTGCTGACCATATGAAAACAGAAGTTGTCATGATTCAAGATGTTGTCAAAGAGGCGATGAAATAATAAAATAGTATTCTTTGTATATACGAAAAAGCACATCAGAATAGATGGGCTTTTTTATTTGTGAAAAATTTTCAGCAGAAACTTGTATACATTTCAAGCTCTCAAACGTTGAGTATATAGGAAGGAGAGCAGAATGAGTCATGAAACGTTTGAATCATTATTAATAGAAAAATCGAAGGCGGTTTATAGTTACTTAATTAAAATTGGCGCAGAAAGAAAAGAAGCAGAAGATATTGTACAAGATACGTTGTATAAAGCTCTTCTACTTATGGAGGAAATACCGTTAGAACGATTAACACCGTGGTTATTCCGTGTTGCGATTAATCAGCACCGCGATTTGTATCGGAAGAAACAAAGATTGAATCCAATTGCGATTGAATCAGTTGTTTTAATCGGTCAAAAGTCATTAGATGAAGTTCTTCTAACAAGTGAGCTTCAAGGAGAAGTACAAGAAATATTAGAGTCGATGACAGAAGACTATCGGCATATGTTATTGCTGAAATATGAATATGAGCTCTCTTATAAAGAAATCGCCGTTTTATTAAGTGTGAAAGAAGATACAGTGAAAACAAGTTTGTACCGAGCACGAAATCAATTTAAGAAATTGTATAGGAGGAAAGGCGATGAGCCGGAAAGATTTTGAACTTGATATGGATGAGAAGCAGATGAATGCATTGATGAAGAGGGCAAAGAGGAAACAGCTTCTGCGAAACTGGATTATTTCTATTTGTGCGTCTGTTGTAGTTATCGTAGGACTGTTTTTAGGAACAACATATTTTTCACAACAAACTTTTGAAAGGATGGAAAGACAAGTGGCTGCGTTACATACTGTCCAAGGACCGAATATACGCTTTAGTGGCAGTGTTGATTTAAGTAATAGTATGACAGGTCGAACCATCATATATAACTCTTATAAAAATATAGCGGGACAACCAGTAAAATGGGCAAATGAGATGTATGAATCAGGTTTATGGAATTATAGGATGATGCACTATGATGGTGATCTTGTTAGGTTAGATGAGGAAGAGGTGAATAAAGAGGAGGAGAATATCAAATTACCAGATTATAATGTTCAAACAATGCAAAGAGAGATGCGATTTTATTTACCTTTTGTTACGTATGAAAATTATGTGAATGATTTAGCGGATATGGGAGAGTTACAAAATAAAGTTGCGGAAGTAGCGTTATCTTTTGATAAAGCATATACAGCTGAGCAAATTGTAGAGATGTTACCTAAAAATATACAACCTGTTTGGTTTTGGACAGATACATATAATGAAAAAAATGCGGATACATATGTAGGATTAAAAGATCCGAAGAGTGGAGCGGTATTAAATGCTGTAATGGCTATCGATGTATTTGGATTCGAGGGGAGTTACGCAAAAGCACAAGAAAATATTAAAAATGATGTAACAAGAAACTCAAAAGAATTTCTGTATCAAATCAAGTATTTAGCAGAGAATAGTGAAGGGATACCAAGTGATTATTTCAATCAATATTATAAAGAAATAAAAAATATCAAGCCCAAAGACTTACCAATCTACGGCGTAGTCGTAACAGGAAAAACAGAGGATTTAAAAAATTTACAAAGTTCACCGTATATAAAAGCAGCTGTAAGAGGTGTAACAGTTGAGAAATATTGATTACGAAACATTAATTAGAATAATCTGAAAATTTATGGTATAATATGGAGAAAAGGGGGCCTATATGAAGCAAATACATGGAGCAATCTACATCTACATAACAATGTTTTTCATTGGAGCGTCTTATGGTTTAGGGCATTTATACTCGCACCCGATTTTAACTTTTTTGAGCGGGACATGTATGGCCATTGCGATTTGTATACACTTTTTCTCAGTTTGGATTGTAAAGTTTCAACTAAATATTAGTGAGATGGAAGAAGGCACTTTTTAAGTAGCCTTCTTTTTTAGTAGTATCTGTTTAACTCTTTTAATAATATTTCAATTTGTTTCTCCGCTTCTTCACACATGGATAAGGTTCTTAATCTAAAGAATAGGCTTCGTAAGAATGATTTTACATTTCCATACAACGTTTCATAAGACACGATAGATAATTCTGCTTTTTGAATTTGCATTTGATTAACTAAGGAATGTAAGGCTGCAATGAGTTCTTTTTCATCTAAACCATTTTTCAGCATGGCAATGATAGGAGTGATAATTCGCTCATCTTCTTCGTACTTGTAATACATTGTATGCACATTTATCTTTTCTAACAAGGTTTGTAGTATTTCAGGATAATGGAAGACTTCAAGTTTCGGGTTTATAACAAGTTCATCGAATGTATCTGAGACGTGAGCGATGCTGTGAGCCCAACCTCGGTCGTTAACATATCCGCGAAAATCATGTTCTTGGTTCATATATAAAATTAATTTGTCTTTCACATCTAATATGTCAGACGGTGATAAGAAGTTATGTTTTGTATCGGCGTTTATGATTAAAGCAATTAATAGTGCTGTAAATGATCGGGTGAACACAGCATCTTTATCTTCTGTAGTGATTTTATAAAATAAATATTGTTCGCTTATACTTTGTAATAATAAGTGCTGTAATTGAGTTTGTGTAATATGGTCATTTATGATGAGGTGCCAAAAGGTCGTACAGATTAATTTGTCTCGTAAATAGCTGTCTGGTGTGCCGATATGTTGGAGCATTTTTGAACTTAAATCATGAATGTCTATCGTGGAATCTATGGCGTATTGGTTAGCTTTTATTTCTTCTAATTGTTTTTGAAGTTGTTGCATGTAATCTCTCCTTTTTATTTAGAAAATTCTGTATTTTAATGTTATGATAGAAACGGAGAATATACAAGAAATAAATACCTTTTTTCAACAAATCAATCATTTATTGAGGATTTCAAAAAAACGATTAGAGACGAACAAAAAATGTTAGAAATAGGATTGATTAATGAAGTTTCTATAATGGAGGCATGAAATGAAGAGAAACACATGGATGTTGTGTGTGTATGTTTTATTTACCGTTTCTTTCGTGATATTAACAGCATGTACACGTAATGAGCAAACTGAGAATGAGCCGGTGAATATACAACAACAAACAGAAAAAGGTGTTATGGAAGGATACGTTATAGTGAAAAATACAACTGTATATTTCATTAGTAACAAAAAGTTCAAAACGAAAAAAGGGTTGCAGGAGTATGTGGAGCTACAACAACATTTGGATACCCCAGCGGACACGATTCTACATTTTGGTGATAAAAATGCATATAAACAGTTGAAATCAGGATATAAAATAAAAGTATGGTTTTCTACGATACTTGAAAGTTACCCAGGGAAAATGACTGTTAATCAGTTTGAAATCGTAGAGAAAAATGGTATTTAAAAAAGGTAGCGTATTCGCTACCTTTTTTCTTATTTTACAAACTGTAATTCTTTTGGGAATTTCGTTAAAATTTCTGATCCGTCTTTCGTGATGTAGATATCATCTTCAATACGAACGCCACCTACGTTTGGTACGTAAATACCTGGTTCGATTGTGAAGACCATTCCTTCTTTTAATAGAGACTCGTTTCCTTCTTTTACATCTGGATATTCGTGTACGCTAATGCCAAGTCCATGACCAAGACGGTGTGGGAAGAATTCTCCGTAACTTGCATCTGTGATAACAGAGCGAGCAGCATTGTCAATTTCGCCAAGTGTAACGCCTGGTTTACAAGCTTCAACCGCTTGTAATTGTCCTGCTAGTACAGTGTTGTAAATACGTGTTTGTTCTTCTGAAAGATTGCCAAATGCGACTGTACGTGTAATGTCAGAGCAATAACCGTCAATGATTACACCTAAGTCAAATAGTACGAAGTCACCGCGCTTCATTTTGTTTCCACCTGGGATACCGTGTGGCAAGGCAGAGTTTGCACCTGCTAATACCATTGTGTCAAAGGACATTTTATGTATACCTTTTTTCTTCATTTCATGTTCGATGATTGCTAACACTTCTAATTCGCTGCGATTTTCTTCAATTGCATTTACACCGATTTCAACAGCATAGTCTGCCATGTGGGCTGCTTGACGCAAAATAGAAAGTTCTTTTTCGTCTTTAATTAAACGAAGTTCGCGTACTTTTTCTTCAGCGGATTTGAAAGATGCTTTCGGGAATAATTTTGTTAATTCTTCGTAGCGCTCTACATTTAAATGTTCTTTTTCAATTGCCACTGCATTTACATCAATGCCGCGATCTGCGATTGCTTTTGCAATCATATCCCATGGTTTGTCTGTATCAGTAAATCCGATAATTTCATGTGCCCAGCCAGCGTTTCTAGCTTGACCTTCTTCCATTTTAGGACAAATTAAAATTGGTTCTTTTTCTTGGAATACAAATAGACCGAGTAGTCTTTCGTGTGGTTCGCAATGGAAGTTTGTCATATAGAAGACGTTTGGTGTAGAAGTTAAAAATGCAGCTTCCACGTTCTGTTCTTGTAGCCATTGCATTAAGTTTTCTAATCTAGTATTCATAAATTCGCACCTCCGGGATTTTAATTACATATATAACTTTACATCGGATGAAAGTGTTATGACAAGCAAATCGCTGTTTGAAAAGACAGGAAATTGTGAAATCATGTAGAATAGAAGGTGTGAATGTGAATAAGGAGGAATGTAACAATGAAAGTATCTTATCACGGGCATTCAGTTGTAAAGATTGAAACGAATGGAAAGGTTATCTTAATTGATCCGTTTTTAACAGGTAATCCGAAAACAGATTTAAAGACTGAAGATGTTAAGGTAGACGCGATTATTTTATCGCACGGTCATGGTGATCATGTCGGCGATACAGTAGCACTTGCGAAGAAAAATAATGCAGTTGTTGTAGCGCCGTTTGAACTCGCAACATTTTTAGGGTGGCAAGGTGTAAATACACATCCGATGCATATCGGCGGTTCGCATGTGTTTAATTTTGGGAAAGTGAAATTTACACAAGCATTCCATGGGTCTAGTTATATTGATGAAGAAAACAAGACGATTACATATACAGGAATGCCAGCTGGAATTTTATTTACGGCAGAAGAGAAAACAGTGTACCATGCAGGAGATACTGCTTTATTTTCCGATATGAAGTTAATCGGTTCTCTTAATAATATCGATTTAGCATTTTTACCAATTGGTGATAATTTTACAATGGGACCAGAGGATGCAGTGTTAGCTGCGGAATGGATTGGTGCTAAAACAGTTGTGCCAATGCACTATAATACGTTCTCAATTATCCAGCAAGACCCGCATCTTTTTGTCCAAAAACTAACAAGTAGTACAGGTAAGGTATTAGAAGCTGGAGAAAGTATTACACTATAAAAAAAGCAGCCCTTCATTTGAAAAGACAAGTGAAGGGTTTTTTATGTGTGTAAAATAGGTTTGAAAGTCTGTGCTTGTTTTGGTGTTTCTTTTATTTCCAGTAATGTTTGTTCCGGTGTTTCATTTAATTCCATTGCAATTTTTTTGCCATCAACGAAAGCTAAAAATACAGCACCTACAACTTCTAAAAATTTTTTCATTTTCATTCGCTCCTTCGTTTGATTTCTTGTCTTTATTGTATCTTGGAACTAGAAAACAAACCATCGAATGAGATGACAATAGTCTTACACTGGTGTAAGAATGTGACTGATAGAATGTAAGGGTCATTTTTGTTATAAAAAAAATAGTACAGATGCATAAAAGTACAGTGTAACAGTTTCGGAAATATAGTATACTAAAAATACAACACATGAAGAATTTAGGGAAAAGAAAGTATGGTGAAACCATTTGGCTACCAAACATAATCAAATTTTAGAACATATTAATAGCCTGCCGGTAGGGCATAAAATTTCTGTGCGCCAAATTGCAAAAGATTTGAGTGTAAGTGAAGGAACGGCCTATCGTGCGATTAAAGATGCAGAGAATAAAGGGTATGTTAGTACAATTGAACGTGTCGGAACAATCCGAATTGAACAAAAGAAAAAGGAAAATATTGAAAAACTAACATATGCCGAAGTGGTCAATATAGTCGATGGCCAAGTGCTTGGCGGAAGAGAAGGGTTACATAAAACATTAAATAAATTCGTGATTGGGGCCATGAAATTAGAAGCGATGATGCGCTATACAGAAGCAGGGAACTTGCTAATTATCGGTAACCGGACGAATGCGCATCAGTTGGCACTAGAAACAGGGGCAGCTGTATTAATTACAGGTGGATTTGATACAGAAGATCATGTGAAAAAATTAGCGGATGAATTAAAGTTGCCGATTATTTCAAGCAGCTATGATACGTTTACTGTGGCAACGCTTATTAACCGTGCCATTTATGATCAGCTTATTAAAAAAGAAATTGTACTTGTGGAAGATATTTTGACGCCAATTGAAGAAACGTTATATTTAAAACCTAGTGATAAAGTAGCGCAATGGCATGCGTATAATAAAGAAACAATGCATGGGCGTTATCCAATTGTAGATGAAAATAAAAAGGTATTAGGGATTGTTACTTCAAAAGATATGATTGGCATCGCAAAAGAAACACCAATTGAAAAAGTGATGACAAAACAGCCGATTACAGTGAATGGGAAAATGTCTGTTGCAGCGGCAGCGCGCATGATGGTATGGGAAGGGATTGAACTTCTTCCTGTTGTCGATGAAAGCAACCGATTGCAAGGGATTATTAGCCGTCAAGATGTACTTCAAGCATTGCAAATGATTCAACGTCAACCGCAAGTTGGAGAGACGATTGAGGATATCGTCACAAATCAATTTGTGACTCCGAAAGAAGCAAAGAACGAACACAGTTATCAATTTTCTGTGACACCACAAATGACGAGTTCATTTGGAACATTATCATATGGTGTATTTACAACCGTTGTCACAGAAGCAACAAATCGCGCCATCCGTGCGCAGAAAAAAAGTGATTCGATTGTCGAGAATTTAACAATTTATTTTGTAAAGCCGGTTCAAATTGACAATGTTGTTTCTGTACATCCAAAGGTGTTAGAAATCGGTCGTAAATTTGGAAAGGTAGATGTAGAAGTGCGTCACGGAGGAGAGGTTGTTGGGAAAGCGCTGTTAATGGTACAACTGATTGATCGATAAGTATGGAAAAAAGCTGAATGAAGAATCTCTTTTATGGTGAGATGTTCATTCAGCCGTTTTTTATAAAAGTGTATGAATACAGTTAATAGTAATGAAATGGTGGGGAAGATTATATTCCATGAAGTAAAGGTGATAGGAGAATCGGGATAGTAATGTTTCGTATGCCAAATTTCGTATAGAGCGTTTAGAATGAGCGTGATGATAGGAGCTAAGAAAATTTTCTTCATGATTAACGCATAAACCTAAACCAATGACGATAAAAGGAACAATGCACAATTACATAAGAAACGGGTTAATTTGGTTAATCCAAACGCTAACAACTCCCTTTATTAGGTAGTATAATTGAATTATCAGATAATTTATATACAAAAAGAAAAAAGAATGGTGTTCACTATGTCATCAGAATTGCTCTTTTTTGGTGGTGTTGCATTGTTTTATTTTCTTATGATGATACCGATTCAGTATCTTTACATTGAAGGACTAAATGAGCAAAAACAACAAACAAAGCTTTCACAACAAGAGTTGTATAAAAATATGTCTTTTGAAGAAGAACAATTACATTTTCACGTGCAAGGAAATCCTTTTAATATTCCACCTGCATTTGTTGCATATATGATTTTAAAAATAAAACAATATAAAAAGCATCAGCATTTATGCTGATGCTTTTTATATTGTTTTATACGCTTCTGCTTCTTCGACTGCAAGAGGTGAGAAATGTTTATACTGACGGAATCCATTAAAAATACTCGCACCACCAAATAAGATAAATAACACGCCAACGATAATACGTGCGGTAGAGAGTTCTAAGAAAAATTGGTTTGCACCAAATAGCGCAACGAATACACCGAGCGACATTGCGGATTTTCCAGCAAGCCATCCTTTTTCCATCGGACGATTTGTACGAAAATATTTTGTTTTATAGAAGAGATACAACATAAATGAGATGATAATACAAAAGACTAATACTGGCATGATATGATCCTCCGTTATTTTGTATTTAGGTAAATTTAAAAATAAAACCCCATCTTTTTAGTTGGGAGAGAGTGTCCGCCCAAGCATAGAAGCGGTCAGTGCCTGTTTTAGCCCCATGCCGAGTGAAAACAAAGTGAGGGAACGAGTGGAGAATCCCTTTTGTTTTCATAGCCGAGACTGATATGGTGGGAAAATAAACTGGATAAAACTGAACTGAAACCCCATCTTTTTAGTTGGGAGAGAGTGTCCACCCAAGCATAGAAGCGGTCAGTGCCTGTTTTAGCCCCATGCTAAGTGAAAACAAAAAACATTATCGAAACTTTCTAATTATTATTATAAAGCAATTGTCCACATGGATAAATTATTTTCAGTTATAATGAAGGATAAAGTGAGAAAATTGATTACAGAGGTAGAAATCAATAAAAAGGAGACTATACATATGCACGAACAAATTTTAACAGCGATTAAAGAGTTTGATACGATTATTATTCACCGTCATGTGCGCCCAGATCCAGATGCATTAGGTTCACAATGTGGGTTAGGAACCGTTCTTCAAGAATCGTTCCCAGAGAAAAAGATTTATATGGTTGGATACAATGAACCTTCTTTATCGTATTTACGAGTAATGGATGAAATTGATGATGAGACTTATGAACATGCGCTTGTTATCGTTTGTGATACAGCGAACCAAGAGCGTATTTGTGATCAGCGTTATACAAAAGGAAAGAAGCTTATTAAAATTGATCATCACCCAAATGAAGATCCATACGGGGACATTACGTGGGTTGATACGACATCAAGTTCTACAAGTGAGCTTATTTATGAGTTTTACTCTTACGGAAAAGATAAAGGTTTAACAATCTCAAAAGAAGCGGCTCGTCTTATTTTAGCTGGGATTGTTGGAGATACAGGTCGCTTCTTATTCCCGAATACATCAGCAAGAACACTTCGCTATGCAGGCGAGCTTGTAGAAATGGGAGTGGACTTTCCAGCGTTATATAACGAAATGTATAAAACGAAAGAGAAAATCGCTCGTTTAAATGGATTCATTTTACAAAACTTTACGATGACAGAGGAAGGTGCAGCTTATATTAAGCTGACAAAAGAAGTACTAGAAGAATTTGATGTACTTCCTTCAGAGGCATCTGGTGTTGTTGGAGCGCTTGGCAATATTGATGGATTAAAAGCTTGGGTTCTATTTCTAGAGGAGGAAGATGTGATTCGCGTTCGTCTTCGTTCAAAGGGACCGGTAATTAATAAATTAGCGATGCAGTATAACGGCGGAGGTCATCCGATGGCTTCTGGTGCGAAAGCATCTTCTTGGGAAGAAGCAGATCGTCTTTTCGCGGACTTGTGTGAGATCTGTAAATAAAACAAGTACTTCATGTGTTAAAAACAAGAAAAGTAGGGCTCAGAAGCTCTACTTTTCTTGTTTTATATTGATGCTAATTTCGAGCACAGTATCAAAGGAAATTGTTTCGATTTTAAAGCGGTAGCTTCGGTCATAATGTTTGTATACTTTATTTTCAATTGTTTTTATTAACAATTCTTTGTTTTTTGCTACGCTTTGAACGTTTTTTGTTACGAGGTGCTGGAGGTCTTCTTGAAGAGAAGTAATCATATTTTCAAGAGTAACACGGTCTAAATCGTATTTATCATGATTCGGAATCTCAATTTTAATTTCTTGGATCGTTAAAAGGCTTTTATTTTCCTCATTTAATTTAGTACGATCTTCCGTAAGAACATGAAGATTCTTTTTTAGCCTTGTAATTTCCGTTTCCTGAAACACAATTTTTTTTGCATAATCTTCTTGAAAAACGCCGTATATGTACAAAAAAATAAACCAACTCAAAATCCCTCCAACGGCAGCGCCACCTAAAAATAAATACCACTTTTTAGCTATTGTAGCGCTTGGAACCCTCATACATGATCCTGCGTAATCCATTTAATAATAATAAGGCCGGTTTGCATGCCGCCTGTTGCGAAAAAAATAAGTAAAATTTGTTTCACAATATCTTTTGTGGCACCTTCGAAAAAGGTTCGTTCAAAGCTATAAAATGTATCAAAAGTTCCGCCAATTGCTGCAACGAGTGCCCAAATACGTAAGTTTTCTGCGAATTGTTTTATGGCAGTAAGAGCTGGTTTTCCAACAAGAAATGCTCCAATTCCTCCGATTAAAGAACCACCAAGCATTACTCCAAATGCAATAAAGTAAGTTGTAATGAGAAGAGAGAAAAAAGTTTGTCTTACATCCATCGTCATTCCCCTTTCTCCTCCATGTATATGGACAAAGTATAAGAAGTATGTTTTGATTTCCGCTTTCTTCATCACCTATAATGAAAGTAGTCAAATAGATAAAGAGAGGGTACAACAGTGAAGTTTGTGCATTTACAATGTCAAACCGTTTATAGTTTGTTAAAAAGTGCTTGTAAAATTGATGAACTTGTAAGCCGTGCGAAAGAGCTGGGATTTTCATCACTTACAATAACAGATGAAAATGTGATGTACGGAGTGATTCCATTTTATAAAGCATGTAAGAAGAATGGCGTGCGGCCAATTATCGGATTAACAGCCTCTGTTTTTAGTGAGGAAGAAGAGCAATCCTATCCGCTTGTACTGTTAGCAGAAAATGAGATAGGATACCAAAACTTATTGAAAATTTCTAGTACCATCATGACTAAGTCTAAAGACGGGATTCCGAAAAAGTGGCTTTCTCATTATGCAAAAGGGTTGATTGCGATTTCTCCAGGAAAAGATGGGGAAATTGAACAGTTATTGTTACAAGGAAGAGACGAGATTGCTGAAGAAGTAGCTCGTGCGTATCAAAATATGTTTGGAAGTTTTTATATGAGTTTGCAGCATCACGCAATTCAGGATGAACTATTCTTGCAAGAAAAATTACCACAATTTGCAAACGAAATAAACATTCCAGTCGTTGCGACAAATGATGTTCGTTATGTGAACCAAAGCGATGCGCTTGTGCAGGAATGCTTGCTATCTGTTCAGAGCGGAACAAAGATGACTGATCCAGACAGACCAAGGCTAAAAACAGATCAGTATTATTTAAAATCATCGGCTGAAATGGAAGCTTTATTTTCTCATGCAGAAGAAGCCCTTCAAAATACAGTTCGTATAGCTGAATGTTGCCACGTAGAAATTCCTTTCCACGTCAATCAATTGCCAAAGTTTCCTGTTCCATCTAACGAAACATCAGATGCTTATTTGCGCCGCATTTGTGAAGAGGGGCTAAATAAGCGATATGGAGCGATTCAAGATGTACATAGGAAACGTTTGAATCATGAACTTGAAGTTATCTCTCGCATGGGATTTAGTGATTATTTTCTCATTGTTTGGGACTTTATGAAATACGGACATGAGCATGGTATTTTAACAGGACCGGGCCGTGGCTCAGCAGCAGGTTCTCTTGTTTCTTATGTGTTAGAAATTACAGATATCGATCCAATTGAGTACAACTTGCTTTTTGAACGATTTCTAAATCCTGAACGTGTTACGCTTCCAGATATTGACATTGATTTTCCGGACATTAGACGTGATGAGATGATTCGTTATGTAAAAGATAAATATGGTCAACTTCGCGTTGCCCAAATTGTTACGTTCGGAACGCTTGCTGCAAAAGCAGCGATTCGGGATATCGCCCGCGTAATGGGGCTTCCGCCGAGAGATATTGACATATTTTCGAAACTGATTCCATCAAGGATTGGGATTACATTAAAAGAAGCACATGAAGAATCCGGGTCCCTTCGTGAATTTGTACAAGGAAATCTCTTGCATGAGCGTGTTTTTGAAATTGCGAAGCGTGTAGAAGGTTTACCACGTCATACGTCTATTCATGCAGCAGGAGTCATTATGAGTCAGGAGCCATTAACGGGAAGTGTTGCGATTCAAGAAGGACATAACGATGTATATGTAACGCAATATCCAGCAGAAGTGTTAGAAGAACTTGGTCTGTTAAAAATGGACTTCTTAGGCTTACGTAATTTAACGTTACTTGAAAATATTCTTACATTTATTGTGAACAAAACAGGTAAACAAATTGATATACGGAATTTACCTCTTCAAGATGAAAAGACATTCCAATTACTAGGAAGAGGAGATACAACAGGTGTATTCCAGCTCGAATCTCGGGGGATGCGGAATGTACTCCGCAGTTTAAAACCAAATGAGTTTGAAGATATTGTTGCCGTCAACGCTTTATATCGTCCAGGGCCAATGGAACAAATCCCAACCTTTATTGAGTCAAAGCATGGGAAGCGTCAAATTCATTATTTACATTCAGATTTAAAGCCAATTTTAAAAAGCACATATGGCGTTATTGTATACCAAGAACAGATTATGCAAATTGCTTCGCAGTTAGCGGGATTTTCACTCGGAGAAGCCGATTTGCTCCGCCGTGCAGTGAGTAAGAAAAACCGTGAGATTTTAGATCAAGAACGAAAGCATTTTGTACAAGGGTGTTTACGAAATGGATACGATGAAACATCTGCAGAACAAATTTATGATTTAATTGTTAGATTTGCAAATTACGGTTTTAACCGAAGCCATGCTGTAGCGTACAGTATGATTGGATATCAGCTCGCTTATTTAAAAGCGAATTATCCTTTAGAGTTTATGACGGCACTCTTATCCAGTGCGATAGGTAACGAAGATAAGATTGTGCAATATATACGTGAAACGAAGCGCAAAGGTTTTCATGTTTTACCGCCGTCTCTTCATAGAAGTAGTTATAATTTCCAAATAGAAGGGAATGCAATTCGCTATAGTTTACTTTCGATTCGAAATATCGGGATGGCTACAGTGAATGCGGTGATCGAGGAAAGAGAAAGAAATCCATTTCAAGATTTATTTGAGTTTTGTCTTCGTATGCCAGCAAAGTTTGTTACGGAGCGTAATTTAGAGGCATTTGTTTGGGCTGGCTGTTTCGATGATTTTCAAGTTTCGAGAACAACTTTGTTTAACAGTATTAAGGGTGCTTTAGAGTATGCAAGCCTTGCGCGTGAATTGGGGGAAGAAAGTGTCCCGAAATCAGTATACGTACAAGGAGAAGAGCTATCTTTTATTGAACAATTAAATAATGAGAAAGAAGCGCTTGGCTTTTATTTATCCAGTTATCCAACGGCGCAGTATGCAAAGCTTGTAAAAGAACTAGAAATTCCGTCTCTTGCGCAAGCGATGAGGCAAAAGCGAAACGTACAGCGTGCGATTGTTTATGTAACAGGTGTAAAAGTCATTCGGACGAAAAAATTGCAAAAAATGGCGTTCGTCACTTTTTGTGATCAAAATGATGAAATGGAAGCGGTTGTCTTTCCGGAGACGTATATTCATTTTTCGGAGAGGTTAAAAGAAGGTGAAATTGTTTTAGTGGAAGGGACGATTGAACAACGAAATCATAAATTGCAATGGATTGTGAACGGTCTTTATCCATTAGAACAAATGGATGTTTACAATGAAATGAAAGAAGCATCGATTTATGTAAAACTACCGTCGCAGTATGAAAAGAAGTTGTTAAATCAAGTTACAAAAATATTGTTTCACTATTCAGGTTTTGCGAAAGTACTAATTTATTATGAAAAGGAACATAAAATGGTACAATTATCTCGTAGTTTGTCAATTCATCCAAGTGAAGAATGTTTAGGAGCACTTCGCGAAATAGTCGGTGAGGAAAATGTTGTAGTGAAAATATAATGGACAATTTCCCTATAGTTCGATTATTATAGTAATAGTGTTCGTGGTCAGACCACTTGGAGAGAATGATATCAGCAAGAATAATTTGAGGAGAGTGGATAGTTTGTCAACACTTCGTGAAGAAGCACTTCACATGCATAAAGTGCATCAAGGAAAATTAGAAACTGTATCAAAAGTAAAAGTAGAAAATGCTAAAGACTTAAGTCTTGCGTATTCTCCAGGGGTTGCAGAACCTTGTAAAGAAATTTATGACGATAAAAGTAAGGTATATGAATATACAATGAAGGGAAACATGGTAGCAGTTGTGACGGACGGAACAGCTGTACTTGGTCTTGGTAATATCGGACCAGAAGCATCTCTTCCAGTAATGGAAGGTAAAGCTGTATTATTCAAAAGCTTTGCTGGCGTAGATGCATTCCCTATTGCTTTAAATACAAACGATGTAGATAAAATTGTTGAAACTGTAAAATTAATGGAGCCGACATTTGGCGGTGTAAACTTAGAGGATATTGCAGCACCCAACTGCTTTATCATTGAAGAACGTTTGAAAAAAGAAACAAATATTCCTGTATTCCATGATGATCAACACGGAACAGCTATCGTAACAGTAGCAGGTCTTGTAAACGCACTTAAGCTAGTTGGAAAGAAAATGTCTGACATTAAAGTTGTAGCAAATGGTGCAGGTGCAGCAGGTATTGCAATCATTAAACTTTTATATCGCTATGGTGTACGCGACATTATTATGTGTGACCGAAAAGGTGCGATTTATGAAGGTCGCCCTGTTGGTATGAATCCGGTGAAAGATGAAGTTGCAAAATATACGAATAAAAATCGTGTAGAAGGTTCATTAGCGGATGTTCTGCAAGGCGCGGATGTATTTATCGGTGTATCTGTAGCGGGTGCATTGACTGAGGAAATGGTTCGTACAATGAATGACGATGCAATTATTTTTGCAATGGCAAACCCAGTTCCAGAAATTATGCCGGAACTGGCAAAAGCAGCAGGAGCAGCTGTTGTTGGAACTGGTCGTTCTGACTTCCCGAACCAAGTAAATAATGTACTAGCGTTCCCTGGTATTTTCCGTGGTGCACTTGATGTACATGCTACGCAAATCAATGAAGAAATGAAAATGGCAGCTGTACAAGCCATTGCAGAGCTTGTAGCGGCAGATGAGCTAAATGCAGACTATATCATTCCAGCTCCGTTTGACGCGCGTGTAGCGCCTCAGGTGGCGGCTTATGTTGCAAAAGCTGCGATGGAGACAGGAGTAGCTCGCCGTCAAGTAGATCCAAATGAAATCGCTGAGAAAACAAAAAATTTAGCGTTGATTGGTAAAGAGTAAGCGAGGAATTTCTATTGACATCATCAAATACAAAAGTATATCTCGAAATTGTAAAGAAAATCCGTTCCATTATGGAAGAGGATGGTTTAGTCGCAGGTGATCGTTTACCATCTGAGCGCGAGTTAAGTGCGCGTTTAAACGTTGGGCGTTCATCTGTACGGGAAGCATTGCGAGCTTTAGAACTCGTAGGATTAATTGAAACAAGACGCGGTGAAGGAACGTTTATTCGAAACTTCTATGACAATGGTCTTGTTCAATTAATCGCACCATTTTTATTACAAGATGAGAAAACAATTCGTGATTTGTTACAGACGAAACGCTTGCTTGAAAAAGATGTTATTCGAATCGTATGTGATTTACCGAAAGAAACGTTTTCTAGTGTATTAGGTATGTTGAAACAAGTTCTTAAAAAGGACGAAAGTTCAATTCAGGAGTTTCATCAAATGTTTTTCAAAACACTTATTGAACGAGTGGACAATTATTTACTATATCGAATTTGGAGAATTGTAAATGATTACGTTGCGACTCTTTCTTATGAAATTTCACTAGAATCTATAGAAATCTATAGAAAGCTTTATGAAGTGTTATACGCGAAAAAAGAAGAAGAGGCGCTAAAAATTTATGATGAACTAATGGAAAACATACAGTTTCACTCGTAATGTATAAAATTTGTCGAAATGACCATGACACGTTATGACAAACAATCTATCGCATAGCGGTTAAAGTTAAACGTAAAGAGAGAGGTTATGAGTGCGTGTTCAAAAAAAGAGGATAAAGAGAGCTGAGTAGCTATCTTGACTGGACTGTTTGAACATCCTCTATTAGACAGATTGAGAAGACAAGGCTAACATCGATCTTTGGTGTTAGCCACATTTTCTTCCTAACCTTAGCTCTCAACAAAGGGGGTCAAATTGTGCTAAGAGATTTATTCGTAAAAAAGAAAAAGTACGCTGCAATTCCTTCAGAACAAGTACGAAGAGATGTACCGGACGGTGTTATGACAAAATGTCCGAAATGTAAGAAAATCATGTATACAAAAGAGCTTCTTAAAAATTTAAAAGTATGTGTAAACTGTGGCTATCATCATCCTATGAATGCATGGGAACGCCTTGATAGTGTATTGGACGAAGGTTCATTTCGTGAGTATGACAAAGAGATGGTTTCGTTAAATCCACTTGGGTTCCCAAATTATGAAGAAAAATTAGAGAGTGATCGCAAGAAAACAGAATTAAATGAAGCAGTTGTGACAGGTGAAGGAACAATTGATGAAATGCTTGTTGTGATTGCAGTAATGGATTCTCGCTTTCGAATGGGCAGCATGGGCTCTGTTGTAGGAGAAAAAATTGCACGTGCAGTTGAAAAAGCGTACGAATTACAAGTTCCATTTATTATCTTTACTGCATCGGGCGGTGCGCGTATGCAAGAAGGTATTTTAAGCTTAATGCAAATGGCAAAAACGAGCGTAGCTTTGAAAAAGCATAGCAATGCTGGAGGATTATTTATTTCTGTTATGACTCATCCGACGACAGGCGGTGTTTCAGCGAGTTTCGCTTCACTTGGTGACTATAATCTTGCAGAGCCAGGTGCACTTATCGGCTTTGCTGGTAGACGTGTAATTGAACAAACAGTGCGTGAGAAGTTGCCAGAAGACTTTCAAACGGCAGAATTTTTACTAGAGCACGGTCAATTGGATGCGGTTGTGCATCGCGATGATATGAGAGAGTCGCTCCGTAAGATTTTAGAAGTTCATCAAGGAGGGGAAACGGCTGTATGGCAGAGCTAGAATTTGAAAAACCAGTTGTTGAGCTAAGAAATAAGATTCGTGAACTGAAAGACTATACGAAAAACACCCAGATGGACTTCAGCGAGGAGATTCGTATTTTGGAAGACAAGCTAGAAAATTTAGAGGAAGAAATATACGGCAATATGAAAGTATGGGACCGCGTTCAAATTGCTCGTCATGCAGAACGACCGACAACGCTCGATTATATTGAGCACTTATTTACTGATTTTTTTGAATGTCATGGAGATCGTCTATATGGCGATGATGCAGCGATTGTCGGCGGCATAGCGAAATATGATGGCATGCCTGTAACAGTAATTGGGCACCAGCGCGGGAAAGATACGAAAGAAAATATTCGTCGTAATTTTGGAATGCCTCATCCAGAAGGATATCGAAAGGCGCTACGTTTAATGAAGCAAGCGGAGAAATTTAATCGTCCAATCATCTGCTTCATTGATACGAAAGGTGCTTATCCTGGGAAGGCTGCTGAAGAACGTGGGCAAAGTGAAGCAATTGCACGTAATTTATTCGAAATGGCAGGGCTTACTGTACCTGTGATTTGCATTGTTATCGGTGAAGGTGGCAGTGGTGGTGCGTTAGGTCTTGGAGTAGGAGATTACATTCATATGCTAGAAAATTCCACTTATTCTGTTATTACACCAGAGGGAGCGGCAGCGATTCTTTGGAAAGATGCAGGAAAAGCGAAAGAAGCTGCAGAAGCGATGAAAATCACGGCGGTGGATTTGAAAGAATTAGGTGTAATTGACGAAATTATTCCAGAAGCACGCGGCGGTGCGCATCGTAATATTTTAAAGCAATCAGAAAACATTGACTTAATGTTGAAAAAAACATTTGGGCAATTAAACGGTATTTCGAAAGATGAATTAATCGAAAAACGTTATGAAAAATATATGAAAATTGGGCAAGTTTCGTTTTCAAACGCTTCCATTTGGATAAAATAAGAAAAGCGTGCGTTCCATTTCGCGAATGCACGCTTTTATTGTGAAAAGACACATCTTCTCCATTGTATTTTTATATTTCTTCATGTTATTTTATTATAAGGTAAATAATCTTTATGAGGTGAGTACAAATGAAACGTATTGGTGTATTAACAAGTGGTGGAGATTCACCTGGTATGAATGCTGCCATTCGTGCAGTTGTTCGTAAAGCGATTTTCCATGATATAGAAGTATATGGTATCTATCATGGATACGCTGGATTAATTTCTGGTCACATTGAAAAATTAGAACTTGGTTCTGTTGGCGATATTATCCACCGCGGTGGTACAAAATTATATACAGCAAGATGTCCTGAGTTTAAAGACCCAGAAGTACGACTAAAAGGTATCGAGCAATTAAAGAAATTTGGCATTGAAGGACTTGTTGTTATTGGTGGAGACGGTTCTTACCAAGGTGCTAAAAAATTAACAGAGCAAGGATTCCCATGTGTCGGTGTACCAGGTACAATTGATAATGATATTCCTGGGACAGACTTCACAATTGGTTTCGATACAGCATTAAACACTGTTATTGATGCAATTGATAAAATTCGTGATACAGCTACATCTCATGAACGTACATATGTTATCGAAGTAATGGGGCGTCACGCTGGTGATATCGCATTATGGGCTGGTTTAGCAGATGGCGCAGAAACAATCTTAATTCCAGAAGAAGAGTATGACATGGAAGATGTTATTGCTCGTTTAAAACGTGGTAGTGAGCGTGGAAAGAAACATAGTATTATCGTTGTAGCAGAAGGTGTTGGAAGCGCGATTGACATCGGTAAACACATTGAAGAAGCAACAAACTTTGATACTCGTGTAACTGTATTAGGTCACGTACAACGTGGTGGATCACCAAGTGCACAAGATCGTGTATTAGCAAGCCGTCTTGGCGCTAGAGCAGTTGAACTGTTGATTGAAGGTAGAGGTGGACGCTGCGTTGGTATCCAAAATAACAAACTTGTTGATCATGACATTATCGAAGCGTTAGATCAAAAGCATACGATTGATAAAGATATGTATCAATTATCTAAAGAATTATCCATCTAATCGGCGTAATATCGAATATTTGGGAACGGTTTCATAATTTTCGGAGGTGCAATATGCGTAAAACTAAAATTGTATGTACTATAGGTCCTGCTAGTGAAAGTATTGAGAAATTAGAGCAATTAATCGAAGCGGGTATGAATGTTGCTCGTTTAAACTTCTCTCATGGTAGCCATGAAGAGCACGGAGCACGTATCAAAAACATTCGTGAAGCTTCAAAGAAAACTGGTAAAACAGTTGCGATCTTACTTGATACAAAAGGTCCAGAAATCCGTACACATGACTTCGTAGACGGACAAGCTGAGCTTGTAACAGGTGCAGAAGTAGTTCTCTCTACTGAGCAAGTATTAGGAACTGCAGAAAAGTTCTCTGTATCTTATGCTGGTCTTTATGAGGATGTAGACCCAGGTTCTCGTATTCTAATCGATGACGGCCTTATCGAACTAGAAGTAATCGAGAAAGCTGACGGAAACATCCGTACAAAAGTATTGAACAGCGGAACTGTGAAAAATAAAAAAGGTGTTAACGTACCAAACGTAAGCATTAAGCTTCCTGGTATCACTGAAAAAGACGTAAAAGATATCGTCTTCGGTATCGAGCAAAAAGTTGATTTCATCGCGGCATCTTTCGTTCGTAAAGCAGCTGACGTGTTAGAAATCCGTGAATTGTTAGAAGCGCATAATGCACAATTCATTCAAATCGTACCAAAAATTGAAAACCAAGAAGGTATCGATAACATCGATTCTATCTTAGAAGTTTCTGACGGTTTAATGGTAGCTCGTGGTGACATGGGTGTAGAAATTCCACCAGAAGAAGTGCCGCTAGTACAAAAACGTCTAATCAAAAAATGTAACGTATTAGGTAAACCGGTTATTACTGCAACACAAATGTTAGATTCTATGCAACGTAACCCACGTCCAACTCGTGCGGAAGCAAGTGACGTAGCGAACGCAATCTTTGATGGTACAGATGCAATCATGCTTTCTGGTGAAACTGCAGCGGGACAATACCCAGTAGAAGCAGTAACAATGATGGCGAACATCGCAGTACGTGTTGAAAAATCATTGCAATACGAAGATATGTTCAAAAAGCGTATTAAAGAGTTCACTCCAACAATTACAGATGCAATTAGTCAATCTGTTGCACACACAGCGCTTGCTCTTGATGTAGCTGCAATCGTAGCTCCAACAGAAAGTGGATATACTGCAAAAATGATCTCTAAATATCGTCCGAAATCTCCAATCGTAGCTGTAACAACTGACGAGCAAGTGGGCCGTCGTCTTGCACTTGTTTGGGGTGTACAAGCGTTTATGGCTGAAAAACGTGCAGCATCTACTGATGAAATGTTAGATACTGCAATTCAAACAGGTATGGATGCAGGTCTAATCGGACTTGGAGATACAGTTGTAATTACTGCTGGTGTACCAGTTGCTGAAACTGGTACAACAAACTTAATGAAAATCCATGTTGTTGGTGAAGAAATCGCTAAAGGACAAGGGATTGGTCGCAAAGCTGCAAAAGGTAAAGTAGTTGTAGCGAAAACAGCTGCAGAAGCTGTAGCGAACGTAACAGAAGGTGACATCCTTGTTACAACAAGCACTGATAAAGATATGATTCCTGCAATTGAAAAAGCTGCAGCTCTAGTTGTAGAAGAAGGTGGCTTAACAAGCCATGCGGCTGTTGTAGGTGTATCAATCGGTATCCCGGTTATCGTTGGTGTAAACGGTGTAACAACGACTTTAAAAAATGGCCAAGAAGTAACAGTTGATGCAGCGCGCGGAATTGTTTATAATGGACATGCGGAAGTGCTATAAGAAGTAATATGGAGAGAAGGATCGGAGTCCTTCTCTTTTTTTTGCAATTTAAATACAAAAACCATTCTGAAAAAAGAAATCTTCGGTAGTGGGAAAGGGATTTCTTTTTTGTTTGATGTTTTGTGGGTTATTTTTAGGGTGTGAGGAAATCGAGAGAGTCTAATTAGGCTGTTGGGTAGCATGAGTATCTTACTTCCTGTAAATAGTATGATGAAGGAGGATGAGGGAATGAAGTGGCTTCTTTTTCTTTTAATTTTAATCCCTGCTGTTGAAATAACAGTATTAATTGGATCTAGTCATTTAATTGGTATGTGGCCGACGTTTGCTATGATCGTGTTTACAGGTGTACTTGGCGCTTATTTAGCAAAACGACAAGGGCTTATAGTATTGAAGGAGATTCAATTTCGGTTAAATAGAGGTGAAATGCCAGGAGATGCTGTATTAGATGGTATTTTTGTTTTTATAGGTGGACTTCTTCTTTTGACACCAGGATATGTGACGGATGTAATCGGGTTTATTTTTATATTTTCGGTAACACGACAGCCGTTTAAGTTCATGATGATTAAATGGTTAGAGCGGAAAATAAGAAGAAACACGACAATTATTGTACAAAAATAACACTTGAAACAGAAATGTTTTAAGTGTTATTTTTTTGTCGAAATATAAAGTGTATATTTATTCATTTGTAGAAAAAGGAAGAAAAAGGATTGATATTTATGTTGAAAATAGAATAAAAATACAAAGGAATTCTCGGTTGTATTATTTTATGCAAAAAACAAGGGAATCCCCCATTTATTATAGGGAATTCCCTTGCTTATTTTATTGCGAACAACGACTATTGTGGGAAATTTATTTTAATGGTGTGCCTTTAATAAACTTCCATAAATCATGAAATACATGAGCTTTGTGCAATGTGTTTAATAATACTAATGTAACTGGGCCAATAATTAATCCTAAGAAACCATATAGCTTAAACCCAACGAATAACGCAATAAGTGTTGGTAATGGATCGAGTCCGATGTTGGAGGATAACACTTTCGGTTCCATAATTTGTCTTTGAACAATGACAACAATATATAAAATAAGTAGACCAATTGTGAAAGCTGTGTCCCCTGTGAAAAATACATATATAATCCAAGGAACAAAGACTGCTCCCGTTCCTAAATAAGGAAGTAAGTCTACAATTCCTGTAATGATTGCGATTGTGATGGCGTATGGTACGCGCAAAATTAATAGTCCAATTAGTACGATGACGGTGGTCATAGATACAAGTGTGAGTTGTGCTTTTACAAATCCAAATAATGCTTTTCGTAAATCAACAAAAATAGTCTTTCCGTATCCGTGTATGCGATTTGGAAGTAATCGCTTTACTTTATGAGCGAGTGTATGCCAATCAAAACTAATAAAGAAAGTCGCTAATAGGATGAAGACGAGGACTGTTAAAGTTGTTGGGAGTGCACTGATGAAATTTGTTAATCCACTTATAATGGCGGTTAACAGCTCTTTCATTTGCTTTGTTGCTTCCGTTCCTAGATTTTGAATGTTTTGTGTAATTGTATATTGTTGTGATTCACCAAGATGATTAAATTTAGAAATTAAATCATCATATAAAGGCATAATATTATTGAGTGCAAATTGCTGTGCATACTGTACAATTGCTGGAAACTTTTCTGTGACGATTTGTAGTAAGTAAGTTGTGGCGGAAATCGCTTCTGTCACAAGATATGTAACAAGTCCGACGATGGCACCGAACACGAGAATTAAGCTGACGAGTACCGCTAAGGCACGAGGGAATTGTAGTTTTTGATTGAGAAAATTTACGACTGGATTAATCAAATAAGCAAAAGCTAATGCGATGATAAAAGGGTATATAAGACCTGAAACATACAAAAGCGCATAAAACCCAATTGTTGTTGCTAAAATGACAAATATAAGTCGCAATACGATATACAGTGAGTTTCGATTCAAAGGTGCTTACCTCCCATTCCAAATTGTATTTATGTTATAGTGGAATGATGGATTTATCCTGCTATTCACGGGCAGTATGAATTACTTCAATGTACGAAGTAATCGGCGCGTAAAAGCTTGACGGTGAAGGCTAATCAATAGTAAATGTTTTCTCTGTACTGATTGACGAGAGCTTCACTTTACCTACTTTTTATTTTACCGGTTTCTTATAAGAAAAGAAAGAAGTGTGCTTTTCTTTCTCGGTAAATATAAAAACAACTTATTTTGGTCTCGTTTAGAGCGTTTAAGGTCTGCTGTATCATCTATATTGATTGATAAATACTCTTGCCTATATCGTGTATAACGATATGTTTAACAGCGATTTACTTTGTAAACAGGTTCATTATTTTCAGAAAGGAAGTGTAATCATGATTAGTCAATCAACGTTATTTTTATTCATACTACTTATTATTGGGCTTATTGCTAAAAATCAATCGCTCACTGTAGCGGTTGGCGTTTTATTTTTATTAAAGTGGACGTTTCTAGGAGAGAAAATTCTTCCATATTTACAAACGAAAGGAATTAATCTTGGTGTAACGGTTATTACGATTGCGGTTCTTGTTCCGATCGCTACGGGTGAAATTGGATTTAAGCAGCTTGGTGAAGCAGCTAAATCGTATTATGCATGGATTGCGCTCGCTTCAGGGATAGCGGTTGCTTTGTTAGCGAAGGGTGGTGTGCAGTTATTAACGAACGATCCTCATATTACAACTGCGCTTGTATTTGGAACAATTATTGCAGTTGCATTATTTAATGGAGTTGCTGTAGGACCATTAATTGGAGCTGGAATTGCCTATGCTGTGATGAACATTATACAGATGTTTAAGTGAAAAATTTTATAGTAATATAAAATTTTTGAATTCTTTCCATTCACAAAAGTCAGATAATTGTTTATAATAGAATTAGAAAACATGTAAAGGCTACATAGCAACGAAGACTTACACCAGATAAAATAAAAACAACATAAAATAATTTTCTGCTGACATTGTTTTATGTTGTTTTTATCATAAACTCTTCGAAACTAGTTTTCCTCACCATCTATTGTTCTAAGCGTGAGGATTCGGAGAGAAACTCACGCTCATGCTTTGATAAAGCAATGGAACAACGAGATGGGAACACCACAACAAATTTGCATGATCGTGCATTTTGCTTGCCTAAAGAGTGAACGGGCGTTCATAATTTAGGAGGGAAGCAAACAGATATAAGGGAGCAAGGTTGGGAGAATTTTCAGGAAAAGGAGAGAATGTCATGACTGTTATTCGAGGATTAGAAGGGGTAGTAGCAACAACATCATCTGTGAGTTCTATTATTGATGATACATTAACGTATGTTGGGTATAATATTGATGATTTAGCGGAAAATGCTACGTTTGAAGAAGTGGTATATTTATTATGGCACCGTAAACTTCCTAATGAAGAGGAAGTAAATGAGTTAAAAGAAACTCTATCTGAATATTCTAAAGTTCCAAGTGAGATTTTATCATATTTAAAACAAGTAGATTTAAAGATTGCACATCCGATGTCTGTTTTACGAACTGCGATTTCCATGTTATCATTATACGATGAGAGCGCTGAATTAATGGATGAGAAGTCCAATTATTTGAAAGCGGTTAAATTACAGGCTCAAGTAGGGACTCTTGTTGCAGCGTATGCAAGAATTCGTAAAGGTTTAGAAGTGGTTGAGCCACGAAAAGATTTATCATTAGCTGCAAACTTTATTTATATGTTAAATAACCGCGAACCAAATGAAGTGGAAATTGAAGCTTTTGATAAAGCTCTTGTACTTCATGCGGATCATGAATTAAATGCTTCTACATTTACAGCTCGCGTTTGCGTTGCGACACTTTCAGACGTATATTCTGGTATTACAGCAGCGATTGGTGCTTTAAAAGGACCTCTTCACGGCGGAGCGAATGAAAATGTAATGAAGATGTTAAAAGAAATTGGCGAAGAAGAAAATGTAGAATCCTATATTCATAACGCACTTCAAAATAAGGTGAAAATTATGGGATTTGGCCATCGCGTATATGAGCACGGTGATCCTCGCGCGAAACATTTACGTGAAATGTCTAAGAAATTATGCGTGCTTTTAGGGGAAGAAAAATGGTATAATATGTCTATCAAAATCGAAGACATTGTCACAAAAGAAAAAGGTCTTCCACCAAATGTCGATTTCTATTCTGCTTCTGTTTACCATTGTTTAGGAATTGATCATGATTTATTTACACCAATCTTTGCAATCAGTCGTATGTCAGGTTGGTTAGCTCATATTCTAGAACAATATGAAAATAACCGCTTAATTCGTCCGCGTGCTGATTATAATGGACCAACGCACCAACGCTATGTTCCATTAGCACAACGATAAGTTAAAAACACTATTTAGATAGTGGAAATACGCTTTCAAAAATCTGATTTTTTCGCAAAGATATAATGATTGGAATATTTTAATTTGACTAACGGTTTGAACTGAGGGTTTTATTCCCTCAGTTTCACACATATGAAATTTCAAACATGGGGGTTATCACAGTGACGACAGGAGAAAAAATTACTGTAACGAATGGTGTTATGAATGTACCAAACAATCCGATTATTCCTTTTATTGAAGGTGATGGAATTGGACCAGATATTTGGGCGGCAGCATCTCGTGTATTAGAAGCAGCTGTTGAAAAAGCTTATGATGGTGAGAAGAAAATCGTTTGGAAAGAAGTGCTTGCAGGGGAAAAAGCATTCAACCAAACAGGTGAATGGTTACCAGAAGAGACGTTAAATGAAATTCGCGAATATTTAATCGCGATTAAAGGCCCACTTACAACGCCTGTTGGTGGCGGCATTCGTTCTCTAAACGTAGCGCTTCGTCAAGAGTTAGACTTATACGTATGTTTACGTCCAGTTCGTTATTTTGAAGGTGTTCCTTCACCTGTAAAACGTCCGGAAGATACTGATATGGTGATTTTCCGTGAAAATACAGAAGACATTTATGCTGGTATTGAATATGCACAAGGATCTCCAGAAGCACAAAAAGTGCTTGAGTTCTTAAAAGAAACAATGGGTGTAAACAAAATTCGCTTCCCAGAAACATCAGGGATTGGTATTAAACCAATTTCAGAAGAAGGAACAAAGCGTCTTGTTCGTGCTGCAATTCAATATGCAATTAACGAAAAACGCTCTTCTGTTACATTAGTTCATAAAGGAAACATTATGAAATTTACAGAAGGTGCCTTCAAAAACTGGGGTTATGAAGTTGCGGAACAAGAATTCGGCGATAAAGTATTCACTTGGTCTGAATATGACCGTATTGTTGAAAAAGATGGTAAAGATGCAGCGAATAAAGCGATGACAGAGGCTGAAGCAGCTGGTAAAATCATTGTTAAAGATTCTATTGCAGATATCTTCTTACAACAAATTTTAACACGTCCACGTGAGTTTGATGTTGTTGCAACAATGAACTTAAATGGTGATTATATTTCTGATGCACTTGCAGCACAAGTAGGTGGCATTGGTATTGCACCTGGTGCAAACATTAACTATGTTACTGGACATGCTATTTTTGAAGCGACACATGGTACAGCTCCAAAATATGCAGGTTTAGATAAAGTAAATCCATCTTCTGTTCTTCTTTCAGGAGTATTATTATTAGAGCATTTAGGATGGAATGAAGCTGCGAAATTAGTAACTGCTTCAGTAGAAAAAACAATTGCTTCAAAAGTGGTAACATATGACTTCGCACGTCTTATGGATGGCGCAACTGAAGTGAAATGTTCCGAATTTGCTGATGCCCTTATTAACAATATGGACTTAGCGGTAATCAAAAACGCATAATTCAAAGTGGGGGAGAAATTATGACAATCAAACGCAAAAAAGTATCAGTCATCGGTGCAGGATTTACCGGAGCAACAACAGCGTTTTTATTAGCTCAAAAAGAGCTTGCAGATGTTGTATTAGTGGACATTCCACAACTGGAGAATCCAACAAAAGGGAAAGCGTTAGATATGTTAGAAGCAAGCCCTGTACAAGGTTTTGATGCTAACATTATCGGCACATCTGATTACGTAGATACTGCTGATTCTGACGTTGTTGTTATTACAGCAGGAATTGCACGTAAACCAGGTATGAGCCGTGATGATTTAGTAGCAACAAACTCTAAAATTATGAAAAGTATTACGAAAGATATCGCAAAACATTCACCAAACGCAATTATTGTTGTGTTAACAAATCCAGTTGATGCAATGACATATTCTGTATTTAAAGAAGCTGGATTCCCGAAAGAGCGTGTTATCGGTCAATCTGGTGTATTAGATACAGCGCGTTTCCGTACATTCATCGCACAAGAATTAAATCTTTCTGTTAAAGACATTACAGGATTCGTTCTTGGTGGCCACGGTGATGACATGGTGCCTCTTGTACGTTATTCTTACGCAGGTGGTATTCCATTAGAAACATTAATTCCTGCAGAACGCTTAGAAGCAATCGTAGAACGTACGCGTAAAGGCGGCGGCGAAATTGTAAGTTTACTAGGAAACGGTAGTGCATACTACGCGCCAGCTGCTTCTTTAGTTGAAATGACTGAAGCGATTTTAAAAGATCAACGCCGCGTATTACCAGCTATCGCATACCTTGAAGGTGAATATGGCTATAGCGACCTTTACCTAGGTGTACCAGTAATTCTAGGTGGTAACGGAATTGAAAAAATTATTGAATTAGAACTTCGTGAAGAAGAAAAAGAAGCGTTAGATCGTTCAGTAGAATCTGTACGTAACGTTATGAAAGTTCTTATTTAATACAAAATATATGTTAGAAAAAGATTCGGGGACCCGAATCTTTTTCTACTATTTAGAGGATTATTTTTTTAAAATAATATGAAAACGCTATCATTAATTATGTCCTACAATGGGAACATAGACTTATAATATACATTGCCCTCATTATAGTAGCGCTTCGGATAATATATTGCTTTTGGTAGGATAATAAAATAAAAATTGGAGGGGGATTGTAACATGTTAAAGAAAAAAATTCAAATTGGTCGTCGAATGGATGAGATTACAGTAGGAGAAAAGTTATCTATCACTGAAAAAATTGAGGATAAAGATCTGTTATTGTATTTAGGATTAACAAATGATTCAAATCCATTATATATTCAGCATGATTACGCATCCCAAACTCCGTATGAAAAACCAATTGTACCAAGCATTATGTTAACGGGTATGATTACAACGGCAGTTACGAAATATTTACCAGGTCCAGGCAGTCATGTTGTTAGGAAGGACCTGACTTTTGTGAAGCCTGTACATCATTATGAAACTTTGCAAATTCATTTTGAAGTTATAGCAGTTGCGAGGGAAGAGCATACGATTGATATGCGTGTATTCGCTTATGATGAAAAAGAAGAAGTGGTTGTGAAAGGTGTACTAACAGTAGCGCCGCCTTACAAATCAGCTTCTATTTTAGAAAAAGCATTGGATAATTTTTAATAATGAGTTAGTAAGAGTGTAATGAAAAATAGTGCTAACCTATTATATGCTAGGTTAGCACTATTTTTTTATCCCGCATTAACGGACAGTAACACTCCCACCTCAAAATTCAGCGAAAGCAAAGAAGTTAGGTGGGAGATGAATTGTCCGTAAAAGCCCGATTCGTTCAACTAATAATCAGTGGGGGACGAAGAAAACCCCCACTGATTAAAGTTTTACTTTATAGGATCGAATGTAAGTATAACTTAACTGAAAAACCCTTCTGCAAACCCTTCTGAGAAATCAGAGATGCCAGTTTGTAATGTTTCCCAGTTTGAAAAGCCGGCAGTAAAACCAACTACAAATAATAAAGCGAAGCCAGATAATACCCAATTTTTACGATTCATTTTGAATTCGCTCCTTAATAGTTTAATCTTTATATTAAAATTTAATTATATTGATTATTACATTTTAAGGAGATATAAGTCAAATGGATACCTGTTTTTAGCCACGTGGCCAAAGAATAATAAACACACCGACAAGGCAAACAGCTGCACCAGCCCAATCGAACAAATCAGGTGTTTTCTTATCAACCATCCATCCCCATAATAAACTCATGAGAATAAATACACCGCCATAAGCTGCGTATACACGTCCGAAACTAGAAAATACTTGGAATGTGGCAATTACACCATATAAACATAAAATGATTCCTCCCATTAGACCGAACCAGATGGAACCACCTTCTCGTATCCATTTCCAGATGAGATATCCACCACCAATTTCAGCTAGTCCGGCAAGAATGAAAATAACGGCTGCTTTAAACATGAATATGTACCATCGCTTTCTATTAGATATATTTTCCTATATAACTATAGCACAATCAAACTTAGTGAATGGACAATTCTATTGAGAGGGGGATTGTTTTCTAGTATGATGGAAATAGTGGGGAAATACTAGGATGAAGAAGGTTTCAAGTCTATAACTTGGAGGAAGAGAATGAGTAATCGAATTTTAGTTGTTGATGATGAGGAGTTTATTTTAACTTTAATTGAATTCAATTTGCAGCAAGCAGGATTTGAAGTGATAACAGCGATGGATGGTGAAGTTGCGCTTCATAAAGCAACAACGGAACGTCCAGATCTGATTATATTAGATTTAATGCTTCCCAAAATGGATGGTATGGAAGTGTGTAAAGAATTACGTTTGCAGCGTAGTATGACACCTATTTTAATGCTAACAGCGAAAGATGATGAGTTTGATAAAGTGTTAGGTCTTGAGCTTGGGGCAGATGATTATATGACAAAGCCATTTAGCCCAAGGGAAGTTGTTGCACGTGTGAAGGCGATTTTACGTCGTACGAAATTGCAAGATGAACCAGTTTCAGAAGTGCAGGATGAAAATAGTATCAATATCTTTGATTTAAGAATTTTACCTGAATTTTATGAGGCGTATTTCCAAGGAGAAAAGCTAGAACTAACGCCAAAAGAATTTGAGTTACTTGTATATTTAGCAAGGAATAAGGGGCGTGTATTAACACGTGATCAGTTACTAAGTGCTGTATGGAATTATGATTTTGCCGGCGATACAAGAATCGTCGATGTTCATATTAGTCATTTGCGGGATAAAATTGAAAAGAATACGAAAAAACCAGCGTACATTAAAACAATTCGTGGATTAGGTTATAAATTAGAGGAGCCAAAGGGGGATGAATAAATTTCGCTCGAGGCTTCTCTTTACATTTGTTTCTCTTATTATTCTTATTTTAGTTGGACTAGGAGTACTTTTGGAAACGGTGTTTGAGAATTACTACATCGATCATGCGAAAGACAGAACGGTAAAAGAGGCAAGATATGTTGCTTCATTAGTAGAGGCAGAAGGTATTGATCATGTTCTAAAAGCGCCAAACGTATTTGAGAAATTAGAAGAACAAGTGCCGGTTTCGGTTATATTTACTGATGAAGCGAAGAAAGTCAAATATAGTAAAGGTAAGCAACCTATATTCGACCAAGCGACAATTGAGGAACTTTCCTCTGAAACAGCAAAACAAAAAAATAGAGTGATTACGAAGGAAACAGATGATAAAAATGTATTCCATCATGCGGTGTTTGTTCAAGATGCAGAGGGGAAGCAAGGGTACATCATTCTAAAAAGTACAATTGCTCCTTTGAAAGATGTTCATCAAAAAACGTGGGGATTACTCATTGTAGGGTTTGTGATTGCTTGTCTTGTTGTTGTTTTTCTTGGTGTGAAAATTACAGGTCAATATATTCGTCCGATAGAGTCTGTTACGAAAGTAGCGATTGAATTGGCGAAGGGGAATTATAAAGCGCGTGCTTATGAAAGTCATTCAGATGAAACGGGGATGTTAAGTAAGGCAATCAATATTTTAGCGCGTAATTTACAAGAAATGACGCTAGAGCAAGAAATGCAACAAGATCGTTTACATACACTGATTGAAAATATGGGAAGCGGTATGATTTTAATTGATAGCCGTGGTTATATAAGTCTTGTAAACCGTTCGTATAAAGAAATATTTCATGTAACGGATGAAGAGTATTTAGATCGTTTGTATTATGAAGCGTTTCTTCATGCAGAAATCATTGAACTTGTGGAAGAAATTTTTATGACAGAAGTGAAAGTACGCAAGCAAATGCTACTGCCACTTGGTATTGAAAGAAAGCACTTTGAAGTATATGGCGCACCAATTATTGGGACAAATCATGAATGGAAAGGGATTGTTCTCGTATTCCACGATATAACAGAGCTAAAGAAACTAGAGCAAATGCGAAAAGACTTTTTAGCAAATGTTTCACATGAATTAAAGACGCCAATTACTTCTATTAAAGGATTTTCTGAAACGTTACTTGATGGTGCGATGGAAAATCAGCAGTTTTGCGAGCATTTCCTGAACATTATTTTAAAGGAAAGCGAGCGTATGCAAGGTTTAATCGAAGACTTATTGGATCTATCAAAGATTGAACAACAAGGATTTAAGTTAAATATGGGTACTGTTGAGATGAAGGGATTGCTTGGAGAAATTAAAATGGTGCTAGAGAATAAATCACAAGATAAAGAAATTTCCTTACAAGTTGATGTGTTGAGACACGTTTCAGTGATAGGAGATCCGAGCCGATTAAAACAAATCTTTATCAATTTAGTTAATAATGCAATTGTATACACACCAGCCGGCGGGACGGTTTCTGTAGAGTTGTTAGAGGATGAACATAACGCTTATATAAAGGTATCTGATACAGGAATTGGGATTAGTAAAGAAGAAATCCCGCGTATTTTTGAACGTTTTTATCGTGTAGATAAAGCGAGAAGCAGAAATACAGGCGGTACAGGCCTTGGGTTATCGATTGTAAAACATTTAGTAGAAGCCCATCATGGGACAGTTACTGTAGAGAGTGAAGTAGGGGAAGGAACAACATTTACAGTTGCTTTACCGAAATCGGATTTGGAGAAGTAATGATAATGTGCAACCTTTATCCCGCTATTCGCGGGCAGTAAGACCCCCACCCCAAAGTTCAGCAAAAGCAAAGAAGGTAGGTGGAGTCGGGCTGCCCGTAAAAGCCCGATTGGTGAGGGCTAATAATCAGTGGGGTATGGAAAAACCACTGATTAAAGTTTCACTTTATTGGATGAGAGCTATATAAATCCATTTTGATTTTTCGATATATAAGTCGTTGATATGAAAAAGGTGACCTACACTCGTTTTTTCTCTCTGCTTTAACTTGGCATGGAGCAGGAAGAGGGTCTGACCGCTTCTATGCATGGCCGGATACTCTCTCGCCTAAAAAGAAAGGGTTTATGTCGGTTTCTTAATTTGGATTTATATAGTAAACGTTTGAACGGGATATATTTACATTATATTAACAATAGCTTCATTAAATATTAATAAAGTCCTGTTAATATAATACATGAAAACCCCTTCATCCAAGGAGTAATTTTGGACGAGAATAGGTGCTCTATTCTCGTCACTTCCCTTTTTGTGAAACTATAATATCTTTGTTTTTGAAATATCTCTATGTAACTTATATCAAAGTGTTATATCAATACGATAAGGTTATTTTAATTCATGAGATATTGTGACAGCATCTCCATTTTACATTAAATATATGTAGTAGGAAGAACCGTTATTTTTCTTCTCTCTCTTAGTCGTGTTAATATAGAGAGAAGGAAAAGACGGTTTTTTCTTTCTATATAAATCCATTTTGATTTTTCGATATATAAGTCGTTGATATGAAAAAGGTGACCTGCGCTCGTTTTCTCTTTTTGTTTTAACTTGGCATGGGGTGACCGCTTCTATGCATGGCTGGATGCTCTCTCCCTCCTAAAAAAAGGGGTTATGTCGGTTTTTTAATTTGGATTTATATATAAATCGTTTTAAATTTGTATGGGGAGGTTTCTAATTTGGAAAAAAAGGTCGTATTAGTCGATGGAAATAATATCGCGTATCGTGCTTTCTTTGCACTGCCGCTTTTAAATAACGACAAAGGTATACATACGAACGCAATTTATGGTTTTACGATGATGTTAATGAGAATATTAGAAGAAGAAAAACCAACACATATGCTTGTTGCGTTTGATGCGGGTAAAACAACATTTCGTCACAAAACATTTAGCGAATATAAAGGAGGTCGTCAAAAAACGCCACCTGAGCTATCAGAGCAATTCCCATTTATTCGTGAACTGTTAGATGCGTTTCACGTACCACGCTATGAGTTAGAGAACTATGAAGCAGATGACATTATGGGCACACTAGCGAAAGAAGCGAACGAACAAGGTGCTCACGTAAAAGTTATTTCTGGAGATAAAGATTTACTGCAGCTTGTTTCTGATACTACGCTTGTATGTATTCCGCGTAAAGGGATTACAGAAGTAGATGAATATACGAAAGAAGCGTTATTCGAAAAATATAGTTTATCACCAAAGCAAATTATTGATATGAAAGGTTTAATGGGAGATCAATCGGATAACATCCCAGGTGTACCGGGAGTTGGTGAGAAGACAGCAATCAAATTGTTAACGCAATTTGAAACAGTAGAAGCAGTATATGAGAACTTAGACAAGGTGAGCGGAAAAAAATTAAAAGAAAATCTAGAAATGAATAAAGAGCAAGCGTTTATGAGTAAAGAGCTTGCCACAATTATTACCGATGCACCAATTACAGTGCATGTAGATGATATCGAATACAAAGGATATGAAGCAAGTGACGTCATTCCAATGTTCGAGAATTTAGGATTTACTTCGCTATTAAATAAGCTCGGTGCGACTCCTGAAGAAACAGCTCCAGCTGAATTAGATGATATTTCATTTGATATTGCAGAAGAAGTAACAGAAGAAATGCTGCAGCAAGATAGTGCAATTATTGTGGAAGTACAAGAAGACAATTATCATAAAGCTGACATTCAAGGGTTCGGTATTCAAAATGAAAATGGCTGTTATTTCATTCCGAGCGATGTTGCGCTAAAATCTGAAGCTTTTAAGAAGTGGCTTGCAGATGATGAAATGAGAAAGTATACGTTTGATGCGAAACGTGCCATTGTTACACTTAAGTGGAAAGGTATAGAGATTCAAGGGATTTACTTTGATTTACTAATTGCCGCTTATTTACTTGATCCAGCAGATACAGATAAAGATTTCCGTGCCGTAGCGAAAATGAAAGAAACGCATGCTGTTAAATCTGATGAAGAAGTGTATGGAAAAGGTGCAAAACGTGCGGTTCCTGCGCAAGATATAGTCGCGGAGCACGTAGCTCGAAAAGTACATGTATTATACGATGTGCAAAAAACATTTGTAGAAGAACTACAAAAAAATGAACAATATGAACTATTTACTGAGCTTGAAATGCCGCTTGCTCGTGTGTTAGCTGAAATGGAAGTGAAAGGTGTTACGGTTGATACAGAGCGCTTACGTAGTATGGGAGATGAGCTTGCTGGAAGGCTTAAGGAAATGGAACAAGAAATTTATGAGCTTGCAGGAACGGAATTTAATATTAATTCTCCAAAGCAGCTTGGCGTGATTCTATTTGAGAATTTAAACCTACCGGTTATTAAAAAGACGAAAACAGGATATTCTACGTCAGCTGATGTGCTGGACAAGTTAATGGAGCATCATGAAATTATTCCTAAAATTTTACACTATCGTCAATTAGGAAAATTAAATTCGACATATATTGAAGGATTATTAAAAGTTGTTCATGAAGATTCATCTAAAATTCATACTCGTTTTAATCAAGTGTTAACGCAAACGGGCCGATTAAGTTCTACAGACCCAAACTTGCAAAATATCCCGATCCGTTTAGAAGAAGGAAGAAAGATTCGTCAGGCGTTCATTCCTTCAAAAGAAGGCTGGGTTATGTATGCAGCCGATTATTCACAAATTGAACTGCGTGTCTTGGCGCATATTGCAAAAGACAAAGGGTTAGTAGAAGCGTTCCAGCATGATATGGATATTCATACGAAAACTGCAATGGACGTGTTTGGCGTTGGAAAAGATGAAGTAACATCGAATATGAGACGTCAAGCAAAAGCGGTTAACTTCGGAATTGTGTATGGTATTAGTGACTATGGGCTTTCACAAAACTTAGGAATCACACGAAAAGCAGCAGGGGAATTTATTGAAAAGTACTTCGCAAGCTTCCCTGGTGTAAAAGAATATATGGATGAGATTGTACAAGAAGCGAAGCAAAAAGGATACGTTTCTACATTATTAAATCGTCGCCGTTATATTCCGGAAATTACGAGTCGTAATTTTAATTTGCGCAGCTTTGCGGAGCGTACTGCGATGAATACACCAATTCAAGGTAGTGCGGCAGATATTATTAAAAAAGCGATGATTATTATGGCGGATCGCTTAGAAGAAGAAGGCTTACAAGCGCGTCTTCTTCTGCAAGTACACGATGAATTGATCTTTGAAGTGCCAAAAGAAGAAGTGGAAAAATTAGAAAAGCTTGTACCTGAAGTGATGGAGCATGCGATTGAACTTGCTGTTCCTCTAAAAGTTGATTATTCTTCTGGTCCAACTTGGTATGACGCAAAATAAGGAAGTGATTGAATGCCTGAACTACCAGAGGTTGAAAATGTTAGAAGGACACTTGAAAACCTTGTAACGGGAAAAACAATTCAAGATGTGATCGTAACATATCCAAAATTAGTAAAGCGACCAGATGACGCAGAGCTCTTTAAAGAAATGTTACGAGGTGAAAAGATTGAACGGATTGAGCGAAGAGGTAAGTTTTTACTTCTATATGTAACAAAGTATGTTATTGTTTCACATTTGCGTATGGAAGGGAAATATTTGCTTCATAAAGATGATGAGCCGGTAGATAAACATACGCATGTGCGTTTCCAGTTTACAGATGGTACAGAGTTACACTATAAAGATGTAAGAAAGTTCGGCACGATGCATCTCTTTAAAAAAGGTGAAGAATTTGACCAAATGCCACTTGCTGATTTAGGGCCTGAGCCATTTGACGCTGAACTGACAGTAGGGTATTTGCAAGAAAGATTGCAAAAGACAAACCGTAAAATAAAAGTTGTATTGCTCGATCAACGTCTTTTAGTCGGGCTTGGTAATATATATGTAGATGAAGTTTTATTCCGTTCCGGGATTCACCCGGAACGAGAAGCTTCATCTTTAACGAAAGCTGAAATAGAAAAGATTCATGCGGCGACCGTTGCAACATTAGCGGAGGCTGTTGAGCGCGGTGGAAGTACAATTAGAACGTATATCAATTCGCAAGGACAAATCGGCTCGTTCCAAGAGCTTCTAAATGTGTATGGAAGAAAAGGTGAACCATGCGTAACTTGTGGGAACGTGATTGAAAAGACAGTTGTTGGTGGACGAGGAACGCATTATTGTCCTATGTGCCAGCCAAAAAGCTAAGAAAGATATCGTTTTCTAATAACATCGGATAGGCATTTGTCATATACATACAGCAAAGCTATGTATAGGGAAGGAGCTTACCGATGTATCATTATTTCTCTCTTATTTTATTAGCTTTTACATTAAGTTTGGATAGCTGTAGTGTAGGGCTTACTTATGGTTTGCGGAGCGTACGGATTCCGTTAAAATCGATACTCATCATTGGAATGTGTTCAGCGGCTGTTATGCTTGTGTCGATGGGAATTGGACATATGATTGCTAAGGTGTTTTCTCCGGTGATTGCAACGCGCATTGGCGGAATCGTTTTAGTGGCTATTGGAGCGTGGGTGTTGTATCAGTTTTTTCGGAGTGATAAAAAAGACGAACCGCAGCAAGAAGAGAAAGTTTGGAAGTTAGAAATTGCTTCGCTTGGGTTAGTCATTCAAATTTTACGGAAACCGACTGTTGCCGATTTTGATAAATCAGGCACGATTTCTGGTGGGGAAGCCTTGCTTTTAGGTATCGCTCTTTCAGTAGACTCGTTTGGAGCAGGGATTGGTGCATCCTTACTAGGATATACACCCGCCATGATGGCAGTGTTAGTTGCCGTTATGAGTTCTCTGTTTTTATTTATCGGAATGAGGCTAGGAACGGTTTTATCGAATATGCGATGGTTACAAAAATTTACGTTCCTACCTGGGATTTTACTTATTATTATTGGAATTTGGAAAATGTAAGTGGGAGCGTGAAACATAAGTTTCACGCTTCTATTTGTGAGGAGGAAATAGAATGACAATTGTTATAGGTTTAACAGGAGGTATTGCAAGTGGAAAAAGTACTGTTTCACAAATGTTTCGTGAACTGCAAATACCTGTAATTGACGCGGATATTATTGCAAGAGAAGTTGTAGAACAAGGTAAAGAAGCATATAAAGAAATTGTAGACGTATTCGGTGAAGAAATATTACAAGCAGATGGCGAACTTGATCGTCCGAAGCTTGGGGGTATTGTATTTCATAATGAAGAAAAACGATTGCGCTTAAATAAAATTGTTCATCCAGCTGTCCGCAAAGAAATGAATGTGCAGAAGGACATGTACATAAAGGAAGGAGTGCAAGCGGTTGTGTTAGATATTCCGCTTCTATTTGAGAGTAAGTTAACAGCACTTGTTGATCGGATTGTAGTTGTAGCTGTATCACCTAGTATGCAATTAGAACGTTTAATGAAGCGAAATGGCTTTACAGAAGAGGATGCGAAAGCACGTATTGATTCGCAAATGCCTTTAGCGGAGAAAGCAACATTAGCTAATAAAGTTATTTATAATGATGGCACAATTGCTGAGACAAAAGCACAATTACAGCTCATTTTAAAAGAATGGAACATTATTAACTAAAAAATTGTGAAATTAGTGAAAATGCTTAGTGACATATCTTCTTTTTGTGTTATACTATTATTGGGATTGGAGATAAATAGTATAACGCATTCAAGGGGGATAACATATTATGACTCGTGTGGCAATTAATGGATTTGGACGTATTGGGAGAATGGTATTTCGTCAAGCGATAAAAGAAAGCGCATTCGAAATTGTAGCGATTAACGCAAGCTATCCACCAGAAACATTAGCACATTTAATCAAGTATGATACAGTTCATGGCAAGTTTGACGGAACAGTGGAAGCATTTGAAGATCATTTATTAGTGGATGGGAAAATGATTCGCCTTCTAAACAACCGCGATCCAAAAGAATTGCCTTGGAAAGAACTGGATGTTGAAATTGTAATTGAAGCAACTGGTAAATTTAATGCGAAAGAAAAAGCAATTCTTCACGTAGAAGCTGGGGCGAAAAAGGTTATTTTAACAGCACCTGGTAAAAATGAAGATGTAACAATTGTAGTTGGTGTAAACGAAGAACAATTAGATATTACAAACCATACTGTGATTTCAAATGCATCTTGTACAACAAACTGTTTAGCGCCTGTTGTTAAGGTGTTAGATGAGCAATTTGGAATTGAAAACGGTTTAATGACAACTGTTCATGCTTATACAAATGACCAAAAAAATATTGATAACCCACATAAAGATTTACGAAGAGCGCGTGCTTGTGGACAGTCTATTATTCCTACAACAACAGGCGCTGCGAAAGCTCTAGCGAAAGTTCTTCCACATTTAAACGGAAAACTTCATGGGATGGCACTTCGTGTTCCGACACCAAACGTGTCTCTTGTTGACTTAGTAGTAGATGTAAAACGTGATGTAACAGTTGAGGAAATTAATGAAGCGTTTAAAACTGTTGCAAACGGTCCATTGAAAGGGATTATTGAGTTCAGTGAGGAACCTTTAGTTTCGATTGACTTTAATACAAATACACACTCAGCTATCATTGATAGTTTATCTACAATGGTAATGGGCGAACGTAAAGTGAAAGTACTTGCTTGGTATGATAACGAGTGGGGTTACTCTCGCCGCGTTGTAGATCTTGTGAAGTTAGTTGGCGCTGAATTAACAAAACAAGAAAGTGTGCAACACATTTAATGATACAAGGAAGGCAAGCGATTGCTTGTCTTCTTTTTTATGCTTTTTTCTGAAAAGGAAAAAAATTATACAAGTATATTTTTGCGAATGGTACATAGGAGAAACCATTGTGATTACTGTATTTGTGAATCAATTATTTTTCTTGGGGAAAAGTAAAGAAGAAAATATGACAAAAAATCGAAAAAACTGTTGTTGCAAAATGAAAATAAACAAAGTATACTAACACTCGTAAACTTAAGAGCTGAGGTACGTAGTTACTACTTAAAGGGTTAGGACCTCTCTGGACTAACTTTCCCCCGTGGTAGTAGAGCAAGCCAAATTGCAAATTAGTTTTCAATTCGAACAGTTAGATTAAATTTTTATGAGGGGGAACTGTAGAATGGATACTATGGACACGATGGGTCGTCACGTAATCGCTGAACTTTGGGATTGCGATTTCGACAAGCTTAATGATATGCCGTTTATTGAACAATTATTTGTGGATGCAGCACTAAGAGCTGGTGCTGAAGTACGTGAGGTTGCTTTTCATAAATTTGCGCCACAGGGTGTAAGTGGAGTTGTAATCATTTCGGAGTCACATTTAACAATTCATAGCTTTCCAGAGCACGGCTATGCAAGTATTGATGTTTATACTTGCGGGGATCGTATTGATCCAAATGTTGCTGCAGAGTATATTGCAGAAGGTTTAAATGCGAAAACGCGAGAGAGCATCGAGCTTCCTCGAGGCACAGGTAGCTTCGAAATTAAGCATAGAGAAACAAAAGCTCTTTAAAAAAGAACATAATTGATTTAAAATGTAAAGAGGTGTATAATGCACCTCTTTTTAGTTTATATAAATTTGAAATTGTAAAATGGTAGACTGTTTTTGACGAATGCTTGCTATAAAGTAAATTTTTAAAAAGTAACGTATTATTGAACGTGAATAGTAGGATAAGGTAGTGAGTAAATACAAATAGGTTATATAATATTGTATATATATTTTCACATGTAGATGAAGTAAAAAGAATGAAGATTAAATTGCAAGGGAGTGAATGAGTTGCGTTGTCCAGCCTGTTTTCATAATGGTACAAGAGTATTGGATTCACGTCCGGTAGATGAGGGACGCTCCATTCGAAGAAGAAGAGAGTGTGAAAGTTGTTTAAATCGATTTACGACATTTGAACGAGTAGAAGAACCACCTCTTATTGTTGTAAAAAAAGAGGGAACACGAGAAGAGTTTAATAAAGAAAAGATTTTGCGTGGATTAATTAAGGCGTGTGAAAAAAGACCTGTATCGTTAAAACAATTAGAAGAAGTAACACAAAATGTGGAGCGTGAACTTCGTAATTTAGGAATATCAGAAGTGAAAAGTGATATGATCGGTGAAATCGTAATGGAAGCACTTCGAGATATTGATGATGTTGCTTATGTACGATTTGCCTCCGTATATCGTCAATTTAAAGATTTAAATGTATTTATTGAAGAATTAAAAGATATACTGCAAAAAGAACGAGAATAAAGTGAAACTTTGAGCCCGCAAATAGTGGTGAAAAAGAGCTAGAAGCGAAAGCTATTAGCTCTTTTTCACTAAGGAATTATATACGTAGAATGGAAGAAAGAAAGGAATTGCAAGGATGGAAAAACAGTCATGGATGGAGCTATTGCCAATTGATCGTTATAAAGTAAGTGCAAAGGGGTTGCTGCATAGTTACGATCGGAAGGTATTAACGATGTTATATCAACCATTAGTGGGTAGCAAGGCTTTTAGCTTATACATGACGCTGTGGGGAGAGCTAGAGCAGGATCGTGTATTTGGAAAAGAGAATACACACCACTCTCTTATGGTGACAATGCAAATGCAGCTTCCTGAAGTATATGAAGAACGGATGAAATTAGAAGCAATTGGGCTTTTAAACGTATATATAAAAAAAGAAAAAGATATTCGAATGTTTATATACGAATTGCAGCCGCCGTTATCACCAAAACAATTTTTTGATGATATTGTCCTGAGCATCTTTTTGTATAATCGATTAAGCCGTGCGAAATATAATCAAGTTAAACAATATTTTTTAGAAGAAGAGTTTGATTTTGCTTCTTATGAAAATGTTACACATTCCTTTAATGATGTATTTGGGTCTTTTAATCCAGGGCAATTTGAACATGCGCAAGAGGAACTTCGAATTCCAAGTAGCGCAGTTATGCCGGGCAATGAAAAAGGAACTGCCCCACAACTTTGGAACGATTTCTTTGATTTTTCTTTATTTGTAGAAGGGTTATCGACTCTTGTGCCGCGAAAAGCGATTACGGACCAAGTGCGTGAATGTGTTGTTACACTCTCTTACGTGTATGGTGTGGATGTGCTGTCGATGCAAAATATTGTGCTTGGTGCAATGACAGAATTGCAAACGATTGATATGGAAAGGCTTCGGAAAGGAGCGCGTGATTGGTATCAATTTGAAAATGGTCAAGCGCTTCCAATGTTAAGTGAACGAGTACAGCCTCATGCTGCACGTACGATGAAAGAGAAAGAGCCGTCTACGCAAGAAGAGATGCTCATTAAACAGCTAGAAGAAATTTCTCCAAAACAATTGTTAAAAGAAATTTCAGGCGGGGCAGAAGCAACGAAAGCAGATTTGCAAATTGTAGAAGAAGTAATGATGAATCAAAAACTAACGCCAGGTGTGGTCAATGTACTTATTTATTATGTAATGCTGCGTTCGGATATGAAGCTTGCCAAAACGTATGTTGAGAAAATTGCGGGGCACTGGGCACGAAAAAAAGTAGGTACGGTATCAGAAGCGATGGCATTGGCGAAAGAAGAGAATCGTCAATATCAAGAATGGGCTGAAACGAAGAAAAAGGGTCATACTTCGAAGAAAACAGTGCGGAAAGAAATGGTGCCCGATTGGTTGAAAGAACAATCCAAGGAACAACCAGAAGAACAGCCTAAGGAACTTACGAATGTGGCGAAAAAATCGAGCAAGTTAGAAGAAGAACGAAAGAGATTGGAAGAAGAGTTGAAAAAATATAAGCGTGATTAATAGAAGAGAATGAACGCTCTTTGAGGTGAGAGAATGGAGCATATTCAAAATTCATTTGCAAAGTTGATGCAAAATGAGAATTTTAAAAATAGATACGAAGTGTTAAAGGCGGAAGTGATGGCGCATCCGCGTGTGAAAGAGTTTATTGAAGAACATAAAGGTGAAGTGACGACTTCCATGATAGAGCGAAGTCTTGTGAAACTGTATGAATACATTGGGCAAAGTGTTGGATGTGCAGATTGTCCGAACTTAGAATCATGTAAAAATATGATTCAAGGATATGAGCCGAAACTGATTATTCAAGGTAAGATGATTGATATTCAATATGATCGCTGCGTAAGAAAAGTGGCTTATGATGAGCGGAAGAAATATGAAAAATTAGTTCAAAGTGTCTATATGCCAAGTGATATTTTACAGGCTTCTATGGAAAATTTAGATCCATCAGATTTAGAACCGCGAATTGAGGCGATTCGTGCAGCAAATGAATTTTTAAGTGCATACGAACCTGGAAAAAAAGTACAAGCGTTATATTTCTACGGTAAATTTGGTGTAGGGAAAACGTATCTCTTAGGAGCGATTGCGAATGAATTAGCCTTAAAAAAAATAAGTTCAATGATCGTATACTTACCAGAATTTTTACGAGAAATTAAAAGTTCACTGCAAAATAATACGATAGGTGAAAAAATTGATGCGGTGAAGCGTGTACAAGTATTAATGTTAGATGATATTGGGGCGGAAGCAATGTCAAGCTTTGTGCGTGATGATGTGCTTGGTGCTATACTGCAGTTCCGTATGCTTGAAAACTTACCGACGTTCTTTACGTCTAATTTTGACTTTAAACAGCTAGAACATCATTTAACCTACACACAGCGTGGAGAAGCAGAAGAAATGAAAGCGGCGCGTATTATGGAGCGTATTAAGTATTTGGCGAAGCCAGTTCCAATTGGTGGGAAAAATCGTCGTCATACGTAAAGAGTGAGCATACTGCTTGCTCTTTTTTTTATGTTTCTTCAGTATATGTTTGAAATTTCATACGAGCTTGTATCATTTTTTTTCTAGTCCCTTAATATATATAAAATTAGCAAGGATTGTAGAGTGAAGCGGAAGAAGGTATTGCTACTTAGCGCCTAGCTTTCGTGAACTGGACTCTTATGGGGGCTTGAGAGAAAGTAACTCCGTAGAGCGGGATAAAAGGGGGGACAAGAGTGATTGAAATCTGCTTCGAAGAAAAAAATGATGCTGCGCACGTATATCAACAACTGATAAGGAGAACGGAAAAGCTATATAAAGAAACAAGTGTTTATTTATATGAACAAAAGGTAACGATTCATATACCAATATGCGAATCGAATTATATTGAGAAAGTTTTAATACCAGTACTTCTTTATTTTATTGTTAATATAAAACAAAACGAATGGCTTCGTACTATTTTAAAAGAGAAATTTTTTTATGAAGAACAAGAAGAGTGCCATCAAATTTTACATATGGCACATGCTATCTTAAATGGAAAGCGAAAAGGGATTGCCCGTGATCTAACACGTAATAAGATTGAAGTCCGTATTATGTCTTCTTTAAAAGGATGGCTCTGTGACCCACTTTCTTTTTCTTTTTCATCTTATATTCGTTTTCGCCTCCGCGCATATAGGGAGATGGTACACCGACTTGCGGAAGTGGCGATCGATGAATATAAAATGGAGCAAGAATATCAAATGTTTGTAGAAATGCTAAGGCAACAAGTGAGCAGCCGAAAATCACGTTTACCGTGTCTACATCTTGTATTTGATGAAAGTTTTATTTTTTATGATGAAAAAGGAATACGTTTAAAACAAGAAAAATTAGTTCAATATATAGAAGAGGATTTACTAAATAAGCAGGGCGTATATATTGACACGAAGGTAATTGCACCGCTTCTTTCTATTGCGCCGAGAATGATTTATTTGTACACGAAAGAGCAAGATCACAATATGATTGTTACCCTTCAAAATGTATTTCAAGAACGAGTTCAGTTATGTGCACTGCATGAATTTAAACACAACGTAAAAAATTTAAAAAATAAAGGGAACACCCTTGATTTTCTAAGTTTTTGAGCATATAATTACCTACATAAATGAAATATATTGAAATGTTACGATGAGGACATGAGTGATTTACTACGATTTTCAGAGAGGGAAGCCTTAGGGTGTGAGCTTCCTAGTACGGGTTTATTACTTACCACCTCTAAACTTTAGCAGTGAACACTTTTTCTAGTAATTGCTAACGGCCAACACCGTTATGTTGAACTTGAGCAATTGACAGTTTAGTTAATTGGAACAAGGGTGGAACCACGAATTCAACACTCGTCCCTTTTTACGGGATGAGTGTTTTTTATTTTGAGAAAAAAAGGAGTGACCAGTGATGGCAGATGTAGTTAAAATTACTTTCCCTGATGGAGCTGTGAAGGAGTTTCCAAAAGGAACAACAACTGAAGAAATCGCAGCTTCTATTAGCCCAGGCTTAAAGAAAAAAGCTGTGGCTGGAAAATTAAATGATGAGATGATCGATCTTCGTACACCAATTGAAGAAGATGGTGCAGTTTCAATCATTACATTAGATTCTGAAGATGGCTTATACATTTTACGCCACTCAACAGCCCATCTTTTAGCACAAGCGTTAAAACGTTTATATAAAGATGTAAAACTTGGTATTGGTCCAGTAATCGAAAATGGTTTCTACTACGATATCGATATGGAAGAAGCAATTACAGTTGAGGACTTCCCAAAAATCGAAAAAGAGATGCAAAAGATTGTGAACGAGAATTTAGAAATCGTTCGTCATGAAGTGCCACGTGCGGAAGCACTTCGCCGTTATGAAGAAATTGGCGATGAACTAAAATTAGAATTGATTAACGATCTTCCAGAAGATGCGGTTATTTCAATTTATGAACAAGGCGAATTCTACGACCTTTGCCGTGGGGTTCACCTTCCATCTACAGGGAAAATTAAAATGTTTAAATTGTTAAGTGTTGCAGGTGCTTACTGGCGTGGCGATAGCAATAATAAAATGCTACAGCGTATTTACGGTACTGCATTCGTGAAGAAAGCAGAATTAGATGAGCATTTACGTATGCTTGAAGAAGCGAAAGAGCGTGACCACCGTAAATTAGGTAAAGAGTTGAAGTTATTTACAAATAGCCAAAAAGTAGGACAAGGTTTACCGCTTTGGTTACCAAAAGGTGCAACAATCCGTCGTATTATTGAGCGTTACATTGTTGATAAAGAAGCGAGCTTAGGATATGACCACGTATATACTCCAGTATTAGGAAGCAGAGAGCTTTATGAAACTTCTGGTCACTGGAATCACTACCGAGATGGCATGTTCCCATCAATGGAAATGGATAATGAGGAATTAGTACTTCGTCCAATGAACTGCCCTCACCATATGATGGTGTATAAAAACGATATCCACAGCTATCGTGAATTACCAATTCGTATTGCAGAGCTTGGAACAATGCACCGCTATGAAATGTCGGGTGCACTATCTGGGTTACAACGTGTACGTGGAATGACTTTAAATGATGCGCACATTTTCGTTCGTCCAGATCAAATTAAAGAAGAATTAAAACGCGTTGTAAACTTAACTTTAGAAGTATATAAAGACTTCGGTTTAGAAAATTATTCATTCCGCTTATCTTATCGTGATCCAGAAGATACTAAAAAGTATTATGCTGACGATGAAATGTGGGAAAAAGCACAATCTATGTTAAAAGAAGCTATGGATGAAATGGGTCTTGAGTACTATGAAGCTGAAGGTGAAGCTGCATTCTACGGTCCAAAACTTGACGTTCAAGTTCGTACTGCACTTGGAAAAGACGAAACACTTTCAACTGTACAATTAGACTTCTTACTTCCGGAGCGCTTTGAATTAACTTACGTTGGGGAAGATGGTAAACCTCATCGTCCAGTTGTTATTCACCGCGGTGTTGTATCAACTATGGAACGTTTCGTTGCTTTCTTAATCGAAGAGTACAAAGGTGCATTCCCAACATGGTTAGCGCCAGTTCAAGTACAAGTAATCCCAGTTTCTCCGCAAGTACATTTAGACTACGCGAAGAAAGTACAGGAAGACTTGCAACGTGCTGGTATCCGTGTGGAAGTGGATACTCGTGAAGAGAAAATCGGTTATAAAATCCGTGAAGCACAAATGCAAAAAATTCCGTATATGCTTGTAGTAGGTGACAATGAAGTTGCTGAAAACGGTGTAAACGTACGTAAATACGGTGAACAAAAATCAGAAACAATCGCATTAGATGCGTTTGTTGATATGATTAAAGTTGAAGGAAAACGCTAAGGAAAAGGCGCGGCATGCCGCGCCTTTGTTTTATGGGTAAGGGGAACAAAAATTAGAAATAATAACCAAACAAGACTTATCATAAAAAAGTATTGCATGTATTCGTGTTGTTTGTTACAATGTTTCTTGTTGTTAGTAAAACGCGTCTTCTTGACAGACGTTATATCCTATGGTAAACTCATCAAGGATAATAGAATATTGTTTTGTAGAACAAGTAGAAGCACCCGCTTCTCACCTGATTGACGCATACGCAGTTAGCAGGTAAATGTCTTTCTTACTTAAGATTGTACAAGTGTGGGTGTCCGTATGCCCACACTTTTTTGTTTGGGTTCTATGACTACAAACGTATTCTAAGAAAACCTTGGAGGTGGCTTACTATTAGCAAGGATATGATGATTAACGAGCAAATTCGTGCACGTGAAGTACGTTTAGTTGGTGCGAATGGTGATCAACTTGGCATCAAGTCTCGTAATGACGCTTTAGACTTAGCTGCAAATCTTAATCTTGATTTAGTATTGGTTGCTCCAAATGCGAAACCGCCAGTATGCCGCATTATGGACTACGGTAAATTCCGCTTTGAGCAACAAAAGAAAGAAAAAGAACAGCGCAAAAATCAAAAAGTAATTAGCATGAAAGAAGTTCGTTTAAGTCCAACAATTGATGAACACGACTTTAACACAAAACTTCGTAATGCTATCAAGTTTTTAGAGAAAGGCGACAAGGTTAAAGCGTCAATTCGCTTTAAAGGACGTGCCATTACTCATAAAGAAATCGGTCAACGTGTTTTAGATCGCTTCTCAGAAGCTTGTGCTGAAGTTAGTACAATCGAATCTAAGCCTAAAATGGAAGGACGTAGTATGTTCTTAGTTTTAGCACCGAAAAACGATAAGTAATAGATAGAGGAGGAAATACCTATGCCTAAACAAAAAACTCATCGCGGCGCTGCAAAGCGTTTCAAAAAGACTGGATCTGGTAAACTTAAGCGTTCACACGCTTACACAAGCCATTTATTCGCTAACAAATCTACGAAAGCTAAACGTAAACTACGTAAAGCTGGTGTAGTAAGCGCTGGTGACTTCAAACGCATTCGTCAAATGCTTGACAACTTAAAATAAGTTCGGCTGATATATAGAACAAATAGGAGGTAATATTATGCCAAGAGTAAAAGGTGGTACAGTTACTCGTCAACGTCGTAAAAAAGTTATAAAATTAGCAAAAGGTTACTACGGTTCTAAAAATACATTATTTAAGGTTGCTAACCAACAGGTTATGAAATCTTTATTATATGCATTCCGTGACCGTCGTCAAAAGAAACGTGACTTCCGTAAATTATGGATCACTCGTATCAACGCAGCTGCTCGTATTAACGGTCTTTCTTACAGCCGTTTAATGCACGGTTTAAAAGTTGCTGGTATCGAAGTTAACCGCAAGATGCTTGCTGACTTAGCTGTTCATGACGAAAAAGCTTTCGCTGAATTAGCAACAGTTGCAAAAAACAACTTAAACTAATTGTTCAAAAACCTTAGAAGAATTTTCTTCTGAGGTTTTTTTTATTGTTTGGAGCTACTTTTATAATTAATATAATCGTTCAATAATTTGTGATATATTTCGCAAATTATTGTCATAATTCAACTGCCTCTCGTTTCTTCTATTATATTAAGATGAACTTGTAAGAACTTTTTGTATCTATAACTAGGAGGCGTTTACATGAAAGCAGCAGTTGTAAATGAGTTCAAAGAGAAGTTAGAAGTGAAAGAAGTTCCAAAACCAAAAGCTGAACTTGGTGAAGTTCTTGTACATATTGAAGCATGCGGTGTTTGCCATACAGATTTACATGCGGCGCACGGTGATTGGCCGGTAAAACCGAAACTCCCATTAATTCCAGGACATGAAGGTGTTGGAGTTATTGAAGAAGTAGGGGAAGGTGTTACTCACGTAAAAGTTGGTGACCGGGTTGGAGTACCATGGCTATATTCAGCGTGTGGTCATTGTGAATATTGTTTATCTGGCCGTGAAACGCTTTGCTTAGATCAACATAATGCAGGTTACTCAGTTGATGGTGGTTATGCAGAGTATTGCGTTGCAGCAGCTGATTATGTTGTGAAAGTACCGGATAACTTAGAGTTCGTTGATGCAGCACCGCTATTTTGTGCCGGTGTTACAACATATAAAGCATTAAAAGTATCAGAAGCAAAACCTGGCGATTGGGTTGCGATTTTTGGTATCGGTGGCCTTGGGCATTTAGCCGTTCAATATGCAAAAGCAATGGGGTTACATGTTGTTGCTGTTGATACCGTAGATGATAAATTAGAGCTCGCCAAAGAACTTGGTGCAGATTTAGCTGTGAATCCACTTAAAGAAGATGCGGCAGCGTGGATATTCGAGAAAGTAAAAGGTGTGCATGCATCTATTTGCACAGCTGTATCAAAGCCGGCATTTGATCAAGCGTACCGTTCTGTTAGACGAGGAGGCGCGTGTGTAGCAGTAGGGTTACCACCAGAAATGATGGAAGTACCAATCTTTGATACCGTCTTAAATGGCGTGAAAATTATTGGCTCTATCGTAGGGACAAGAAAAGACTTACAAGAAACATTGCAATTTGCCGCAGAAGGAAAAGTAAAAGCAATTATAGAAACACGTCATCTTGATGAAATTAATGAGATTTTTAGTGAAATGGAAGAAGGAAAGATTAATGGACGTGTTGTACTTGATATGACAAAATAAGTATAAAAGCTATAACAATATAGAAGAATATGCAGTAAAAAAGTCGGAGGTTTCCTCTGGCTTTTTTATTGTCGTTTAAAGGCATCTTTCCTAGTAGAAACGACACTGCTATAATGGAAAGATGATATGGAAGTTTCATCATATGTAGATGATGTCTGAAACGTATTGATGATTTAGGGACAAGCTATTTTATAAGGGGCTAGGAAGCTAATTAGATAATAAAGGGTAGGATTTTTAAAGCTTACAATAAATATGAGATGAAACAACATTGTTTTTATGCGATGTTGGAGGAGGAATAGAATGGATTTACTACAGCTATTTAAATTACAAAAAGAGTTAGATGATCGTATTGTGAAAGAGCATGATTTACAACCGAAGAAATTATTAAAAGAAAAAATGCTAGCACTCCTTGTTGAAATTGGAGAACTTGCAAATGAAACACGTTGTTTTAAATATTGGAGCAAAAAACCAGCAGCTGAACGTGAAGTTATACTTGAAGAATATGTAGATGGCCTGCACTTTATTTTATCGATTGGAATTGACCTGGGAATTGATAAAAACTTCCTATTTTATAAATGTGCTCAAACGAACAAAACACAAGTTGAAATTTTCTTAGACACGTATGCGAAAATAATTCGTTTTACGGACCAACCGTCTATTACAAATTATATTGAACTATTTACAAGCTACCTTCGTTTAGGACAAGCTCTTGCGTTTGGTCAAGAAGAAATTGAAAAAGCATATTTAGATAAAAACGAAGTCAATCATCAGCGTCAAACACAAGGGTATTGATTTGTTTTTTGAATATTTCAATTTACTTTTGTATAATGAAGTGAATGAAGAAAAAGGAGGGTGTTGGCAATGACAAAATTAGATTCGACATTGACAATGCTAAAAGAATTAACAGATGCACGCGGGATTGCAGGTAATGAGCGAGAACCACGTGAAGTTATGAAAAAATATATCGAACCATTTGCAGATGAACTTTCTACAGATAATTTAGGAAGTTTAGTTGCGAAAAAAGTTGGGGAAGAAAACGGTCCGAAAATTATGGTAGCTGGCCACTTAGATGAAGTTGGCTTTATGATTACGCAAATTGATGACAAAGGTTTCCTTCGTTTTCAAACAGTTGGTGGCTGGTGGTCACAAGTTATGCTTGCGCAGCGCGTAACAATTGTAACACGTAAAGGTGATGTAACAGGTGTAATTGGTTCAAAACCACCACACATTTTACCAGCAGAAGCTCGTAAAAAACCGGTTGAAATTAAGGACATGTTCATTGATATCGGTGCTTCTAGCAAAGAAGAAGCAATGGAATGGGGCGTACGACCAGGGGATCAAGTTGTACCATACTTTGAATTCCAAGTGATGAAAAATGAAAAGATGCTACTTGCAAAAGCATGGGATAATCGCATTGGCTGTGCTATTGCAATTGACGTGTTAAAACAATTAAAAGATGAAAAGCATCCAAACGTTGTATACGGCGTTGGAACTGTTCAGGAAGAAGTAGGTCTTCGCGGTGCGAAAACATCTGCACATTATATTAAACCAGATATCGCATTTGCTGTAGATGTTGGTATTGCCGGCGACACACCAGGAGTAACAGAAAAAGAAGCGCAAAGTAAAATGTGCGATGGACCACAAATCATTTTATATGATGCATCAGTCATTGGACATACTGGGCTTCGCAATTTCGTAGTTGATGTGGCGGATGAATTAGATATCCCTTATCAATATGATTCTGTAGCTGGAGGCGGGACTGACGCAGGTGCAATTCATATTTCTGTCAATGGTATTCCATCTATGGCGATTACGATTGCAACTCGTTATATTCACTCTCATGCAGCAATGTTACATCGTGATGATTATGAGAATGCAGTGAAGTTAATTGTAGAAGTTATCAAACGTCTTGATAAAGAGGCTGTACATAATATCACATTTAATTAATAAGAAAAAGCGAAGGGGGTTCCTTCGCTTTTTTTATGTTTTTACCATGCAGTTATTCTTGTTCTTGTATCATTTTCATCAGTAATAAATTGTATATTTTCAAATCCGAAGACTTCTGCGTTCTTATAAAGTAATTCGAGTTTTTCTTTATCTTTGCAGTAAATAACGGTATAACAGCTGTCTACTACGAAAAGAACGAGTTCACACTTACTTTTAACGAATTCTTCATAAGTTTCAATTTCTGAAACTTTGCCTTTCGGATATGCTTGTAAATCAGCGAAAATAATACAATAGACATTGTTTTCTAATAGCTTTTTAAGATCAGCACCTTCCATTATTTTAGTATCTGTTTCAAAAAGGTCTTTATCTATATCTAACTCATTATTAACCACTAAATAAGACTCTACGGGGATAACCCTCCAACTGAAAGTGGAAATGTCTATTGGTTTTAATACATCTCCAAGAAAAGAACCGAATTTATTTGGTATTTGAAAACTTATTCCTCTCTTCATAAAATAATACTCCCTCTGATGATTTTGTAAATATTACTAAATACTATATGAAAGATCTTTAATGCGTTATAAATATATCTTGTTAAAAAGGTCTCTCTAGTCCAGCAGCAGTATGCGCTCCTAAAATAATCAACCTTGTAAGCTGCATCGCCATAAAGTGCGGCGTATAAATCATCCCTCTTTTTAACCACGACATAATCATACCGATATGCGCACCTGTTACATAGCTAATGAGAATATCACGAGGAACCATAAGTTCGTCATCATCTGGCTGTGAAATAGAAAGACTTAATGTTAAATGTGTTTGAATGGTTTTCATCATTTTATAAGAATAGTTTCCAGCTGCTTTGTCTCCGAGCATTACGTTATAAAAGGTTGCATTCTCAGCGATGTGTTCAAATAAGGCTAGAAAAATTGGATTAGGTGAATCGAATGTAAGCTGAAAATCTTCTTTTGTTTGCTTTTTTGGCTTAATCACTTCTGATAAAGATGCTAACATCTCCTCTATACTCTTATCCAATAAATCGTATTTATCATGATAATGGCTATAAAAGGTAGCGCGATTGACAGGAGCACGTTCAGCGATATGTTGCACTGTGACATTTTCAAATCCTTTTTCGCCTACTAAAGCGACAAAAGCATCCTGTATTAATTGTCTCGTTCGTTTCACACGCGGATCGTTTGTATTTTTAATAGACATTTTATTTCTCCTTGCTGAATTTTAATCACTTAAACAACAAATAGATAGCAAAGTGTTGGATAACCAACACATATGCTCGCATTGTCGGTTGTAGATTCAAAATAATTATTTATAATTATAAACGATATTCCTTTAGAAAACAGCACCGCGAGCATGCAGGTAAAGATTGTGTTGCATAGCAAAGGGTGTGATTTTTTTGTTTAATGGTTAATATAATTAACCATTAAACAGTATAAACAAAAGGGGTAGAAATAGTTTAGAAAAAAATTATATGCGATATAAGGAGAGGAAAGCAATGAATCAGTTTCGAAGAATGGTGATTATTAATATTATCACATTAATTGTATTAGTTGGCGGCGGTATTGGCGGTTATTACTACTATAATCAAGCTGAAAACTATTTAAAAACAGATAATGCGAAAATCGATGGGAAAGTGATCCCAATCGCATCACCAGTAGCAGGGAAATTAGCAGAATGGAAAGCCGAAGTAGGTAAGAGCTACAATGAAAACGATAAATTAGGTGCTGTTACTGTATCAGGACAAAATGGTGAGCAAACAATCGACGTAACAATTCCTAAAAATGCAACAGTTGTTCAATCCAATGCAACAACAAATGCGTTTGTCGGAGCAGGTAGTCCAATTGCATATGCATACGATATGAACGATTTATGGGTAACAGCAAACATTGAAGAAACAGACATTGATAGTGTACAAAAAGGTCAAGAAGTAGACGTATATGTAGATGCATATCCTGATACAACGTTAACAGGAAAAGTAGAACAAGTTGGATTAACAACAGCAAATACGTTCTCTATGTTACCATCAAGCAATGCAACAGCAAATTATACGAAAGTAACACAAGTTGTACCAGTTAAAGTTTCTTTAGATCATAGCAAATCAGTAAATATTGTTCCTGGAATGAATGTGACAGTTCGTATTCATAAGTAAGGGGGGAAGATAAAATGTCCTCAGGTTTAATTGTAGGATATGCATTATTTTGTATCATCGTCTTCTTCCTTGTAAATCGTCTTTTAAGAAAGAAAAAAACGAACGCGGGAGAAGAACAAGTCCCAGCCGTAAGTAAGATAGAAACAACGCAATCAGAACAATCAGAACCAGAACCTTCCAATGTAGTAGAATTAGAAACGACAAAAAAAGAAGTAGTAGAACAAGAAATACAGAAAATGACAAAAGAAGTACCGAAAAAGCAATTGCCGGTAGAGAATGTCAATGTAAAAGCAGTTGTAGCAGTATTAATTCTCGGTATGTTCGTTTCCATTTTAAACCAAACAATCATTAATGTTGCATTGCCTCCATTAATGAATGAGTTCAATGTATCAACTTCAACAGCGCAATGGTTAATTACAGGATTTATGCTCGTGAACGGGATTTTAGTACCAATTAGCGCCTTCTTAGTTTCTCGGTTTACGTATCGAAAATTGTTTGTAGCAGCTATGTTATTCTTTACAGTCGGCTCTATTATTTGTGCGTTATCTGGAAACTTCACAATGATGATGACAGGGCGTGTAATTCAAGCGGTAGGCGCTGGTATTTTAATGCCAGTTGGTATGAATATTTTCATGACTTTGTTCCCGCCGCATAAGCGCGGAGCTGCAATGGGATTACTTGGGGTAGCGATGATTTTAGCGCCGGCTATCGGACCAACTGTAACAGGATGGGTGATTGAAAATTATAGCTGGAACTTAATGTTCTATGCGATGTTTGCCATTGGTTTAATCATCATATTATTATCTTTAAAATTCTTTACACTAGCTCAGCCAGTTTCTAAAACAAAGTTAGATATGTTTGGTGTTATTAGTTCAAGTATTGGACTTGGTAGCTTACTGTATGGATTTAGTGAAGCTGGAAACAACAGCTGGAGCAGTGCCGAAGTTGTTATTTCACTTGTTATTGGTGTAATTGGTTTAGCGGTGTTCATTTGGAGAGAGATGACGACGGATAACAAAATGCTGGATTTACAAGTGTTTAAATATCCAACGTTTACTTTTACATTATTAATTAACGCGATTGTAACAATGGCATTATTCGGAGGTATGTTATTACTTCCTGTATACCTGCAAAACATTCGTGGCTTTACGCCAATTGAATCAGGTCTCCTGCTTCTTCCAGGATCATTAATTATGGGGATTATGGGACCGATCGCAGGGAAACTATTTGATAAGTATGGCATTCGTCCATTAGCAGTAGTTGGATTAGCGATTACGACATATGCAACGTATGAGTTTACGCAGCTAACGATGGATACACCATATAGCGTCATTATGACGGATTATATTATACGTTCATTTGGTATGTCATTCATTATGATGCCAATTATGACAGCAGGTATGAACGCACTGCCGATGAAATTAATTTCTCACGGTACAGCAACACAAAATACATCTAGACAAGTAGCAGGTTCAATTGGTACAGCAATCTTAATTACAATTATGACGCAGCAAACAACAGCTCACGTAGCGGATTACGGAAATATGCTAACAAAAACAAACCCAATTTTAGTGGATAAAGTACACGGAATGGGACAAAGTTTAGCAGCGGTTGCCGGATCAGCACAAGCTGGAGATGCGATGAGCTCACAACTATTATTCGGACAAATTTCGAAGCTGTCTGCGATTAATGGTATTAATGATGCTTTCTTAATTGCAACAATATTAGCGGGTATTGCCTGGGTATTATCATTATTCTTGCCATCAGGTAATAAGCCGAACCGAAAAGCAGGGAATTAATTTCTCTGCTTTTTCTGTGTTCTTATATTTTAAAAAACTACATCGGCAGAGACATCAATTGATAGAAGATAGCTCCCAGTACTCCTGCCGAACAAATGATAATCCCCATATTGCGAATGCTCTTAATTTGATTACGTATCCCGCTTATACCTGCCAATAAGCCAGCTAAAGCGAAAAGAATCCAGTACAGGACAGTTGGAATTGGTAAGATCTTATCGCTATCAATCCTCATTCCCCAGAAAATAAAAGGCATAGCGACGAATGAGAAACAAATAATCCCCATTGTAATAACAAGTAGCTTTCGATACCTGACTCCTGTTATAACTAAATAAATTCCACCAACTATTCCACATGATACAAGTACGGGCATAAAGAAAACCCACAGAAAGCTTAACATTTGCATATTATAAATTCCTCCTAATTTGTAAGTTATATTTTACAATAAAAGGTTTATTTAATAAAAGAAAGAAGAAGTATTGATAATGATATGAAGTAACATAGCTGGAATGATAGATTTTGTTTATATAACAATGCGACAAATAGTCCAGTAATAAATGCACTCACCATCACAACAACTGAATATGTATGAGCGATGCCAAATAATAGACTGGATAAAAGCGCAGCTGGCCAAAATGTAAACTCCTCTTCAAAGAAACGTAAAAGCAATCCCCTGCATACAAGTTCCTCATAAATAGGTCCAATGATCTAACTGTGTACGTATTTGCAAAGTTATACTCCTTTTTCATTTAATAGATTAAAGTTTCAATTTATCACGTTATTTGTGGGCAGTAAGACTCCCCGCCTCAAGATTCAGAGAGAAACAAGGGAGATAGGTGGGGGATGAGGAAAACCCCCACTGATTAAAGTTTCACTTTATAAAAACGCAAGCGTATTATTCATAATATGAAATAGCATGGCTGGAAGGATGGAATTTGTTCGTTTGCATAAAATCGCCATCAATAGCCCCATAAGGAAAGTAATAAGCATTACACCAAGTGAGTATGTATGAGCGACTCCGAAAATTAAGCTCGTCCCAATTGCAGCAATCCAAAATGGAAAACGTTCTGAGAAGAAACGAAGGATGATACCTCGGAAAATAATTTCTTCAAAAATAGGAATGAAAATTGCAGATCCAATAATTAATAAAATTCGATATTGCTTTAGAACATCCAAGTTTAAAGCGGATGCTTGTTGCGCTGTTGCATCGGGAAATAGATGTGTTGAGATTAGTGAATTCAAGACGATATTTAAGGCGAAGAAAAGAGTTAGGTATACGTAAGTACTTACCTTTTTGAGTGCCCTGAAATTGAAAGCAGATGATAATAGCTTTTTCACCGGTTCATACTTATAGATGAATAACAATAAAACGAGCAGTTGTAATAAAGTGCTCGCAGTATTTCCAAGTGACTCATATAGAGCAATTGTCTTTTTATTTGTAATGCCTTCACTATAAATCGTAAGCGGGAGTAATATAAATAAGCCGCTTAGTAGTCCTGTTCCAAAAAAGGCAAATAAGGAAGAACCAAAAAATTGTAACCAGGACATAGATTGTTTTGGACCGTATGTAAGTTGTGTAGTCGATTGCATATATCGAATCTCCTCTTTATATTTATATATAAAAATTATACACATTTAGTTTCAGTATGTCATTGTCTAATATTACATAATAATCAGATATTTAAAGTTGGAAATGAATGATTAAGAAACAAAATGGAAAAGTACGATATTTCGTTATTGATAGGGTGGACTCATCAAAGGTATTTATTCAAAAGCATTTAATTTCTTTAGACGACGCACATGAAGAATGTATGGATGATATACAGTTAGTTATTCGGGGGAACATTGAAAAATAGAATATAGTCTGATATAAATTGTTTTTACACCCACAGTCACATCAGGTGAAGAGGGAGAGAAGAAAATAGATTACCGAAAAGTGTTAAATAAGGAAGTGTTTGAAGTTGTTGTAAAATCATAAAAGAGGTATCGCTATGTAGCGGTGCCTCTTTTTATAATTCAATTTATGATTATCCTAATTCCATTCACTTATATGTGTGATGGATGTTGTATGGATTGCCAATCCGGTATATTAAAAATATATTACTGTTTAACAAATTCGCTCTGTTCTTTTCTTTTATTTACAGAAATACGAGCAAGGGACGCTGGTTGTTGTTTTTGTAATTCACGCTCTACCATTCGATCTAATCGCTGAATTGCTTTCAATGCTTTTCCATAAGAGATTGTTCGATAGTGATGTGCTCCACCTGGTTCTTCATCGGCTTCGTCCGCCCACTTAATAATATTTTGTAACGGTGTTCTTTCAAGCGTTTGTGCTAGTAAAAAGGAATCTGTGTGCAAGAGAATCGCAACAGAAATTTCCTTTGCTTGTTTTGGATGTTCTCCTAATCGAATTAGTAATTTATGAGCTCGTTCCGCTCCTTTAATCGCATGTATATCATTCTTTTTATACAATTCATAGTCCCATTCTCCGCCTGTGTACCATGTATGATGTCCTATATCATGAAGAAAACCAGCCTTTGTTGCAGCATCGACTGAGGCGTGATGCTTTTTTGCTAAGTGAAACGCATGGTAAGCGACGGCGATCGCGTGGACCATTCCGGAACGGTTTATATATTTTTGTGCGATGTGATGTTGGAAAATTTGTTCAAGCGTGATACGGCGCATAAAACATTCACTCCTTTTATTCGTTGATGTGTATGATGGAAACAAAAAGATAGACATAAATATATTTTGGATATTTTACTCCATCATGCCTGTGTTAGTAAAGTAGAAATGTTTAGGAGAAGAGGAATTTGAGAAAGGAACAGTTTCTAAGAATAGAAGAATTGAGAGGGGGGATTCATCATGAAAATAAAAATCACCCTAGCTCAAGCTAAGGTGACTTCCTATTCCTTATTTTTTTAACCCTTGCTCAAGTGTCTCTAACATCTCATGCTTTCCATTTTCGTCGGCATTTTGCCAAATCACTTCAAATAAAACACCAAGACCTGGAAGCATTTTTTCTTCACCACTTTGAATTGCTTCTACAATTGTTTCTTGTAATTCGCCTTGTGTATTTCCTGCAACGTTTGCTAATACAGCGCCGCGTAAATTAAAGTTCATCACTTTCACCTCTTCTTCTGAATTGAAACTGACGTTAGTTTTTGTTCTTTTTTATGTAAATATGTATAAAAAATAGGCTATAATGAGAAGACAAGAAGAGAGGGAATGCATAGAATGAAAAACATTGATTCAGTACAAAATCCGCGCGTAAAGCAGTGGAAAAAGCTGCAGACGAAAAAAGAGCGCGATAAAAAAGGTTTATTCTTTGTAGAAGGATTTCATTTAGTAGAGGAAGCCTTAAAAGCAGGAGTTATAACAGAACTTATCGTCTCAGATCAGACAGATCTTCCGAAAGATTGGACGGTTACTGATGTTGAAATGTATATTGTGCCGGAAGCAATTGTAAAGGTACTTCGTGAAACAGAAACGACGCAAGGTGTATTTGCTGTTTGTGAGAAGCATGAGAAAGAAATCGCTCTTACAGATGGGAAATTTCTATTATTAGATGGCCTACAAGACCCAGGTAATTTAGGAACAATTATTCGTACAGCAGATGCAGCTGGTATTCATGCCGTTGTGCTTGGAGAAGGATGCGTGGATGCTTATAATAGTAAAGTGCTCCGCTCTACACAAGGTTCAATCTTCCATTTACCGATTGTGAAAGGAAACTTAGAAGAATGGGTAGATAAGTTAAAAGAAAAGAACGTTCCTGTATACGGAACATCTCTTGAAAACGGAATTCCATATGGTGAAGTAACGCCGACAGGAAGTTTTGCATTAATTGTAGGAAACGAAGGAAATGGTGTACGCCTAGAAATTCTTACAAAATGTAATCAAAACTTGTATATTCCGATTTATGGCGGGGCAGAATCATTAAATGTTGCGGTTGCTGCTGGAATTTTAACGTATTATTTACAAAGCCCAGTTGCGAATCGATAAAAAACTTCTTATAATAAATTGAAGTACATGTTCATGATGAACATATAATAAAAGTGAAATAATGAAAAGACGTTGATAGAGAAGAGTAGCTTGCAAAATCGCCATATAGGGAGAGAGTGCCGTAGACTGAAAGCATTCTTATGGTAGACGGAAGTGAATTCACCTCTGGAGTTGACGCCAGGACCATTGATATGTAAAGGCGTTCCGGTCTAACAAGCCGTTATAACTAATTGAGTGGGCAGACTTGTTCTGTCAATTTAGGGTGGTACCGCGAATTTACCTCGTCCCTTTTTGGGAGCGAGGTTTTTTTATTTTTAAAATTAGGAGGGTTCCAAATGGAAGCACGTTTAAAAGAGCTAAAGCAAAAAGCGTTAGAGCTGATTGAAGAAGCGAAAGAGCTAAAGGGCTTAAACGATGTACGCGTAGCGTATTTAGGAAAAAAAGGTCCGATTACAGAAGTATTACGCGGCATGGGGAAATTATCTCCAGAAGAGCGTCCACGTATGGGAGCATTAGTAAATGAAGTACGTGAAGCAATTCAAACGCGTTTAGAAGACAAAATTAACAATATCGAAAAAGCAGTAATTGAAGCGAAATTAGCATCTGAAACAATTGATGTTACATTACCAGGCCGTCCTGTAGAAACAGGTTGTCATCATCCGTTAACAGCGGTTGTTGAACAAATTGAAGATGTATTTATCGGTATGGGGTATGAAGTAGCTGAAGGAACAGAAGTAGAGAAAGACTACTACAATTTCGAAGCATTAAACTTACCAAAAGATCATCCAGCGCGTGATATGCAAGATACATTTTACATTACAGAAGAAACATTGCTACGCACACATACATCTTCTGTGCAAGCAAGAACAATGGAAAATAATAAAGAAAAAGGTCCAATTAAAATTATTTGTCCTGGTAAAGTGTATCGTCGTGATGATGACGATGCGACGCATTCACATCAGTTCATGCAAATTGAAGGTCTTGTAATTGACAAGAATATTCGTATGAGTGATTTAAAAGGTACATTGCAAGTATTCGTGAAAAAGATGTTCGGTGAAGACCGTGAAATTCGTCTTCGTCCAAGTTTCTTCCCATTCACAGAACCATCTGTTGAAATGGATATTTCTTGTATGATGTGTCACGGAAAAGGTTGCGGCACTTGTAAAGGAACAGGATGGATTGAAATTTTAGGTGCAGGTATGGTTCATCCAAACGTACTTGAAATGGCTGGCTATGATTCAAAAGAATATCAAGGTTTCGCATTCGGTATGGGTGCAGAGCGTATCGCAATGTTAAAATACGGCGTTGATGACATTCGCCATTTCTATACAAATGATGTACGTTTCTTACAACAATTCAAACGAGCGTAAGGGAAGGAGAGGATAAATATGTTCGTATCATATCGTTGGTTACAAGAATATGTAGATATTAAAGATGTAACGGCACAAGAACTAGCAGATAAAATCACGAAAAGTGGTATCGAAGTAGAAGGCGTTGAAGTATTAAATAAAGGTGTAAAAGGTGTTGTGGTTGGTCACGTATTAGAATGTGAAAAACACCCAGAAGCTGATAAATTAAGCAAATGTCTAATCGACATCGGTGAAGAAGAACCAGTACAAATCATTTGCGGTGCTCCTAACATTGCAAAAGGTTTAAAAGTACCAGTTGCGAAAGTTGGCGCGGTTCTTCCTGGTAACTTCAAAATTAAAAAAGCAAAACTACGCGGCGAAGCTTCTCACGGTATGGTTTGTGCCCTACAAGAGCTTGGTATTGATGGTAAATTAGTTGCGAAAGATTATGCAGATGGTATCTTCATCTTCCCAAGTGACGCTGAAGTTGGTGCAGATGCACTTGAAATCTTAAACTTACATGATGAAGTACTCGAGCTTGGTTTAACACCAAATCGTGCTGATTGCTTAAACATGTTAGGTGTTGCATATGAAGTAGCTGCTATTTATGGCCGCGAAGTGAAACTACCAGCCGCTGACTTACAAGAGGTAGAAGAAAAGACTTCTGACTATATTTCTGTGAGTGTAGAAGCAACAGAGCAAAATCCATTATATATCGCAAAAATGGTGAAAAACGTAAAGGTAGGTCCATCACCAATGTGGATGCAAACGCGCCTTATGGCAGCGGGTATTCGTCCAATTAGCAACGTAGTTGATATTACAAACTACATTTTAATTGAATATGGTCAACCATTACATGCATTTGACTATGATAAATTAGGTTCAAAAGAAATCATTGTTCGTCTTGCAAAAGAAGGCGAAAAGATTCAAACATTAGACGATCAAGAGCGTACACTACAAGAGCATCACCTTGTTATTACAAACGGTACAAAAGCATTGGCTGTTGCTGGTGTAATGGGTGGGGCTGAATCTGAAGTTGACAACGATACAGTAAACGTTCTGATCGAGTCTGCATACTTTGCAGGGCAAACAGTGCGCCGCACATCAAAAGATTTAGGTCTTCGCAGTGAATCAAGTGCACGTTTTGAAAAAGGAATTGATCCAACACGTACATTTGAAGCAATTCAACATGCAGCAGCTTTAATGGCGAAATATGCTGGTGGTAAAGCACTTGAAGGTGTAGTAGAAGTTGATAACTTACAAGTACAAGAGCGTACAGTATCTGTTACAGCTGAAAAAGTAAACCGTGTATTAGGTACAGACATCTCTGCAAGTGAAATGGGTACAATCTTTACAAACTTGAAATTCCCATTTACAGAAGTAGAAGGAACATTCCATGTAAACGTACCAGTACGTCGTCCTGATATTACAATTGCAGAAGACTTAGTAGAAGAAGTAGGTCGTCTGTACGGCTACGATCATATTCCAGTTACACTACCAACTGGTACAATGACACGTGGTAAATTAACAGTAGCGCAAGCAAAACGTCGTAAAGTACGTCGTTACTTAGAAGGTGCTGGCTTATATGAAGCGATTACGTATTCATTAACAAGCGCTGATAAAGCAAAACAATATATGGTTGAGCCGAACGAAAAAGCTCCTGTTAATCTTGCACTTCCAATGAGTGAGGAGCGCAGCCAACTTCGTTTAAGCTTAGTACCACAATTGTTAGAAGCAGTTTCATATAACAACGCTCGTAAAAACGACAGTGTTGCATTATATGAAGTAGGTTCTATCTTCCTACCAACAGCAGAAGGCGAGCTTCCGAAAGAAGAACAACATCTTGCTGGTGTTATGACAGGTCTTGCACTTCATCATGCATGGCAAGGTGAGAAGAAAGTTGTTGATTTCTTCGTTGCAAAAGGTGTATTAGAAGGATTGTTCGACGTACTTGGCGTTTCAAACAATATCACATACCTACCAACAAAACGTGAAGGTATGCACCCAGGCCGTACAGCTGATATCTTACTAGACGAAGAAGTGATAGGTTTCATCGGTCAGTTACACCCAGAAGCACAAAAACAATTAGATGTGAAAGATACGTTCGTATTCGAATTGTCTCTAGTAAAAGTATTTGCTGCTGATACAGAAGAAACTTACTACTCAGCAATTCCACGTTTCCCATCTATGACACGTGATATGGCAGTTGTAGTAAATACGGAAGTAAAAGCTGGCGAAATGAAGCAAGTAATTGCAGAAGCAGGTGGAGAACTTCTAAAAGAAGTAACACTATTCGACTTATACGAAGGTGAAAAAATGGAAGAAGGCAAGAAATCACTTGCATTCTCTATGAACTACTTCGATCCAGAGCGTACATTAACAGATGAAGAAGTGACAGAAGCACATAGCCGTGTATTAGCGGTGGTAGAAGAGAAATTTGGTGCGGAGTTACGTAAATAATAAAAAAGCAGCCATTTGGCTGCTTTTTTATTATTTTTTTCACTTGCGCAACTTGTTCAAATTCCGCTGATGGAATCTTCATTTCATCACACGCAAGGTGAAGGGGTGGTTACTTCTCCGAAGAAAGGAACCCCGTTTACTGTACCTGAAGCTATAAGGGTTATATCTCCAGGTCCAAAAGCAGTGACGGTAGTGTGGAAGAATCCATCTGCTTCTGTAAAAACTGTAGTTGGAGAGACAGTTGCTGCACCTTGTATTGTGAAAGAAACTGGTATTCCTGCAAATCCAATGCCATTCACTAACAAACGACCTGGTGCAACAACGGGAACGTTACAATCTGCACTTGTAAATCCTAGTCCAATAGCTACTTCAGTACCAGTTACTCCTAGTCTTCTAATGCAGACTTTGACGATCTCTTTTTCTTGGAATTTAAAAGCAACTCGCAAGTCGTTTATAAATCCAAAATTTTGTTCTTGGGCAGAAACTTGTCCAAGAATTGCTACACCCGTGACTTCGAAAAGGTCTCCTTCATTGGCATCTTCTCGGTCAATAACACATTGAAAAGGGATATCGTCGAAAACTTGAAAACCCGGTACTAGAGTGCCATTTTCTAAAACAGCAGTGTAAGTTAAAGTTTTATGAACTACCCCACAGATTACAACTTTTTCTGGGATTACGCTTTCAATATCCGCTTCAACCGTTTGTGTGAAGGTAACGGTATTTGCAAGTGCTGGGGGGACAAGCTGTGTGGTGCGCTCAACAACAACTTGGCAACAAGTTGTTGGATTAATGAGGGGACAAACCATTGAGTATTCCTCCTTAGTTCTATAGTTATATTCGCTCCGTATATCTTGGAACTTTAAATGAGATACTATGTTCTCTGTTATAGATTATGAGGCATATCCGGAGCTTGTATAGGGGGATATCTTGGACAAGGTTTCTGTTTTTGATCAAATAAATAGGTTATTTCATATTAAAAAGGCCTGTAACTGTAAATCTAGTAGCAAAAATAATCTAATTTCATATTTGTGGTGAAAGAATATTGAGTTGCTCAGTAATCATTTTATGGAAATTTTTATAATATCTTTTTCTATAAAATTGAAAGCAAGGGCTTGCTTATACAATCGAGAATCATTTGATTTTCCAAAGTTCGTTTCATGGGCGAAAACTTCGCTGAGTATTTTTTGCTCGATGATGCGAAATTGATGGTCTTCTTTAATATCCGTTGATTCTATAAGACACTGAAAGGGAACATCGTCTTGGATGATATGGTTTGGAATCTCTTTGTTATGGATTACTGCTGTATAGGTAATGGTTTTCCGGATAAACCCAAGGATGACAACTACTTCTGAACACACCTTTTCAATCGTAGTAAATATCTGTTTCTTAACTTTAGTGGTTCCTTTTTTGGCAGGGGGAACTAACTGAATTTTATGTTCTACAATTTGTCTGCAGCACATGGTTTTTAGCTCAGGAGATTTTGATGATTTTATGGGAGGTTGAATTTTGGGGGATTTTGATACATTTATTGTTTTTCGGACATTAGGAAGTTTTGGTAGATCGATATAAGGAAAAAAAGGTGTACTTGTGGAAGGGAATCCTTTTTGATGGTACAGATTCATTTGCGTTTCCTCACTTTTCATTAATATATAGTGTAGAATATGTTTTCTAAATTGTAGATGTTTGTTTTTAAAAATGAATTACAAAAAACGAACTATTGTCATAGGTGGATTAGCAGCGTTAGAAGAGAAATTTAGTACGGAGTTGCGTAAATAATTTGAGAGGATTGTCACTCATAATAAAGTGATGATCCTCTTTTTTTGTAAAAAGAAAAAATCAATGCAACCAAATATTGTTTTTCTGTATCTAATAGGATGTAAAGAACAGGAAAACAAGCGTATATTGAAATGAGTTAGCAAGGGGGTTCTTAAATGGGAAAGCTAGAAGCCTTGGTGAAAAAGGCGAAAAAAGGGGATGGAGAAGCTTTTGTTTCTCTTGTACAGCGGTATGAAGATGTATTATACAAAGTCGCAAGTAGATTGTTACAGAAAGATGAGGATGTAGCAGATGCGATGCAAGAAGCAATCACAGTGGCTTATGAGAAAATACATACACTCAAAAATGAAGAGTACTTTAACACATGGATTTGTAAAATATTAATCAATACATGCAACGGTATATTAAACAAAAGACAAAAAATTACGTTAGTAGATCAGCTCATTGAGCAAAAACAAAACAAAAATGAATTTTTGAAGATAGAACTAGAAGACGCGTTAAATAGCTTAAATAAGGATTATAAAATGGCGATTGTTTTATATTATATTGTTGGACTTAGTATAAAAGAAATGAGCGTGTTTTTAAAAGAACCAGAAGGAACGATTAAATCAAGACTTTCCAGAGCTAAATCGATATTACGTAATCATTATTACAGTGGTGAAGGAGTGAGTGTAAATGAAAAATAACTTTGAAAAAGAATTTCAGCAGTTGCTACATGAGGAAAAAGAAATGCCTAGTATTGTTAGAAAGTCTTTAGATCATTCCTATGATGTGATACGTATGAAAGCAAAGAAAAAGAAAAGAAATGTGATGTGGAGAAAATTGGCGGTGGCGGCTTGTTGTTTTGTGATAGCTGGTAGTGTTTTTACAAATAAGCATGTGCAAGCTAATATAAACAAATTATTTCATTTTAATGATAAAGGAATTGAGCGAGCAGTGGATGAAGAGTTTCCACAAAAAAGCAATAGTATAGCTACTGACAAAGGGATTACGGTGGCACTTGACCGTTATTTTGCTGACGCAAATAAACTAGGATTTAGTTTTCAATTGGTATTTGAGGATACAAGTATACTAAAGAAACAAGTGAGTGAAGTGTCTTTTGATTATCGATTAAAAAATGGAGATGGCAAATATATTATGGAGTCTATTCCAGATACAAAGCCATTGAAAGGCAAAAAAGTGTATATGTCTAAAGCGGAAGATAAAAATCCATCAATAGATGGAAAGACCGGGAAAGTGCAATATGATGTAGTATTTGAATCGAACCAAGGTTCTATTCCTAAATTGGAAGATGCTGTGTTAGAAATAGAGAGCATTAAGGTTTTTTATGAGAATGATGAACGGAAAGAAATTGATGGCATATGGAATTTACCGATTAGCGACAAAACGAAAGAAGAAGCAACGTCAACGGTTGAGTATAGATTAGCAGAAACAAGATCTAATATCCAAATTGTATCCGCAAAGGCAAATCCAACATCTCTGAATCTAACATTTTCAGTGGATGAAGTAGTAGAAGATGAAAATACTTTTATGGATATGAAGATGGTAGACGAAACAGGAAAAGAATATAAATCAAAAGGATATAGTCAGGATGTTGCGAATGGTAAAACGACTGTCTATGTTAATTTCCCGATTACTTCTTATGACAAAGCGAATACATTGAAGCTCCAAGTGAAGAAGTTTGGAGAAATAGAGCTAGTTAGGAAATAAAAGGACAACTTGCATCTTTCCCTCGAATGTAGTACATTAATTTTAGTTTAACAAAATGAAAGACGATGATAAGGAAAAGTAGTATATACTATAATCCATAGCGAGTCAGGGACGGTGAGAGCCTGATGAGGCGGTATATATGAAGAACACCTTGGAGTTGCTAACCGAAATTGAAGCTTATATTCAAGAGTAGACTTAGACGGGAAGCCGGCCTGTTACAAACCGGGAAGTATGTACATACATACGAGTTAAAGTTGGTCTTTATGACAAATTGGGTGGTACCGCGAAGTTTAACCTTTCGTCCCTTTATGGATGAAAGGTTTTTTTGTATTCAAATATATCAGCAAAGGAGAATTTCACTATGGAAAACACATTAGTAAAAAGTCTGTATAGAGATACAGATAAATACGCAGATCAAACAGTACAAGTATCAGGTTGGATTCGTAACTTACGTGATTCAAAAGCATTTGGTTTCATCGAATTAAACGATGGTAGCTTCTTCAAAAGCGTTCAAATCGTTTTCGATACAGAATTAGATAACTTCAAAGAAATTGCAAAACTTCCACTTAGCTCTTCAGTTAAAGTAGAAGGTAAGCTAGTTGCAACACCAGGGGCAAAACAACCATTTGAAATTAAAGCAGAAAAAATCGATATCGAGGGCTTATCAGATTCTGATTACCCACTTCAAAAGAAACGTCATACGTTTGAATACTTACGTACAATCGCTCATTTACGCCCAAGAACAAACGCGTTCTCTGCAACATTCCGCGTACGTTCTATCGCAGCATTTGCAATCCACCAATTCTTCCAAGAGCGTGGATTCGTACATGTTCACACACCAATTATTACTGGTAGTGATACAGAAGGTGCGGGCGAAATGTTCCGCGTAACAACGCAAGATATGAACAACTTGCCAAAAGGTGAAGATGGAAAAGTTGATGAATCAAAAGACTTCTTCGGCAAAGAAACAAACTTAACAGTAAGTGGACAGCTTAATGCGGAAGCTTATGCATTAGCGTTCCGTGATGTATACACATTCGGACCTACATTCCGCGCAGAAAACTCAAACACAACTCGTCACGCAGCTGAGTTCTGGATGGTGGAGCCTGAGATTGCATTCGCTGAACTTGAAGATGTAATGGATCTTACAGAAGATATGCTGAAATATGCAATGAAATATGTATTAGAGCATGCACCAGAAGAAATGGAATTCTTCAACAGCTTTGTCGATAAAACAGTTCTAGAGCGCATGAACAACGTAATTAACTCTGACTTCGGCCGTATCACATATACAGAAGCAATTAAAGTGCTTCAAGAGTCAGGTGCAGACTTCAAATATCCAGTAGAATGGGGTATTGATTTACAAACAGAGCACGAAAGATACTTGTCAGAAGAAATCTTCAAACGCCCTGTATTCGTAACTGACTATCCGAAAGACATTAAAGCATTCTACATGCGTATGAATGATGACGGTAAAACAGTAGCTGCTACTGACCTTCTAGTTCCTGGCATCGGCGAATTAATCGGCGGTAGCCAACGTGAAGAAAGAATGGACGTTTTAGTAGATAGAATTAAAGAATTAGGCATGAATGAAGAAGACTATTGGTGGTACTTAGAACTTAGGAAATATGGCGGTACAAAACACGCTGGATTCGGTCTAGGTTTCGAACGTTTCCTAATGTACATCACTGGTATGGCGAACATCCGTGACGTAATTCCATTCCCAAGAACTCCAGGTTCTTCGGAGTTTTAAGATAAAAAAGCGAGAGCAATTGCTCTCGCTTTTTTATTTAGAAGAGGATGTAACCAGAGCTCAAATCTATAAAGTATTTTGAGATAGGATAAAAAATATTGTTCATAGTTCCCTTTTCATTTCATATATAGTAAAACGAATGAAACAATTATGAAAATCGTGAGAGGGGTTTTGTGGTGATGGGGGGAATTACCAGTCGTTTAGAGTGGACGGTGCGTGACAAGTATGTAGTAATCACTGGTGCGACAAGTGGTATTGGTCTAGCGGCAGCTAAGGTACTTGCGGAGCGTGGTGCCAAGCTAGGAATCATTGCACGTAATGAAGCAAAAGCAAATGATATTGTGACTCAAATTAAGGGTTTAGAGGATGGGAATACAGTGGTAGACGTATTTCTAGCTGATATAGCTTCCCAGCGGTCTATACGCCAAGTAGCTACTGATATTTTAGAAAAGTGCCCTAGAATAGATATATTAGTTAATAATGCGGGTGCTTTATTTCAAACACGGCAACTTACGGAGGACGGTTTGGAGATGACCTGGGCGGTTAACCATTTAGGTCCATTTCTACTTACTAATTTGCTGCTTGATCGTTTAAAGGAAAGTGCCCCTGCTCGCGTCATTACTACCGCATCTCATGGTCATAAAATGGCTAAAAAGGGAATTGATTTCAGTGATTTAGGTGCAGAACAACTTTATCGTGGTGTTAAGAAATTAATGGGTGGTCCTACGATGCGTTATGGGCAAACAAAACTGGCTAACATTTTATTCACTTCTGAGTTGGCACGGCGGCTAGAGGGGACAGGTGTCGCAGCTTACTGCTTCGACCCGGGACTGGTGGCCACTAATTTCAATCAGGATAATGGTTTTGTAGCTCGCTTAACTATGGCAGCAATGAAACCTTTCTCTCGTACTCCTGAAGAGGGCGCTGAAACTTTAGTGTGGCTGGCAGAAGCAATCGAGGTTACCAAACATAGTGGCGGTTACTATGCCGATAGGCAAGTGAAAACACCATCTGAGGTTGCATTGGATATGGATGCCGCAAAGCGTCTATGGGATATTAGTGAAGAACAGACACGTTCCTCAGGAAAGTACACTTAGCGTTAATAGAAATGAAAGTGGAAGAGCGATTTTCTATTGCTTGAGTAAGCAGTGTATATTCTGATTGTTAGGCTGCATAGTTTCTCACCTCTAAGCAAAAAGTAACGTTGGGGGTGAACAAAATGGGTAAAAAAGTAAAAAAAGATCCTTCTAGAGCAGGTCTTGGTTCTCCGCAAGTTGAAGGTCAAGGAACTACAACACACGAAACGGGTTCCTTTAAAGTACCTTCATCAAATAAGAGGCAAAAACGAAGCTAAACATGTAAATAAGAGTAGTCATGTCGACTACTCTTATTTATATGTTTTTATTTTGTTTAGTTCATTTATATATTGTCGATACTAAAAAATAGCTATTTTTTCAATAAACGAAATGCCTTTTCCGTATTTGCAAAGTGAAGCTTTACAAACTCAGGAAGGCGTTCTTTTCCTAGTTTTTGAATCAATTTAGCTGCGGCAATATCAACTTGCTTGCCCGCTCCTTTCGGAAGTGGCATACCTGCTTTTTTACTTAGTTCATCAAACTGTTTTACGAATGAGTAACGAGCTAAAATGGAAGCTGCGGCAACTGCTAAATGGACACTTTCGCCTTTGGTTGCAAAATACACGTTTTCACGCTGTACTTCTTTTTGTTTTGTTAAGTATTTATAATATGTATCAGGTTGTGTAAATTGGTCAATTAGGATGCCTTCTGGCTTTGTCGGCGCAATCTTTTTTAGTAAATTTGTAAGAGCTTTATTGTGTAAGAGCGCTTTTAGTTTACCTTGATTGTTCCCTTTTTCGAACAGTTCGTTATATTTTTCATTATGCAAAACGAGAGAGCTGTAAGGAACAACGCTAAGTAGTTGCTTTGCAATTTCAGCGATTTGCGCATCGTTTAAATTTTTAGAGTCTTTTACACCAAGTTCTTTTAACAATGGAATTTGCTTTGCATCTACATATACAGCAACAACTGTCATCGGTCCGAAGTAATCTCCAGTACCTACTTCATCGGATCCTGCTATAGACATTGTTCCAATGGAAGAAGGCGGAGCATAGCGGTGTGAATTTGCTGTTTTCTTAACAGAAGATTTAGGTGCTTGAGAAACATTTTGCCAACGTGCAGCTTCTTCCTGAGCACGAATACCTTGAAACATTACTTTACCTGATTTATAGGCTGTAATTGTACAAGATGGGACTTTTGCCATAAAGACACCGCCTTGCGGAACTTTTGGGCTAATAGCTTGTTTATACTGCTGTTTCATGTCTTCAATTGCTCTAGAACTTGTTTGGATTACGATAGAATTTGACAAAGTAGTCGCTCCTTTTTTTATATTGTTATTTTTATCATATCGGATTGTTCTTTCTGTTTCCATATTATGATGGTTCATGGTATGATAAACTTTAGGATTCTGTACGTGATTGGAGGCCGGTGAGTTGTCACAACAAAAGGGAAATAAAAGTCGAATTAATGTAGAAATCTATGGTCAACAATATTCAGTTGTTGGCGATGAAAGTACAAGTCATATCCGCATGGTAGCAGCGATTGTGGATGATAAAATGCGCGAACTCAATGCCAAGAATCCTTCGCTTGATACGAGTAGACTAGCGGTATTGACGGCGGTAAACGTCATACACGATTACATAAAATTAAAAGATGAACATGAAAAATTGAAAGAAAGTATGACAAAAAAAGGAATGGAATAACATGATTGATATTATTATCATTTTACTGCTTGTTATGGGATTTTTCCTTGGTTTAAAAAGAGGATTTGTCCTGCAACTTGTAAAGTTAACAAGCTTTATTATCGCATACCTTGTTGCATACTGGTACTGCAAAGATTTAGCACCAACGTTTGAGAAATTTATTCCATATCCATTTGATAAGAATGTATCTGTTCCAGAATGGATTGATGCGAATAATATCGAAGCAGTATTCTATCAAGCAATTGCGTTCATTGTATTATTTATTATTACAAGAATCGCACTTTCATTGCTTGGGAATTTGCTGAATATGTTTACAGAAATCCCAGTTATAAAACAGGTGAATGCGTTTGCTGGGGCACTTCTTGGCTTTTTAGAAGTGTACATTATTTTGTTTGTCTTAATTATTATTGGAACAATTCTTCCGATTGAACAAGTACAAACGCCACTGCAAAAATCATCAATCAGCAAAATAATTGTAGACGATACACCGATTCTTTCTGAAAAGGTGAAGGAACTATGGCAGACAGGTAGCAAAGTATAACTTCTCTTTTCTCTGAAAGAGAAGTTTTTTTCTATGAAAGAAAGGCGGGGCAAGAATGAAAGTAAATAAAAAACAAGTGATTAAATTACTGGAGACAATCGGCCTTTTTATGGAACTTAAGGGCGCAAATCCATTTAAAATATCCGCATTTCGTAAAGCGGCAGCAGCATTAGAAAGCGATGATCGTAGTCTTTCTGAAATTGAAGATTTCACAAAGATTCCGGGCATTGGAAAAGGAACAGCGGCAGTTATTCAAGAATATATTGAAGCGGGAACTTCAGAAGTATTGCAGGAACTTGAAAAAGAAGTGCCGAGCAGCCTATTACCATTATTAAAATTACCGGGGCTTGGTGGCAAGAAATTAGCAAAGTTGTACAAAGAGCTTGGCATTATTGATATGGAAACATTGCAAAGGGCTTGTGAAGAAAATAAAGTACAGGTATTAGCAGGGTTCGGTAAGAAAACGGAAGAGAAAATATTAGAAGCGATTGCTCAAGTTGGATCTCGTCCAGAGCGTTTACCGATTGCAATGGTCCTACCTATTGCCGGGGAAATAGAAGAGAAATTGTCGAATATCCAGGGAATTGTTCGATTCTCTCGCGCTGGTAGTTTACGACGCGTTCGCGAAACAGTGAAAGATTTAGATTTCATCATCGCAACGACAGAGCCAGCAGCGGTACGTGAACATTTATTACAGTTTGATAATATGATTGAAGTCATTGCAAGCGGTGATACAAAAGTATCCGTTCGACTTCAATATGAATATGATATTTCGATTGATTTCCGTCTTGTAAAACCTGAGGAATTTATTACAACTCTTCATCATTTCACAGGTTCAAAAGATCATAACGTAAGAATGCGCCAAATTGCGAAAGATAAAGGTGAAAAGATTAGTGAGTACGGTGTGGAAAACTTAGAAACGGGTGAAGTGAAGACGTTTGAAACAGAAGAAGCATTTTTTGCTCATTTTGGATTGCCGTTCATTCCACCAGAAGTACGTGAAGATGGAAAAGAGGTCGAATTAATTAAAGAATATCCGAATTTAATTCAGTTCTCTGACATACAAGGTGATTTACATATGCATACAACATGGAGCGACGGTGCTTTTTCCATTGAAGAAATGGTACAAGCGTGCCGAGGGCGTGGGTATAAATTTATGGCAATTACTGATCACTCGCAATATTTGAAAGTAGCAAATGGTTTAACGAAAGAGCGTCTTCGTGAACAAGGAAAAGAGATTGAGCGCATTAACGAAAAATACCCGGATATCACAATTTTACGCGGAATCGAAATGGACATTTTACCAGATGCAACGCTAGATTTTGATGATGAAGTATTAGCAGAACTTGATTATGTAATTGGTGCAATCCACTCTAGTTTCTCACAAGACCGTGAAACGATTATGAAACGTTTGCGCACAGCAATTGAAAATAAGCATGTTACAATGATTGCCCACCCAACAGGTCGTCTCCTTGGACGACGCGAAGGGTATGATGTAGATACAGATTTACTCATTGAACTTGCGAAAGAAACAGATACAGTTTTAGAGTTAAATGCGAATCCGAACCGATTAGATTTAAGCGCAAAATTACTAAAGCAAGCGCAAGATGCTGGTGTGAAAGTAGCAATTAATACCGATGCTCATACACTTGAAATGTTAGAAGATATGGAAACAGGTGTAGCGGCAGCACGTAAAGGCTGGATTCAAAAAGATACTGTGATTAACACATGGGATATTAAACGTTTATTAGATTTTATTAAACGGAATAAGTAACACAAGGGGGACAGGCAACTTATGTTAGAACGAACGTTGCGTGTATTAGAATATAACAAAGTAAAAGAACAATTACTTGAGCATGTTGCTTCTTCACTTGGTCGTGATAAAGTGAAGAGCCTTGTGCCAAGTACAGATTTTGAAGAAATTGTAGAAATGCAAGAGACAACGGATGAAGCAGCAAAAGTCATTCGCTTAAAAGGACATGTGCCGCTCGGTGGGATTTTTGATATTCGTCCAAATGTAAAACGTGCGAAAATTGGAAGTATGTTAAGTCCACATGAACTTCTTGATATTGCAAGTACGATGTATGGTAGCCGCCAAATGAAGCGATTTATTGAAGATATGGTTGATAATGGCGTAGAGCTTCCAATCTTAGAAACCTATGTGGCGCAAATTGTGTCTCTATATGATTTAGAAAAGAAAATTACAAACTGCATTGGTGATGGTGGCGAAGTAGTTGATAGTGCCAGTGATAAACTGCGCGGTATTCGTAACCAAATCCGTACTGCGGAAAGCCGCATTCGTGAGAAACTTGAAAATATGACGCGATCTTCTAATGCACAGAAGATGCTATCAGATGCAATCGTAACAATTCGTAATGATCGCTATGTAATTCCTGTGAAGCAAGAATACCGCGGTGTATATGGTGGTATTGTTCATGACCAATCGGCGTCTGGACAAACGTTATTTATTGAGCCACAAGTCATTGTGGAACTAAATAACGCATTGCAAGAAGCACGCGTGAAAGAAAAACAAGAAGTAGAGCGCATCTTAATGATGTTAACAGAAGAAGTAGCACTAGAAGCAGATACTGTATTAGCAAACGTAGAGGTTATTGCGAATCTTGATTTCTTTTTTGCGAAAGCATTTTATGCAAAGCGAATCAAAGCTACAAAACCAATTGTAAATAATGAGCGCTATATGAATTTAAGACAAGCACGTCATCCGCTTATCGACCCGGAAATCATTGTGCCAAACGATATTATGCTTGGTAAAGACTTCACAACAATCGTTATTACAGGTCCGAATACAGGTGGTAAGACAGTTACATTAAAAACAGTCGGTATCTGTGTATTAATGGCGCAATCTGGCCTTCATATTCCAGTATTAGACGAATCTGAGATTTGTGTGTTTAAAAACATTTTTGCTGATATCGGTGATGAACAATCGATTGAACAAAGCTTAAGTACGTTCTCCTCACATATGGTGAACATTGTAGATATTTTAGAAAAAGCTGACTTTGAAAGCTTAGTATTATTCGATGAATTAGGTGCCGGAACAGACCCACAAGAAGGGGCTGCGCTTGCCATTTCAATCTTAGATGAAGTATATAACCGCGGAGCGCGCGTTGTCGCAACAACGCATTATCCAGAGCTAAAAGCATATGGTTACAATCGTGAACAAGTTATTAACGCAAGTGTTGAGTTTGATGTAAATACATTAAGCCCAACGTATAAATTATTAATCGGTGTACCAGGACGCAGTAACGCTTTTGAAATTTCCAAACGCCTTGGATTATCTGATCGCGTGATTGACCGTGCTCGTAATCATATTGGTACAGATACGAATAAAATCGAAAATATGATTGCGAAGCTAGAAGAAAGTCAAAAAAATGCAGAGCGCGAATGGAACGAAGCAGAAGAGCATCGTAAACAATCTGAAAAACTTCATCGTGAATTACAGCGTCAAATCATTGAATTTAACGATGAGCGTGATGAAAGATTATTAAAAGCGCAAAAAGAGGGCGAAGAAAAAGTAGAAGCTGCGAAAAAAGAAGCAGAAGGTATCATTCATGAACTTCGTCAACTGCGTAAAGCGCAGCTTGCAAGCGTGAAAGATCATGAGCTCATTGAAGCGAAAAGTCGTCTAGAAGGGGCAGCGCCAGAGCTTGTGAAAAAACAAAGAGTAAAAGTGAAAAACACAGCGCCAAAACAACAATTGCGAGCAGGCGACGAAGTGAAAGTATTAACATTCGGTCAAAAAGGACAGCTGCTGAAAAAAGTAAGCGATAATGAGTGGAACGTCCAAATTGGTATTCTGAAGATGAAAGTGAAAGAATCCGATATGGAGTACATTAATACGCCACAACCGGTTGAGAAGAAAGCAGTGGCGACTGTTAAGGGAAGAGACTATCACGTTTCCTTAGAGCTTGACCTTCGTGGCGAGCGTTTTGAAAATGCGATGATGCGCGTTGAAAAATATTTAGATGATGCACAGCTTGCAAACTATCCACGTGTATCCATCATTCACGGAAAAGGAACAGGAGCACTTCGCCAAGGGGTACAAGACTACTTGAAAAAACATCGCGGCGTGAAAAACTACCGTTACGGTGACATGGGCGAGGGAGGCCTAGGCGTAACAGTTGTCGAATTAAAATAACACAAAACCAAGCAAAAGGGGAAACCATTATATGTTTATGGACAAACTTGCAAAAGTATTGTTAGCTTGTTGCGGAATATTTTTGGTGATTGGGGTTATTTATTTAGTGGTTTTTGCGAAGTAAGGGAGCGTCAATCTCGGCATCAGTATACCGCCTGAGATTGACGCTTTTTCTTTTCGGATAATCTATAAGAAAAAAGGAATATGACATGAAAATTAACCAATTTATAAGCGAAGCATTATCCTGCTCAAGGCGAGAAACAGACCGCCTTATTAAAGCGGACCTCGTGGCAATTAACGGTGAAGTGTGTACGCACGGTACGATTGTTACGGAGAATGATATTGTAACGATTGATGGCAAAACGATTGAAAAAGAGGACAAAGAAAAAATCTACATTGCCTTCCATAAACCAGTTGGCATTACTTGTACAGCTGCGGATCATATTGACGGGAATATCATCGAGTATATCAATCATCCCGAAAGAATCTTTCCAGTTGGCCGCTTAGATAAAGCGTCGGAAGGATTGATTTTGTTAACGAATGATGGAAGGATTGCCAATCAAATTTTACACGGAGGTCATGAGCATGAAAAAGAATATATTGTAACGGTCGATAAGCCATTTACAGATTGGTTTATTGACGGAATGTCCCGTGGCGTGAAGATTAAAGATGGAATAACGAAGCAGTGTAAAGTGACACGAGTAAATAGTTCTACATTTCGAATTATTTTAACGCAAGGAATGAACAGACAAATTCGTCGAATGAGCCGTGCTTTTGGATATACAGTAACAAAACTGAAGCGCGTACGAATTATGAATATTAAGCTTGATGGATTAGAGGATGGAGAGTGGCGGAATGTCACAGTGCAAGAGTTACAGGAATTATTGAAGCAGTTATAGTCGTTTTTCTGTGTTTATTTTTAAAAAAATAAAACTATTGATTTTTTTAAAAATAGCCCATATAATAAAAAACAACAATATTCGACAATATATTTTATAAAAGTAATGATGAGGACACGAGTTATTTTTTACGATTCTCAGAGAGGGGAGCCTTAGGCTGTGAGCTTCCTAATACGAAAAGATATACTTACCACCTCTAAACTTCAAGAGTGAACGGCATGATGCATTGTAATTCTTGACGGATAAAACCGTTATCAATTTACACGAGCTATAAAATGAGTTTATTTCGTTATACATTCATTTTATTAGAATAAGGGTGGAACCACGATTTCAACACTCGTCCCTTTGTTAGGGACGGGTGTTTTTTGCGTTCTTTTATAGGGGAAGTAGGATTGAAAGAGGAAATGTAACGGATTTTTATTTCTGAATATTTTGTCTATTTATCGATTTTTAGGAGGTAAATGAAAATGAAATCATCTTTAAAGTTATCTGAGATGTTTGCAATAAGTTTAATGTTATTTGCACTATTCTTCGGCGCAGGTAATATGATTTTCCCACCAGCGTTAGGACAAGGTGCTGGAACAGATGTATGGATTGCGTTGTTTGGTTTTATCATTACAGGGGTAGGACTTCCTTTACTAGGGGTTATTGTCATTGCTTTAAAAGGAGATATCAATGAATTAGCAGGTCGCGTGCATCCTTTATTTGCACTTGTTTTTACAGTTGCGATTTATTTATGTTTAGGTGTATTTGTCAGCGTTCCGCGTACAGGAACGGTTGCTTATGAGATGGGAGTCGCTCCATTTTTATCAAGTTCAGTAGCGAGCCAAGCATATCCACTTGTTATCTTTACATTCATTTTCTTTGCAGTTACTTTCTATTTAGCATTAAACCCTTCAAAATTAGTAGGGCGCATCGGAAAAGTATTAACACCAATTTTATTAGCTGTCATTGCAATTATTGTTATTAAAGCACTTATTACACCAATTGGAGAGTTCGGTGCACCGACAGAAACATACAAAGATCCACTGTTTAAAGGATTTATTGATGGATATTTAACATTAGACGGATTAGCAGCACTTGTTTTCGGAAATGTGGTTATCAATGCCCTAAAAGGAAAAGGGATTACAAATAAGAAAAGTATTGCGAAAGTAACAATCTTTGCAGGAATTATTGCAGCACTTGGCTTACTTATCATTTACTTAGCACTCGCTTACCTTGGGGCTTCTAGTGTATCGCTTGGAATGGGAGAAAACGGCGGTGTTATTTTAACAAACGTTGTTCATCATTTATTTGGAAATTACGGCACACTACTACTTGGGGTAGCAATTGCGGCTGCATGTTTAACAACTTCTGTTGGGATTGTCGCAGCTTGTGGAGATTTTTTCTCAGCACTACTACCAAAGCTGTCTTATCAAAAAGTTGTTTTTATCTTCTGCGTGTTAGCATTTATGGTAGCAAACCTAGGTTTAACACAATTAAATGCATTAGCATTACCAATCTTAATAGCAATCTATCCAATTGGAATCGTATTAATCATATTATCGCTAATTGAAAATTACCTTCGTATCCCGTTGGCAATGTATGTGGGTGGTATTATAGGAGCATTTGTTATTAGCTTTTTCGATGGATTAAATAATGCACACATTCAAATTGCAGCATTAGCGCCGATTTTAGAAAAAGTTCCGTTTTATAGTGTAGGGATTGGATGGTTAATTCCAGGAATGATCGGTATGTTTGTTGGGTATGTTGTTTCGGCTTTTCAGAAGCGAGAAGTTGTTGTAGGGAAATAAGGTAAAGAGGCTTTCTTTGAAAGAAAGTCTCTTTTTTTTGTAGAAAAGCTTACATATATAGAAAGTGAGATGTTGGGAAATGTACCCCGCATTACTGCCTGTAAAAGCCCGATTGGTGAGGGCCAATAATCAGTGGGGGATGAAGAAAATCCCCACTGATTAAAGTTTCACTTTATCTAAATCTATTGTTCATTGATGAAGGAGTTTTCAAGCTAAAAAAGACTGTCATTTTATTAATCCTTGTTTGTAACACCTATTCAGTTTCACCCACATAATATAATATCGTCGTTCAATAAAGTTTGAGGAGGAATATACCTTATGAATAAAAAGCCAATTGTTCTCCATGATGAGCCTTTTGTAGCCCAGTATGAACAAATAATTACACCAGCAGAATGCCAAGAGTTAATCGAACTATCTAAAAAGCACATCCAACCCGCACAAGCCTATGGACATACAGGGGAACGGAAATCAGATTTTACTTGGCTTCCACACTATTCACATGGACTTGTTAGTCAAGTATCTGAACTTATTGCTACTGCTATGCCCTTGCCGCTTAATCACGCTGAGCCATTACAAGCAGCGAGATATGAAGTTGGAGGGAAATTTGATGCTCATATTGATTGTTATGGTACCTGGCACGAAGACGGAAGGAACCGAGTTGAACAAGGGGGACAACGACTTTATACAGCTATTCTTTATTTGAATACAGTTAATGCAGGTGGAGAAACTTTTTTTCCCTCTCTGAATCTTACAGTTACTCCAAGCGAAGGGAAATTATTAGTTTTTGAAAATTGTAAAAGAGGGACAAATGAACCACATCCCCTTTCATTGCATGAAGGTTGTGCGGTACATGAAGGAGAAAAATGGATTGCTACATTATGGTTTCGTGAAAAACCACAATATTAAAAATCCATTATTTGGTTTTTGAGAGAAATGAAAGTTTTTGTTTATTCTTGTTTATGTACAGGGTTTTTCCGTTGGACAGTGCTCTAAGACTGATCTTTAGATAAGAGTCTCATCTTTTACATCGTATAAAGTGAAACTTTAATCAGTGGGGATTTTCTTCATCCCCCACTGATTATTGGCCCTCACCAATCGGGCTTTTACGGGCAGTTGATCTCCCACCTAACTTCTTTGCTTTTGCCGAATTTTGAGATGGGAGTCTTACTGCCCGCAAATAGCGGGATAAATATATAACAGTCGTTCTAGGCAACGAGCTGGTTGTACTCGCAAAGCAATAATATGGTATAGTGAAACGAGGCTTTTTTTCAGTCTCGTTTTTTAAATGCTTCCTACTAAATAGAAAGCATTCAAATGGAAAGGAAGACATTACATGCGATCAGAAGTAAATGTAAAGATAAAACCGAAATTTATAAAAGAGATTAAAAGTGGCTACCCACTTATTTTAAAAGATGCAATTCAAAACTTAAATGATATACGTGAAGAGGGGGCAATCATCAAAATTGTTGATGAGAAGAACCAATTTCTTGGTAAAGGATATTACGGAAAGCAAAATAAAGGATATGGCTGGATTTTAACAAGAAAAGAGCAGGAGCACATTGACCAAGCTTTCTTTGAAAGAAAAATCAAATCAGCGTTACATAAGAGAAAAGGTTTTTACAAATCGAATGACACGACTGCATTCCGCGCTGTAAATGGTGAAGGTGATGGCCTTGGTGGTTTAATCATCGATTATTACGATGGTTATTATGTAATTAGCTGGTATAGTGAAGGGATTTATTCTTTTAAAGATGAAATCATTGGGGCTCTTCAAAAAGTAGCAAACTTTAAAGGAATCTACCAGAAGAAGCGTTTTGATACAAAAGGAAAGTATATTGAAGAAGATGACTTTGTAAGTGGAGAGCACGGTGAGTTCCCAATCATCGTGAAAGAGAACGGGGTAAACTTCGCCGTATACTTAAACGATGGAGCGATGGTCGGTGTATTTTTAGATCAGCGTAACGTTAGAAAGCAAATTCGTGACACGTACGCAAAGGGGAAAACAGTGTTAAATATGTTCTCTTACACAGGTGCTTTTTCTGTATTCGCAGCACTTGGCGGAGCGACAAAAACAACAAGTGTTGATCTTGCGAATCGTAGTTTAAGTAAAACAATTGAACAATTTAGCGTGAACGGTATTGACTACGAAGCGCAAGATATTATCGTAGAAGATGTATTCCATTACTTTAAATACGCGGCGAAAAAACAAATGAAATTTGATATGGTTGTACTAGATCCACCAAGCTTTGCACGGTCTAAAAAATATACATTTAGTGCAGCAAAAGACTATAAAAACCTATTAAAAGAAACAATCGCCATTACAGAAAACAACGGTACTATCGTTGCTTCTACAAACTGCAGTACATTTGATATGAAAAAATTTAAAGGCTTTATTGATACAGCGTTCAAAGAAATGAATGGCAAATATAAAATATTAGAAGAACATTCTTTGCCAGAAGATTTCCGTACGATTGACCAATTTAAAGAAGGCGACTATTTAAAGGTTGTTTTTATTGAAAAAATTAAAGGATAATTAAAACATATCAGCATTTTGACAAAGGATATCGACTTACAGATAAAAAACGATATAAGAAAAGGAGCTCAATTTCAAAATGAGCTCCTTTTCCTATTGAACAATATGCTGCACTCTGCCAACTTGCCCGTCTTGTAAGCGCACTTTAATGCCGTGCGGATGAGACGGTGAGTTTGTCAAAATATCTTTTACAGTCCCTCTAGTGAGTGTACCAGTACGTTGGTCTTTTTTTAAGACAATATCAACTTCAAGACCTGGTGAAATGTTAGCTCGTTTTTGCCCGTTCATTTACACACCTGTACGTCTACGTTGGTTGTTCGTTTTCTTCGTTTGTTGGTTTTGTAGTTTTTTCGTTGCTTGACTTTGATTTGCAGCATTTGCTCCGTTTCCATTTCCTTGCTTTTTCTTTGCAAGTTGTTCGCGCATTAAATCAGCTAAGCTTACTTTTTTATTTTCTGACATGGTAAAACTCCTTTATATTAGGTTAATTGTAAACAATAGTTGTGAGTTCCATCATAACATTGTTATGAAAAGAAATGAAGTCGGATTGAATTTTCATATAATTCTTTTCACCTTTATCGACTTCAGTTACAATTAAATTGTTAATGTTTGTAAAAAAGGGGGGAGAAACATGTTACATCATATTTTACTCGTGGAAGATGATAGCGCGATTCAAGAAATGGTCGAGAAATATTTAATCAAAGAGGGCTTTCAAATAACAATTGCATCCGATGGAGAAGAAGGAGTTCTCACATTTCTAAAAGGCTCATTTGATTTAATCATTCTCGATATCATGATGCCAAAGCTAGACGGATTAGAAGTTGTGAGAATCATTCGCGAAAAAAGTGCTGTGCCGATTTTAATGATGTCCGCAAAAGATACGGATGTGGATAAGGCGGTCGGTTTAGGACTTGGAGCAGATGACTACATCTGTAAACCATTTTCTATGATTGAACTGGCAGCTCGGGTAAAGGCAAGCATTCGAAGATCTACAAAGTATTCAGCCACGGAGCAGAAAGAAGAAATGATTGAGATTGGTGATTTAAAAATTGATCTGATCAATTTCACTGTGCAAAAAAAAGAAAAACAGCTAAAACTGACTTTGAAAGAATTTGAGATTTTAAAATTATTTGTGAAGAATCAAAATCGTGTATTTACAAAAGCACAAATCTATAACCTGATTTGGAATGAAGAATATTATGGTGATGATAACGTGATTAATGTTCACATGAGACGGTTGCGTGAAAAGATTGAAGATGATCCTTCTAATCCAGAATATATTAAAACATTATGGGGCATTGGCTATAAGTTGGAAGTGATGTAGTATGATCTCTCTTTTAACGATCGTTATCTTCATATTATTAGGTGTTATTTATTTTCAATATAGAATACAGAAAAGTAAAAGTGCAAATGTACGCTATACATATGAAAAGTTACAGGATATTGTAAAGCAGCAAACAGGTGAGAAATTATTAGTTGTGACGGATGATAAAGAACTGCAAAAATTATTAGTAGCAATTAATCATTTATTAGATGCGAAACAAAAAACGAATGCTGATCATGCGAAGGTTGAAATTTCGATGAGAAAGATGCTTTCTAACATTTCACATGACTTAAAAACACCGCTCACTGTTATTCTTGGGTATACAGAAATGTTAAATGTGGATAAAACGATAAGTAAAGAAGAACAACAAGTATTGCTAGAAAAGGTACATTTGAAAACTTTGGAAGTAATGGAATTTATTCATAAATTTTTTGATTTGGCGAAATTAGAATCTGGAGATAAAGCAGTCGAAATGACAAAGGTGAATATGAATGAAGTATGCCGAGAAAAGATTTTAACGTTTTATGATTTAGTAACGACCAAAGGATTTGAGGTGCATATTGATATACCGGAGAAAAATGTATATGCACTTGGAAATACAGAAGTATTAGGTAGGGTGTTGAATAATTTAATATCCAATGCAATTGCGTATGGATATGATGGGAAAACACTTGGTATTACATTAAGAGATGATGATAGGTGCGTGTATGTTGATGTGTGGGACCGTGGTAAAGGAATTGATGAATCGCATATTGATAAAGTATTTGAACGCATGTATACGTTAGAAGATTCAAGGAACCGATTGTATCAAGGCAGCGGTCTTGGGCTTACGATTACAAAACGACTTGTGGAAGCGTTAGGAGGAGAAATTCATCTTTCTAGTACGCCATATAAGAAAACGGTATTTACAATTGTACTGAAAAAAATAGAGTTTTAGCTTGTAGAAAAGAGTATTCTACAAGCTTTTTTTTGAACGTAAGGAATTTGTAAGGAATGGGTAAGAAAAAAGAGATTTTCATTGTCTATGATATAAAGTGAAACTTCCATCAGTGGGGAGGCTTTATCCCCCACTGATGGTTAGTTGAACCAATCGGGCATTTACGGGCAGTTTTATCTTCCTTCGAGTTAGGGGAATCTTACTGCCCGTTAATGCGGGGGAAGTATGAAGTGGAAGCGAAAGGGGAAAATGATATGTCCTATGTATTAAAAACAAATCAGTTAACAAAAGTATTTGAGGGGAAAGAAGTAATTTCTGGGGTTAATATGCATGTGAAAAAAGGGGAGATCTACGGTTTTTTAGGGCCAAACGGTGCTGGTAAAACAACGATTATGAAGATGATTACAAATTTAATAAAACCAACGAGTGGGGATATTGAAATTTTCGGTGAGAAATTAACAGATACATCTTATGATGTGTTAAAACGTATGGGAACAATTATTGAATACCCTATTTTTTATGACAAGTTAACAGCTAAGGAAAATTTATATCTTCATTGCGAATATATGGGTTACTACGACAAGAAGGGGATCCAGCATGCATTAGACCTTGTCAATTTACACAACGTGGAGAATAAAAAGGTAAAAGATTTTTCATTAGGGATGAAACAAAGGTTAGGAATTGCCAGAGCGATTCTGACAAAGCCAGAGCTATTAATTTTAGATGAACCAATTAATGGTTTAGATCCAATTGGGATTAGAGAATTGCGTGATCTATTTAAAATGCTTTGTAAAGAATATGGAATTACTTTATTAGTATCTAGTCATATTTTAGGTGAAATGGAGCAAATGGCAGATACAATAGGGGTTATTCAAAATGGGAAATTGATAAAAGAAGTTTCAATGAACAGTATTAATGGTAAGCAAACGGAGTATATTGAAATTCACGTTCAAGATGTAAAACGAGCAGCGTATGTTTTAGAAAACAAACTACGTATAACAAATTACAAAATTCTGAGTGAGAATATCATTCGCGTGTACGAAATGACAGAGACGCAACAAGCGATTTCTAAAGCGCTCATCATGAATGACGTAGAAATTGAAAGTATAAACAAAAAGCATAGTTCATTAGAAGAATATTTCTTGAATCTCGTGAATGGAGAGGGGATCCATGCTTAATTTAATGAGACTTGAGCTTATGAAATTTAAGTTGTGGCCGGTTATTAGAGGCGCACTCATCGCAATTTGTATTCTTTCTATATGTATTCCGTTGATATTATGGGATGAAGCAGGAGTAAATGGATATAATCAAACGTTTGCAATCATTGACACGTTTTCACGAGGAGTGTTTATGATTTTCGGAGCAAGTCTAATTGCGAGATTTATTATTCAAGAGTTTCAAGAAAAGACGATGACAGTGATGTTTATGTATCCAATCAATCGTAAAAAGATGATGTTTGCAAAAATGTTTATTATCATTTGTTTTATTCTTTGCTTTATTATGATTTCAGATCTTGTCATTTTTGGCGTTGTTTATATATTCAATTTGTATCATCCAGTCATTACGGGATCATTAACCGTATCAATTTTAATCCAAAATGTATTAAAACTATTCATGAATGCATTAGCAGCAACGGGAATTAGTTTAATCCCAATATACTTTGGAATGAGAAAATATTCTGTGCGTACAACGTTTGTATCAGCGATAGTGATTGTAGCTATGTTAAATTCAGGTAGGGGAATTGAAGGTACATTGTTCGATTTTGTTGCTATTCCCGTTACATTAGCTTGTATTGGTTTATTGATCGCTTATATGGCAATAAGAAAGATTGAACAGGTAGATTTGTTTAAATAGGGCGAGTTTAAAGAATAGGAAATAGAAGATAGAAACGAAAAAGTATAACTCATTAGAAACATATTTTTAAAATCTAATGAATAGAGGAGAACAACATGCTTAAACTTATGAAACTAGAATGGAAAAAACATCGCTTATCTCGTTATTTTAAAGGAGTAGCAATTTGTATTGTAGCAATTTTCGTTGCTGTCGGTCTTATGGCATGGGGTTCTAGAGCTGAGAGTGAGCAAATGTTTCTAGATTATGCAGGATTTATGTCTTTAACAAATATTTTTATTAGAACAACATTTATGATTTTTTCAGCTGTCATTTTATCACGTTTAGTAATTGATGAATACAAAAGTAAAACGATGCAATTATTGTTTACCTATCCGTTACAACGAAAAAAACTTATGCAAGCGAAGTTAGCAATTGTTTTTGGATTTTGTTTTTGCAGCATAATCATTGCTACTTTTATCATCAATATGTTAATTTTCTTCTTAAATCCAATAATAGGATTCTTTGAAATACCTGTTAGTGTAGGTGAAATCATTGCTACAGTTCCAGCTACTTTTATTAGCGCATTTATGATGGCTGGAGTAAGTCTCATTCCTTTATATTTTGGCATGAGAAAAAAATCAACTCCTACAACGATTACCTCGTCTATATTAATAGGATTATTGATTAACTCCACTGTTTCTAATGGGGGAGGACAGCTTAGTTTGTTTGACTTCATTATAGTACCGATTGTGCTCTGTCTATTAGGTCTTGCAATTGGCTACCTTTCTTATCATAAAGTGGATAAAATAGATGTGGCTTAAATAAAAATACAATCTTGAATGAGATGTGGGCTTAAAATGAACTGGGGAATAAAACATGAAGAAAACGATATTAGCTTCTATTTTAATAATTGTAGTTGCAGGAGTAGTTTTTAGTCTCAAGGAAGTAGGGACAAAGAGTTTTGAAAAAGAAAATTCTTTTGCAGTAGGTAGTGTAGAAGAAATAGAAATAAATAACGAAAATTGGGATGTTGCGTTCAAAAGTGCGGAATCAAGCAAAGTAACAATCGCAGTTGAGGGAAAACAGGAAGATAAGAAGAATGATCCTGTAACAATGAAAAAGGATGGAAAGAAAATTGTAGTGAATCAGAAAGAGCAAAAGGAAGGTTTTGCGGAAGGGTTCAGTTTTGGAAAGAAAGGCACTATATATATCAAATAATAATTAGAAGAGGTGAATATACCATGCAGAAAAAATCAACTCGTTCCGTCAGTGACGTATTTGCTATACTGGTTTTTTACTGTACGACGGGACTATTAAGTGCTATTGTTGTTCCAGTTTTGGCAACGATCGCGTACGGTTTCGGTTTTTGCACTGTACTTATATTTATTGCAGGTATTATTCGTTCTTTTGGAGTTGTGTGGATAAAAATGGATATTGGACTTGGTTTATCAATACCTCAGGAGTGGAGCATGGTTTTGGCTCTGATCATAGGTGGAATCGTGGGAAGTATCGCATATTTTAGTTGGAAGTATCTCCGTATTTATTTGAATTTTCTATCTAGAAGTTATCGTAAAGTATTACCAGTGAATAAACAATAAAATTGAGCAGGAGGATTTATTTAATAAAACATATGAACTAGGGAGGGAAATAACATGCTGCAACTAATAAAGCTAGAAATAAAGAAAAGTAAGCTCGGCTGGTATATAAAAGGTGCGATTATCGCAAATATAGTGATGGTTGCGATGTTGTTTTTTGTAAGCTATGTGTCACAAATTGAAGGGGATGTAGAATTAGGAAACCCTCAAGGTATTCTTTTAATGGCGAGTGCAATGGTAAGAGGGACGTTTATTGTCTTTGCAGGAGTATTAATTGCGAAATTAGTAATTGAAGAATATAAAAATAAAACAATATTGCTCATGTTTTCGTATCCGATTAATCGAAAAAAAATCATTGCAAGTAAGTTATTAATTACCGCAATACTAACATTCATAACAATCTTATTATCTAACATTTTTATAGTAGGTGTCTTCTTTACAGTAAATAGCTATATTTTAGTTATTCCGAATACAATAACGATAGATGAGTTGATTCAAGAAGGTATAAAAGTGGTTCCTTTTGCCGTTGCAGCTGCAGGAGCAGGTATAATCCCATTATATTTTGGTATGCGTAAATATTCTGTTCCAACAACGATTGTTTCTTCCTTAATTGTTGTGATGATTGCATGTCAAAGCCAGCCAGAGTTTTCATTAGCAACTTTTCTGCCACTTCAATTAGCGCTTGCGGCTATTGGCATTATGATTGCTTATTATGGAATCAGAAATATTGAGAAAGAGGATATGCTATAACGTTTCACATGAAACAAGTTACATAAAAAAGACAAGGTGCTGAATCACCTTGTCTTTTTTATGTCATTACATTTTCGGAGCATCCATCCCCGCAGCAGTCCATTCTTCCTTAGTGGGCCCATAAATACCTGGAAGCTTTAATCCAGCTTGGCGCATTAAAACAGTCATTTGACCGCGGTGATGGTTTTGATGGTTAATGAGAGTCATTAAAAATATAGAATTCGGCATTGGGCGTCCAAAAAAATCGTTGATTGTTGTTAAATCTTTATCGGTCCACTGCGTTTGAATTGCTTCAACAAAAACTGTGTTTACTTTACGGTAATTTTCTGCAATCGTCTTTGCAGAAGTTGGAACAGGATAATCTTTTGTTTCCCCCTCAAACTGTAAACCTGTCCCTGACAGCATTACTGGAATCGCGGTGACGATATGCCAAGCAACTCTACCTAAAGTCCAATGACCAGGTGCAATCTCTTGAGTCAATGATTCATCTGTTAATGCATCCAATACCTTTTGCGTAGAATCAGCCTCGTATTTCCACGTTTTTAGAAAGCCTTCAATTGTTTGATACATGCTATCCCTCCTATGGTTACATTCATATGGTAAATTCGTGAAAGGAGGAGGTTTTTCCTTTCACGAATTAGTTATATTGTTAACATAAGATGAAAGCATCCAAAACGGGGGAATTTAAAGTATTGAGTGTAAAAGAACCAGCATATTTTAAAACGTGGATTACGAAAATATTAATTAATAAGTGTAACGATATGGTACGGAAAAATAAAGTTTTATATGTGGAAGATTACGGAGAAGTGGGTAGTGGGCACGCAGTAAAAGAAAATATGGAACAAAAGCTAGAATTTGAAAATATGCTTAGTCATTTAAGTTTAGAGTATCGACTCGTGATTGTACTCTACTATGTGAATAAATTCAAAACAAAGGAAATTGCGGAGATTTTAAATGAAAAAGAAGGAACTATAAAATCAAGACAAAAGATATAAGCCGAAAGAGAAAAAAGTTGTATGTAATAAATATTAGAATGTACATCTTGGCTCCTTCTATACAATTAGAATAGATGCAAAAGATCTTGTAGGAGGGCTAGTACATATATGAGGTTATAAATGAATAGGTGTGTAAGAGTCAGAATATTATGATTGTAACACGATTATGGCTATAATATAATGAAAATAACCATCATGAATGGACATTCATTTTATTTGTGTAAGAACAGGAAGGAGGAATGGGAATGGAGAAACCTTGGTTACAAAACTATCCAAAGGAAATTCCGCATACAATTTCTAATGATATGCAGCCGCTCCATGTATATTTACAGCAGATGTCTTCTCGGTACCCAGAAAAGAAAGCGCTTCATTTTTTAGGGAAAGATATTACATTTGCAGTGTTAGATCGTAAGGTGAGACAATTTGCAAATTACCTTAAAAGGCTTGGTGTGAAAAAAGGTGATCGAGTTGCGATTATGTTACCAAATTGTCCGCAAGCTGTGATTGGATATTATGGTACGTTACTTGTAGGTGGTATAGTGGTACAAACAAATCCCCTTTATACAGAGAGGGAGTTAGAATATCAGCTCCATGATTCCGGGGCGAAAGTTATTCTTTGTGTTGACCTAGTTTTTCCGAAAGTCACCAATGTTCAATCTGCTACAAAGGTGGAGCACGTTATTGTAACCCGCATTGCTGACTTTTTGCCATTTCCAAAAAATTTACTCTATCCAGTTGTACAAAAGAAGCAAAGCAACCTGGTTGTAACAGTAACGGAAAGTGATACGATTCATGTTTGGAAATCGGTAGAAAAAGAAAGTGATGAAATGGTAGAAGTGCCGTGTGATCCTGAAAATGATTTAGCACTCTTACAATATACTGGAGGTACGACAGGTTTTCCGAAAGGAGTTATGTTAACACACAAAAACCTTGTATCGAATACACTAATGGGTGTGCATTGGCTATATAACTGTACAGAGGGAGAGGAAGTCATTCTCGGTGTTCTTCCATTTTTTCATGTGTATGGAATGACTGCTGTAATGAATTTGGCTATTATGCAAGGATATAAAATGGTATTGATTCCGAAGTTTGATATGAAAATGGTGTTTGAAGCGATTAAAAAACATAAAGTTACACTATTTCCAGGAGCTCCAACAATTTATATTGCCCTTTTAAATAGTCCTCTACTTCGGGAATATGATATTTCTTCGATTCGGGCTTGTATTAGTGGCTCTGCCCCACTTCCAGTAGAGGTACAAGAGAAATTTGAAAAGATTACAGGCGGTAAGCTGGTAGAAGGATATGGACTCACAGAATCATCTCCAGTTACACACGGCAATTTTTTATGGGAAAAACGTGTGCCGGGAAGTATTGGTGTTCCGTGGCCAGATACAGATGCACGCATTATGTCACTTGAAACAGGAGAATATTTGCCACCCGGTGAGATTGGTGAAATTGTAGTGAAGGGCCCGCAAGTGATGAAAGGATACTGGAATAAGCCTGAGGAAACAGCAGCGGTATTACAGGACGGGTGGTTACACACAGGTGATATTGGGTATATGGATGAAGAGGGTTTTTTCTATGTGAAAGATCGCAAGAAAGACATGATTGTTGCCAGCGGATTCAATGTTTATCCGCGCGAAGTGGAAGAAGTATTATATGAGCATGAAAAAGTGCAGGAAGTGGTTACGATTGGTGTTCCAGATCCGTATCGCGGGGAGACTGTGAAAGCTTTTGTTGTGCTAAAAGAAGGAGAAGTTTGTTCTGAAGAAGAGTTAGATCAATTTGCTCGTAAATATTTGGCTGCTTATAAAGTCCCAAAAGTATATGAGTTTCGGAGCGAGTTACCAAAAACAACAGTAGGGAAGATTTTACGCCGTGTCCTTATAGATGAAGAACAGAAGAAGAAAGAGGATGAGAAGACGGGCTAAAGGCCCTTTCTTTTTGAAAATATAGGATATAGGATTGACATTTTTTTAAATAGTCAGTATTATATGAAATATGAATGACCACTCATTCAGTCATCTTCTTGAAGGGGACAGTAAAGTGAAAAAAAATCGACCAAAATATAACCAAATTATTGATGCTGCGGTTATTGTAATTGCAGAAAATGGATACCATCAAGCGCAAGTTTCTAAAATTGCAAAGCAAGCTGGTGTTGCTGATGGAACTATTTATTTATATTTTAAAAATAAAGAAGATATATTAATATCCTTATTCCAAGAGAAGATGGGAGAATTTATAGAAAAAATTCGCCAAAAAACAGCAGGAATTGAAAGCGCTGTAGCGAAGTTATTTATGTTGGTAGAAACGCACTTCTTGCTGTTGTCACAAAATGATCCTCTTGCTATTGTCACGCAACTAGAGCTTCGTCAATCCAACCAAGAGTTACGCCTCAAAATAAATGAAGTATTAAAAGGATACTTACAAGTTATCGATGAGATTTTGGAAACGGGTATAAGACAAGGAGAATTCCAAGCGGATTTAAATGTTCGCGTAGCAAGACAAATGATCTTCGGAACAGTAGATGAAGTTGTGACCAATTGGGTAATGAGCGATCATAAATATGATTTGGTCGCACTTTCAAAAACGGTACATGGGCTGCTTATTTCAGCTTGTGGTTATCGTCAATAATGGGAGGGATCATGTTGAAATTCCTATCTGTAACAGTAGAAGACCATATTGCGGTGGCAACGTTAAATCATCCGCCAGCTAATGCGATGTCTTCACAAGTTATGCATGACGTTACTGAGCTAATTGATCAAGTCGAAAAGGATGAAAATATCCGCGTTGTTGTTCTTCATGGTGAAGGCCGCTTCTTTTCAGCAGGAGCAGATATTAAAGAGTTTACTTCTGTTGAGGAAGCGAAACAGGCAACAGAGTTGGCACAGCTTGGACAAGTTACGTTTGAGCGTGTCGAAAAGTGCTCAAAACCAATCATTGCGGCAATTCATGGAGCGGCACTTGGCGGTGGCCTTGAATTCGCTATGTCTTGCCACATGCGCTTTGCAACTGAAAGTGCAAAGCTTGGTTTACCAGAGCTAACGCTTGGACTTATTCCTGGCTTTGCAGGTACACAGCGTTTGCCACGCTATGTTGGTAAAGCGAAGGCTTGTGAAATGATGCTAACAAGTACACCAATTACAGGTGCACAGGCATTAGAATGGGGACTTGTTAACGGCGTTTTCCCAGAAGAAACACTTTTAGAAGAGACTCTCAAAATCGCAAAACAAATTGCTGGCAAAAGCCCAGCGACAACTCGTGCTGTGTTAGAGCTATTACAAACAACAAAATCATCTCATTATTATGAAGGTGTACAGCGTGAGGCACAAATATTTGGTGAAGTGTTTACGGGTGAAGATGGAAGAGAAGGTGTAGCGGCATTTTTAGAAAAACGCAAACCTTCATTTAGTGGTAGGTAGTTCAAATTATTTTTTTAATATAAATTACCAGAATATTAAAATTGATAGAATCTTTCTGAAAAACAAGGGGGTAAATGGAATGAACATCTACGTACTCATGAAACGAACATTTGATACAGAAGAAAAAATCGTAATTAAAAACGGTGCAATTTATGATGGCGAAGCGGAATTCATCATCAACCCTTACGATGAATATGCGATTGAAGAAGCAATTCAAGTAAGAGATGCACAAGGCGGTGAAATTACGGTTGTAACAGTTGGCGGAGAAGATAGTGAAAAAGAACTTCGCACTGCGCTAGCGATGGGCTGTGATAAAGCGGTATTAATCAATATTGAAGATGATGTTGAGAATGGTGACCAATTTACAACAGCGAAAGTGCTTGCTGAATATTTAAAAGATAAAGAAGTAGATTTAATTTTAGGTGGAAACGTAGCGATTGATGGTGCGTCTGGACAAGTTGGACCACGCGTAGCAGAAGCGCTAAATATTCCATATGTAACAACAATTACGAAGCTTGAAATTAATGGCACAAGCGTGAAAATTGAGCGCGATGTCGAAGGTGATACTGAAGTGATTGAAACATCACTACCACTTTTAGCAACAGCACAACAAGGTTTAAATGAACCGCGTTATCCATCGCTTCCAGGTATTATGAAAGCGAAGAAAAAACCGCTTGAAGAACTAGAATTAGATGATTTAGATTTAGAGGAAGATGATGTGGAAGCAAAAACAAAAACAATCGAAATCTATTTACCTCCTAAGAAAGATGCAGGAAAAGTGTTACAAGGCGAGCTGCAAGATCAAGTAAAAGAACTTGTATCGTTGCTCCATACAGAAGCGAAAGTAATCTAATAAAATACGAAATTATATATGCAGGAGGGAAAATCTATGGCTCGTAAAGTATTAGTAATGGGTGAAGTTCGTGACGGATCACTACGTAACGTTTCTTTTGAAGCAGTAGCAGCAGCGAAAACAATCGCAGAAGGCGGTGAAGTGGTTGGCCTTCTAGTTGGAGAGAGCGTTGCATCTTTTGCAAATGAATTGATTCATTACGGTGCAGATCGCGTTGTGACAGTTGAAAATGATAAATTAAAATCATATACATCCGATGGTTATGCACAAGCATTTTTAGCTGTGTATGGTGAAGAGAAGCCAGAAGGTATTGTCTTTGGACATACAGCACTCGGTAAAGATTTATCACCAAAGTTAGCTGCTAAGCTTGAAGCTGGCCTTGTTTCTGATGTAACTGCATTAGAAGTTACAGGTGGAAATGTTGTCTTCACACGTCCAATTTATTCTGGTAAAGCGTTTGAGAAGAAGGTTGTAACAGATGGTATTCTATTTGCGACAGTTCGTCCAAATAACATTACGCCACTTGAAAAAGATGAAGCGCGTACAGGTGATGTATCTTCTATTACAGTTGATGTAAAAGATTTACGTACAATCATTCAAGATGTTGTGCGTAAAACAGCAGAAGGTGTAGATCTTTCAGAAGCGAAAGTTATTATTGCTGGTGGACGCGGAGTGAAAAGTGAAGACGGTTTTAAACCGTTAAAAGAATTAGCAGATGTATTAGGTGGTGCTGTTGGTGCATCACGTGGTGCTTGTGACGCAGAGTATTGCGATTACTCATTACAAATTGGACAAACAGGTAAAGTTGTTACGCCAGACTTATATATTGCATGCGGTATTTCTGGCGCAATTCAGCATTTAGCTGGTATGTCTAACTCAAAAGTAATCGTTGCAATTAATAAAGATCCAGAAGCAAGTATTTTCAAAGTAGCTGATTATGGTATTGTTGGCGACTTATTTGAAGTGGTTCCTTTATTAACAGAAGAGTTTAAAAAGTTAAAAGTACATTCTTAATTTGAGTGACCCTTGAGTTCCAAGTGAAATACCCCTATATATAGAAAAACGAGAGGTCCCCTGCCTCTCGTTTTTTAGCATATACCATAGATTTTTTGTATAGTATAAAGGTACATTTTTTTGTTACAATACATAACGATACATAATATTCGCCACGTATATAACTTAATGATATACTTTTGGTAGAATATACTTGAAGGAGGAAACAAAATGGCAATTGTAAACGCAACTGACCAAAACTTCGCAGCTGAAACAAGCGAAGGTATTGTATTATTAGATTTCTGGGCACCATGGTGTGGGCCTTGTAAAATGATCGCTCCTGTATTAGAGGAAATCGATGCAGAATTAGGCGAAAAAGTAAAAGTAGTAAAAGTAGACGTTGATGAAAACCAAGAAACTGCTCGTAGTTTTGAAGTAATGAGCATTCCATCTCTTTTCGTGTTAAAAGATGGTAAAGTGGTTGACCAAGCGTTAGGATACAAACCAAAAGAAGCGTTAGTAGAATTAGTTTCTAAACACTTCTAATTCAAAAGTCCAGCATAAATGCTGGGCTTTTTTTTATTGGTTGAAATTACCTGCTAATAATATGACAACGAATATGATTTTTTTGTTGACACTTATCGTAAGCGCTTTTATAATCAATTTGATAATAATGAAAATCACTATCACTTAAGGGCGTAGGGGGAAGTAATCCATGACATTCAAGTTAAAAGTATTATCTGCAGCAGCAGTAGCATCTCTTCTTTTTGCAGGTTGTGCGAAAGAGGAAACAAAAAAATCTGAAGCACAAGATAAAAAGGCAGAACAATCTGTTAAAAAAGAAGAAACAAAACAACAAGAAGCAGACTTTGTACAGGCTTACAAAGATGGAGTAACTGAACTTGAAAAAGCGAAAGATGGCAAAGAGGTTGACTTCGATAAAGTAACAAAGTTATATAAAGAAAAGCTACAATCTCTTGTTCAACAACGTGATGGTGAATTTAACGAACAAATCGACCAAACAATTACAGCTGCATTAGAAGCAGGTAAAAAGAAAGAAATGGAACCAATGGTTGTAAAGCAACTATTTGATAAATTAATGCAAAAAGAATTCTTCCAATCAATGCGTCATGATTTCAAAGAAGTAGATGAAAAATGGGGCAAAAAAGATGATGTGAAGAAAGAAATGGAAGAAGCGCTTGCTTTTTATAAAGGTGTAGAAGGTACAGTTGGAAAGCGTGATACAGCATACGGTACACAAATGGCTTCTCAAATTAAAGGCGGCTTTGATGAAATGCAAGCAGCCATTGACAAAGGTGACAAACTTGCATTTGCGCTTGGTAAACAAGTTGTAGATAAAACGTTAATGAAAACATTCTATTTTGCAACAGGTGCTCTGCCAAACGGTTATGCTACAAAAATGGTAGAAGAAGCAAAGAAAGATGAGAAAAATGCAAAGGTTGAGCAAGCAGAAGGATGGGCATTTTATCAAGCTATCTATCCGTACATGAAAAAAGCAGCTCCTGAAGATGCGGACTTTATCTTAAAGCAATTTGATTTAAAAACAGATGTGAAAACAGTTGATGCAAAAGCAGTAAATCAAGCATTTGTACGTGGATTCGCAAAAGTTGCATTAGGTGAGTATAAAGAAAGCCAAGAAAACTTTGGAAAAGACAAAGGTCCGGTTACAGCATTAGAGGGTGCATTGTTCATTAATATTATCGAAAATGATTTAAAAACAGTACTTGGTGAACAGGAAACAGTAGAGTTAACAAAAACAGCACAGTCTTATTTAGAAGCAGTAAAAGCGAAGAAGAAAGAAGATGCTGATAAATTGTTACCACAACTTGAGTCTGCCTTAAATAAAGCTGTTGAAACAGCGAAATAGTCTGCTGATACGTATGTCTTTTTTGAAGAAACCTTGTCTTGACAAGGTTTCTTCTTTTACATAGTGTGGTAGAAGGTGGTGAAACGAATGAAAGTATTAATTACTGGAGGAGCAGGTTTTATTGGAAGCCACCTTGCTTTGAAACTGTTAGCACAGGGAAAGCAAGTTGTACTACTCGATAATTTCCACTCCTACTACGCAAAATCAAGAAAACAGTTCCAGCTTGAGCAAGTCCAGCGCTGTGGAAATGTTCCATTTTACGAGTGCGATATTTTGCACAAGGAAGATGTGAAAGCTGTTATGCAGCAAGAGAAGATTGATGCAGTTATTCATTTAGCTGGATTTCCTGGTGTGAGGCCGTCACTTGAAATGCCAGGTGCTTATGTTGATATTAATATAAAAGGGACAAGCAACGTATTAACATGTGCAGGAGAAGAAAATGTAAAACATGTTATCGTAGCATCCTCTTCTTCTGTGTATGGAGAGCAAATGGGAATGCCCTTGAAGGAGGAAATGGCGAACGGCCGTGTCTTATCTCCTTATGCAGCATCAAAATACGGAGCAGAATCACTTTGCCATGCTTATCAATATATGTATGGATTTCAAATGAATATTTTACGTTTCTTTACTGTATATGGTCCGTGGGGGCGTCCTGATATGGCAATAGCAAGCTTTACCCGGAAATTGCTGAATGGAGAAGAAATTATTGTATATGGAAAAGGAACAGGCCGAGATTACACATATATTGATGATATTACAGAAGGAATTGCTCTTACGTTAGAGTCGAATAGAAGTGATGTATACAATCTAGGGTCGAATGCACCAATTTTAATGACGGAATTGCTTACGCAGTTAGAAAAACATTTCCCATTAATGCGTGTAAGGAGAGAAGGGCATCGTAAAGGGGATGTGACATCGACGTGGGCTGATATTTCGAAAGCGAAAGAACAGCTTGGATATGAACCTCGTGTATCATTTGCAGAAGGGTTGGAGCGAACAATTGCTTGGGCGAAACAATATCCGGATACTGTTTAATCTTTGTGGTATTTTTTTGTTATGTGTTTTTTTTGTCATATCGTGGAAATCGTTTGAAGCGTCTTCTTTGTGGAGACAACTGTATGGATTATGGAAACATCCTTATACGGTAGTGCTTCTTATCATGATGTATGGTGTTGCATTTTTCTTTCGTGCCTATGCTTGGAAATTGTATCTTCATCATCATATTACAATGAAAGAGGCTTTATGTGGGTTGTTTTATAGTTTGTTTATTAATCATGTTTCTCCATTGAAAGTAGGAGATGCTGTTCGGATTGCAATTATTACAAAAGAAAAAAAAGTGACCTTAGGGGAAGGGGCACAATCAGTTGTTGTGCTCCGTATATTAGATTTGCTTATCCTTGGTATATTTGGAGCCGTAGGGATGTTTATACTGTGGGGAGATATTTTGCTGAATGCTCCCGTTATCCTCGCTTGTATATGTACTGGAATTGGTATGTTGTTTCTTATGCATAAGAAAGCACCGCAATTTGTAGAGAGTCAGTGGAAGCAATTAAAGGCAGTTTTGTTTACAGTGCAAGGGATCATTATTATCTTACTGATTGTAATAAGCTGGATTTGTGAAGCTTTTGTTATATATGAAATCGCGAGTTCTCTTACATTTATACAAGCGATTTGGGTCAATAGTGTGACCATCGCGGGGCAAGTATTTCAATTAACGCCAGGCGGTATTGGGACATATGAAACGGTAATGACGTTTGCGTTAAGAGCGCTTGGGGTAGGATCAGTAGAGGCGTATGAATGGTCATTAATGAGTCATGGATTTAAGTTTATATTTTCTTATGGTGTGGGCGCACTTTTACTCGTTTTATATCCCATGGAATTGCGTTCACTTGTTAGTCAGAAGGGAGAAAACATCCGGTGGAAGAAGTAAAAAAGGCATCAAAATTTGAAAAGGTAGCAGCCCGCTGCTGGAACTTGCTGAATGAAGGGAAACCATTTACACCGATTTTTGTATTCGGTACATTTTTATTGTTTTCTATCTCACAGTTTGGACAAACTGGTTTTATTTCAGCATTTGTTAGCAGTTTTGTCCTCGTTGTACCTTTATTTGTTTTATATTATTTGTTTGATTTTCCATTGTTTTTACGAAACTATTTATGGTTTCCGTTTGTTGCCTATTTAATTGTATTTAAGATGGTTCATTTACCATTATTCTTTTTTGCATTAGGATTATATTTCTTCTTTACAATTTTATTTTGGGGAACGTTATATTATCATTTGCGGATTGGGACATCATGGTTGAACTTTACACGATTTTGGAAGCTTGTTTTGAAAAATAGTGATTCTACAAGTGGGAATGCACAGGAACAAATGCCAAAGTTTTTACTATTACTTTCGCTTTGGTATTACTACTACGAGTTCTTCCAAGAGGGTGGTACATTTAGTGGTGTAGATTGGAAAACGCTTCTTATATTTTACAGTGCTCTTCTCGTATATACACTTATATTACATCGTAATTTATTTGATTGGCAGCCGAAAGCAATTCCTACTTATACGAAGAATATGCCTGAAAATCAAAAGGCATTAAATGAAAAAGTAGTCGTGATTGTGATTGACGGTATGCGAAAAGATCGTTTTGAGGCGGCGCATACACCATATTTAGATTCACTTCGAAAACAGGGGACAGAGTTTTTAAATATGGAAACTGTATATCCGGCTCGTACAGTGGTATGTTTCTCATCTATGTTTACAGGAACGTATTCATTTGAGCATGGTATTAAATCGAATATGGTTTGGAAGCATGGAGTGAACGTAGAGAGTATTTTTGATTCTCTTCGTAAAGTAGATAAAATAGGGAAAATGTTAGCAGTTGCGCATTTAGTCGACGCGTTTGGCGATGATGTGGAAACATTTACGGCTGTAATGAAAAATGATGTTGTCGACTCGAAAATTATGGAGAAAGCAAGAAAAATTATGGATGAACAAGATCCGGATTTATTTATCGTCCAGCTTATTTCTACAGATCAAACAGGGCATAGTCGCGGCGTATTATATGATGAATATTTACAAAAAATTCATGAAGCAGATCAGCATGTGAAGCAGTTTATCGAGCATTTAGAGAAAACAGGCAAAGCAGAAAATACGACATTTATCATTTGCGCAGATCATGGACAAGCGGATGGAATTGGTGGTCACGGTCATTTAGATGAGGGCGAGCGGTTTGTACCATTCTTTATGTGCGGTCCTCATATCGCTCAAGGAATAAAAGTAGAAGAGAAGAAGAGTCTTGTTTCTATGGCACCTACAATTGCTTACTTATTAGGAGCGCCGTATCCATCTCATAGTCGTGGTCCTGTATTAGTAGAAGCGTTAAAGGAGCAGGAAAAGGAATGAAAGTAATTGTTTTTATACCAGCCCTAAATGAAGAGGATTCTATTGCACATGTCATTCAAAAGGTGCCGCGTCATTTTCATCCAAATGTAACGGTAGAAGTACTTGTCATCGATGATGGCTCAACTGATAGAACAGTAGCTGTTGCAAAAGAGGCGGGGGCTGATCACATCGTTTCATTTGCAAAAAACGGAGGACTTGGTGCAGCTGTTCGAGCAGGTTTACAGGAGAGCTATCATCTTGGGGCTGACATTAGTGTAATGATTGATGCTGATGACGAATACCCAGCTGATGAAATCCCGAATATACTTGAGCCTATCTTTGCTGGAAAAGCAGATTATACGATGGGTTCTCGTTTTCGAGGAACAATTCAAGGGATGAAATTACATCGACGTCTTGGGAATTACTGCTTTACGATGTTGCAATGTTTGTTACTACGGAAATGGATTCGTGATGGACAATCAGGCATGCGTGCCTTTTCTAGACAAGCCATGGAGCATGGGGAAATTATTCACGATTATAACTATGCCCAAGTCATTACTTTGAATTTAGTACGAAAAGGATTTCGAGTACAAGAAGTACCGATTACGTATAAAGTACGAAAAACAGGGGAGTCTTTCATATCTTTTCGTAAGTATATGACGCGTGTGTTTCCAGCGATTTGGAAAGAAATGACACGTCCGGTAGAAAAAGTTACGATTGCCTATGCTGCACATGCATTAACAGAGGATAAGAAGTGCTCGTAGCGAGCATTTCTTATCTTGATAATAAAAATGATAATAATTATCATTAATCTCGGGAGGAACGTTCATGAAAAAAATCATTACATCATTATTTGTTGTTATTTTCTTAACATTCTCAATTCAAACGAGTGCATTTGCTTATTCGTATGGAAATCCGAACGAAGAAAAAGTTGCAGAGGCATATAAGCAAATGGTTGCAAAGCTAGATGAAAATCCGGCAAACTTTAAAGAAGCGAAAAAAGCATATGAGAATGTGCAAGAAGAAATTGATCAACATATGGGAAAAGAACCTTCTAAAGCAATGATGAAGGACTTTGATAAACAAAATAAAGAAGATATTATTGCTGATATGCAAAAAATTCTTGCGCTTAATATTAATCGCCGTTTAACAAATGTTGATGAAAAATTTACAGACTATGATACAAGCAAACGTTTATTAGCTAAAGCATTTGCTACATATGAGGCGTTATCGCCAGTTGTTGGTGAGCGCAATAAAGAGTTGGATACAAAGCTAAAGGATGAATTTAATAAAGCATTAGAATCATTAGGAAACCCAGGATTATTTGGGGTAGGTCAAAAAGAAGCAAATCAAGATGCTTTCAAGAAAAGTAAAGATGTTATTTTAACAAGTTTACAAAAAGAGTTTAAAATTAAAGACTTTAAAGTGGGACACTTCAGTGCGAATAGTCAAGAAGATAAAGTAGCTTCTGATAAAACAGAAAAAGCAGAGTGGACAGATTTAAGTAGCTTGAAAAACTGGGCTCCAATTGTAGTTATTGTACTTATACTTGTTGGGGTCATTGTATATGCTGTAAGAAAACGTAAGTAAGGATGAGGGGGAAGAGCGATGCAACTTCAGGCATTTCTCATTACATTTCGTGAAGTATTAGAAGCGTTGCTTATTGTTGGGATTATTACGACATATTTAAAGCGTACAGATAGTAAGCAATTTGTGAAATATGTTTGGCTAGGAGCAGGGCTTGCGGTTGTAGCAAGTTATATTGTCGCTCTTGTCTTTCAAGTTGTATTTACTGGTTTTGCTGCTATGGGCAGCGAAATGTATTTGAAAATATCCATTATTTTCGTTTCGGCCATTCTACTTACACAAATGGTATTTTGGATGGCAGAACATAGTAAAAATATGAAAGCCAATATGGAAAGTAAAATGAGTCAGTATATTACGGCTGGAAACATAATTGGAATGGTCGTGCACTCTTTTCTTGTTGTACTTCGAGAAGGTGTTGAAACAGTGTTTTTCTTCGCAGCTATTACAGGCGGGAATATTGGAGAAGCGATGAAAGGCTGGGGAGCTATTTCAGGCCTACTCGTTGCAGTTGTTGTTAGCTACTTATTCTTTAAAGGAACGATGCGCATTTCACTTAAAGTATTCTTTAAAGTAACGGGCGCATTTATCGTCTTAATTGCAGCGGGTCTTCTTGTACAAGGCATTTCTATGCTCCAAGATTTAAAAATACTCGGCAGCGTTATGCCGCATGTATATGATATTACATGGCTACTACCAGAGCATCCAATTGATTACGCTCACTATTTGCGTGATCATGGTACTGCACCACTTCTTTCCGGGGATATCGGTATTTTCTTAAAAGCATTTTTAGGATATTCATCGATGCCATCTCTTGAAGAAGTACTTGTGTATATCGGATATTTTGTTGTATTGTACATGTTAATCATCTTTAAAAAACCTGTTAAAAAAAAGCAAACAATAGTCGAAGAAGATAAGTCAGTAAGCTAAAAGTACAAGGAGTTTTCCTTGTGCTTTTTTTGCAGAAAGGAAATAAGATGAAACAAATATTACGTATATGGGCAGTTATTCTATTTACTAGCGCGATTTGTATTCGGTTTTTCTATGCGAGTCCGTTTGCGGCAACGTGGGACGAAGTCGATTTTACGCTTGCATTAAAGCAATATGACATATTAGCAATGCAGCCACATTTCCCGGGCTATCCTTTTTTTATTTTAGGGGGAATGATAACGCATCTTTTTATAGAAAACCCTGTGCAATCGTTAGGGATTTTTAACGCCATTATGGCACTTAGCGCAGCTTTTCCGATGTACTGGATTGCGCGTCATTATGTAAGTAGAACGAGCGCTCTTATTGTTGTAGCTGTTTTACAAACGAGCGGCTATTTCTCTATTTTAGTAACGCAGCCTATGTCAGAAGGTGCAGCATTAGCAATCGTATGGTGGTATATATGGAGTATTGAACGTGCCTTTCGTACAAAGCGTTTTCAAACTCAATTTTGGCCCGTTCTCTTCTTTGCGCTATTAATGGGCATACGCTTATCATACGCGCCGTTTGGAATTGTGCTTATTTTGTTATTATGGCAACAATGGCATGAAGAAAAATGGCGGTTTATAATCTTATTTTGTACAACTGTCCTTTCACAGTTAGTTTGGGTCAGTGCTCTTATTTGGAACATTGGTGGAATAACGGGGTTGTGGAAAATCTCTTTCGGATTTGTAGAAGGCCATTTTACTGAATGGGGCGGAGCAGTTACAGAAACGAGTGAACCACTTATTTCACGTTTCTACCGTTTACTTTCTGAAAACATCATCTTTGCAGGAATAGGCATGCACTCGTATTATCTGGTAGGTTTCTTTCTTTCCTTTTTGTTTCTATTTGTTTTACAATGGAAGAACATACGTTGCTATCCAAAGGTTATAATTGCTCTTGGAAGTTTCTATTTTCTTTGGAATTTACTTGGACAAAATATTGATAAACCGCGCCATTCTTATCCGATTGTAGCGATGTTCCTTTGCGTATTTGCTATCTCGTGGTTAAAAAGACATCGTGGTATTGTATTGCTGTTATTTGCTACAAGCCAACTTATAGTAAGTATACCGCTTATGAAAAAACAACAGGTGGAGGTACCGGCAACGTATCAGCTGGCATCATATTTAGAGGGAAAACAGCAGTCATTTATTGTATACACGTGGGAAGAGACGAGGGTTATGGAATACTTGCAGATGCCGTATGAACATAAACGTTTTTACACATATGACTATTTTTCACAGGATAAAAAATATCATAAAAATGATACGATATACGTTACAAATCATCTTATTGAAGGATTTGAAAAGCAAGGGATTGATATAAAAGGACAACTGGAACAAGTAGCTGTTTTTCGTTCTAATCCATTATTTGATCCTGTGTATCATAAAATAGTCTTATATAGGTGGAAAAAGTAAGAGAGGAGAAAGCGAGTGCACGAGCATTTAAAAGAAAAATTATCAATTTTACCAGATCAACCAGGCTGTTACTTAATGAAAGATAAGCAAGGAACGGTTATATATGTCGGGAAGGCAAAGGTGTTAAAAAATCGTGTGCGCTCGTATTTTACTGGTTCACATGATGGGAAGACACTCCGTCTTGTCGGAGAAATTGTTGATTTTGAATATATTGTTACCTCCTCGAATCTAGAGGCACTTATTTTAGAATTAAATTTAATCAAAAAATATGATCCAAAATATAATATCCAATTAAAAGATGATAAAACATATCCATTTATTAAAATTACAGCTGAAAAACAGCCACGTTTGCTCATTACGAGAAATGTAAAAAAGGATAAAGGAAAGTATTTTGGTCCGTATCCAAATGCGCAATCAGCTCATGAAACAAAAAAACTATTAGATCGCATGTATCCGCTTCGGAAATGTACAAATATACCAGATAAAGTTTGTTTATATTATCATATGGGACAATGCTTAGCACCTTGTGTACAAGAGGTAACGGATGAACAGAATCAAGAAATTGTAGATGGAATTGTTAAGTTTTTGAATGGTGGACATAAAGAAGTTCGTTCAGAATTAGAAGCGAAAATGTATGAAGCATCGGAAAAATTAGAGTTTGAACGTGCAAAAGAATTACGTGATCAAATTTCTCATATAGATGCGATTATGGAAAAGCAGAAGATGATTATGAGCGACTTAGTTGACCGCGATGTGTTTGGTTATGCGGTGGATAAAGGCTGGATGTGCGTGCAAGTTTTCTTTGTCCGAAAAGGTAAGTTAATCGAGCGCGATGTCTCTATGTTCCCAATTTATGATGAGCCAGAAGAAGGGTTTTTAACATTTATCGGTCAATTTTATGAACAAAACAATCATTTTAAACCAAAGGAAATTGTAGTGCCAGGCAGTATTGATCCTGAATTAGTAGAGCGTTTTTTAGAAGTGGATGTAACGCAGCCAAAACGAGGAAAGAAAAAAGACCTCGTTGAATTAGCAAACAAGAATGCGAAGATCGCTTTAGGGGAGAAGTTTTATTTAATTGAACGTGATGAAGAGCGAACAATTAAGGCTGTTGAAAATTTAGGTAAGCAGCTTGACATTGAAACACCATATCGTATTGAAGCATTTGATAACTCAAATATTCAAGGGACGAATCCAGTTTCAGCAATGATTGTCTTTATTGATGGAAAACCAGCGAAAAAAGAGTATCGAAAATATAAGATAAAGACAGTTCAAGGGCCAGATGATTATGAATCGATGCGAGAGGTTGTACGCCGGCGGTATACGCGTGCTTTAAAAGAGAATTTGCCACTACCTGATTTAATTGTGATTGATGGCGGGAAAGGACATCTTGCAGCTGCTAGTGATGTGCTTGAAAATGAACTTGGCTTATATATTCCGATGGCTGGACTTGTTAAGGATGATAAACACCGTACATCGCATTTAATGATTGGTGATCCTCCTGATCCTGTTATGCTTGAAAGAAATAGCCAAGAATTTTATTTATTGCAGCGTATTCAAGACGAGGTACACCGATTTGCAATTACATTTCACCGTCAGCTTCACGGGAAATCAGTGATTCAATCTGCTTTAGATGGGATTCCTGGAGTTGGTGAAAAGCGAAAAAAAGTATTGTTAAAACATTTTGGCTCCCTAAAAAAGATGAAAGAAGCTTCTGTGACGGAATTTGTCGAAGCGGGAATGCCGCAAAATGTTGCAGAAACCATTTATTCCTATTTAACAGATAAGAAGACGTTGTAGTTTACAATGTCTTCTATTTGATATAATTTCAGAAGATTAAAAATTATTAAAAATGAATGAATATGCAATATAAATCCATTTTGATTTTTCGACATATAAGCTGTAGCTATGAAAACAAAACAGTTCTTCACACATTTCCTCCTTTTGTTTTCACACGGTAGGGGGAGAAAAAAAGCACTGACCGCTTCTATGCATGGCCGGATGCTCTCTCCCACCTAAAAAGAAATGGTTTATGTCGTTTTTTTAATTTGGATTTATATAGAAAAGTCAACTAAACCTATATGTCTAGTTGACTGTTAATGTAGATTCTACACTTCGATAGGATCTTTTACGTCCCATTTCACAAGAAATGTGATAGAATCCGAACGTTTTTTTTGCTCTTCATATGACTCTGCAACAACATTTCGTTGCTTTTGAATTTGTTCTGCAACAAATCCAGTTTCTAATTGGTAAGAACAATGTCTATTTTGCTTTTGACGCTCTGTAATGAGCGGGCCTGTTAGCTGAAAATGCATTTCACGGCGTTTATGTTCGATGATGTTCAAGCGACCCCAGCCAGCTTTTTCAAAAAAATAAATGACTTCTTCAATCGTCTCTAGCGGATATTTTCGTGCTAGGTTTCTGCCGGCCCAGTATAAGATGTCATCTAATTCTTTACCAATTAGGTCAGGTAGTACTTCTTCCCGCAGCAGTTCATAAGCGAAAGCGTTCAATGAAACATCTTCTAAAGATGCTATATCAATTGTATTTTTGCTCAAAATATTCCCCTCTTTCTATAGGGATTATTATATAACATTTCCCATTTATAAAAACAGCACTTTCTTTAGGAAAATCTAAATATATAGAAAGAAAAAAGGAAGTGGCAAATTATATGCAAATTATGTACAAATTATGTATACGTTTTCTTGACGCTTCGACAAAAATAGGAGTAAAATGAATTTGGTATCAAATTATGCTGAAATATTTCGAATAATTTTTTCAGTTTTTCTTATAGCAATAGTGAAAAAACATTATTGTTATAAACTAATACTGAAAGCAGCAGTTAAACACTCAAGGGGGGTAATGGGGACATGAAAGGCCGCGAGTATACGTTTCGCAAGTGGCACTCATTAATGGGGGTCATTCCGGTTGGTGTCTTTTTGACGCAACATTTAGTAGTAAACAATTTTGCAACAAGAGGGGCAGAGGCTTTTAACAAAGCTGCTCATTTTATGGAGCTCCTTCCATTCCGGTATGCGCTAGAAATTTTCGTCATCTTTTTACCGATACTGTACCATGCTATATATGGATTATATATTGCATTTACAGCTAAGAACAATGCGACATCTTATAGTTATTTCCGTAACTGGATGTTCGTCTTCCAACGAATCTCAGGTGTCGTTACGCTTATTTTCTTATCTTGGCACGTTTGGGAAACACGTATTCAGGCAGCAATGGGTAAGCAGGTAAATTATGACATGATGGCAGATATTTTAAGCAACCCAGTTATGTTTGGTTTCTACTTAGTTGGGGTTGTATCAACAATTTTCCACTTTGCGAATGGATTATGGACATTCTGCATTAGCTGGGGAATTACAGTATCGCCACGTTCACAACGTATCTCTACTTATGTAACATTAGCTATTTTCTTAGGTTTATCTTATGTAGGTGTGAGTGCATTATTAGCGTTCATCGATCCACAGCTAGCAAATCAGTAAGGAGTGGGAGAGCATGAAAGGGAAACTTATAGTAGTCGGTGGTGGCTTAGCCGGCTTAATGGCAACGATTAAGGCAGCAGAAGCAGGAGTAAACGTGGAACTGTTCTCTTTAGTACCAGTAAAACGTTCGCATTCTGTATGTGCACAGGGTGGCATGAACGGTGCTGTAAATACGAAAGGTGAAGGGGATTCTCCATGGATTCACTTTGACGATACAATCTATGGTGGTGACTTCTTAGCGAACCAGCCGCCAGTTAAAGCAATGTGTGAAGCAGCGCCTGGTATTATTCATTTAATGGACCGTATGGGTGTTATGTTTAACCGTACAGAAGAAGGACTTCTTGATTTCCGTCGTTTCGGGGGAACACAACATCACCGTACAGCATTCGCTGGTGCAACAACTGGCCAACAATTATTGTACGCATTAGATGAGCAAGTACGCCGTCATGAAGTAGCAGGACTTGTAACGAAATATGAAGGTTGGGATTTCTTACGTGCTGTTGTGGATGACGAAGGCGTATGTCGCGGAATCGTTGCACAAGACTTACAATCTATGGAGATTAAGAGTTTCCAAGCTGATGCCGTAATTATGGCAACAGGGGGCCCTGGTATCATCTTCGGAAAATCAACAAACTCTATTATTAATACAGGTACAGCAGCATCTGCTGTATATCAACAAGGGGCATATTATGCGAATGGTGAGTTCATTCAAATTCACCCAACAGCAATTCCTGGGGACGATAAGTTACGTCTAATGAGTGAATCTGCACGTGGTGAAGGTGGACGCGTTTGGACGTATAAAGACGGTAAGCCATGGTACTTCTTAGAAGAGAAATATCCTGCATACGGAAACCTTGTGCCTCGTGATATCGCAACGCGTGAAATTTTTGACGTGTGTGTCGAGCAAAAACTAGGTATTAACGGTGAAAACATGGTATATCTAGATCTTTCTCATAAAGATCCGAAAGAACTAGATATTAAACTTGGTGGAATTATTGAAATCTATGAAAAGTTCACAGGTGATGATCCTCGTAAACTACCGATGAAAATCTTCCCTGCTGTTCATTATTCAATGGGCGGACTATGGGTTGATTATAAGCAAATGACAAGTATTCCAGGGTTATTTGCAGCAGGTGAGTGTGATTACTCTATGCACGGTGGTAACCGATTAGGTGCTAACTCGTTACTTTCAGCGATTTATGGCGGTATGGTAGCGGGACCAAATGCGATTGAATATATGAAAGGTCTTTCAAAATCATCTGATGCTGTTTCATCTACTTTATACGAGCAAAATGAATTAATCGAAACAGAGAAATTTAACAATATTTTAACGTTAGATGGTAATGAAAATGCATATGTTCTTCATAAAGAGCTTGGAGAATGGATGACGGATAACGTTACAGTAGTTCGTGAAAATAAAAAGTTATTAGAAACAGATGCGAAAATTCAAGAGTTAATGGAACGTTATAAACGCATTAACATTAACGATACAGCAAAATGGAGTAACCAAGGTGCTTCGTTTACACGCCAACTGGCAAATATGTTTGAATTAGCTCGTGTTATTACAATTGGTGCGTATAACCGTAATGAAAGCCGCGGTGCGCATTATAAACCAGAATTCCCAAATCGTGATGATGCGAACTTCTTAAAAACTACAATGGCGAAGTTTGAAGGAGAAGGAAATGCACCGGCATTCCATTACGAAGACGTTGATGTTTCATTAATCAAACCACGTAAACGTGATTATTCTTCAAAACATGATGTAGCTGCTAAGGGTGAAGAGAAGGGGGATAAACAACATGTCTGAGAAAACAATCCGCCTCATCATTACGAGACAAGATGGACCAGATGCACAATCGTTTGATCAGGAATTTGAAATTCCATATCGCCCAAATATGAATATTATTTCGGCTCTTATGGAAATTCGTCGTAATCCTGTTGATGCAAAAGGAAATCATACGACTCCGGTTGCATGGGATATGAACTGTTTAGAAGAAGTATGTGGTGCTTGTTCTATGGTAATTAATGGTAAACCGCGTCAATCATGTACAGCTCTTATCGATAAATTAGAACAACCAGTTCGTATAAAACCGATGAAGACATTCCCGGTAGTACGTGATTTACAAGTTGATCGTAGTCGTATGTTTGATGCTTTGAAACGTGTTAAGGCTTGGGTTCCAATCGATGGTACGTATGATTTAGGACCAGGACCAAGAATGCCAGAGAAAAAGCGTCAATGGGCATATGAACTTTCAAAATGTATGACATGTGGTGTTTGCTTAGAATCATGTCCGAACGTAAACAGTAAATCTGACTTTATCGGACCAGCGCCGCTTTCACAAGCACGTTTATTTAACTCACATCCAACTGGTGAAATGCATAAAGCAGAGCGCTTACGTGCAATTATGGGTGATGGTGGCCTTGCGAACTGTGGTAACTCGCAAAACTGCGTACAATCATGTCCAAAAGGTATCCCGTTAACAACTTCAATTGCAGCATTAAACCGTGATACAACAATTCAGTCGTTTAAAGATTTCTTTGGTAGCGACAATAACTATTAATAAATATTGCCTCTTCGAATCGAAGAGGCAATATTTATATAAATACAAATGGAAAAACCGACATAAAATTCTTCTTTTTGGGTGGGAGAGAGGATCCGATCATGCATAGAAACGGTAGCCCTATTCCCAGTGAAAACAAAGGGAGAAAATGAGTGTAGGTCACCTGTTGTTTTCCATAGCTGCGACTGATATGTTGGAAAATCAAAATGGATATATGGTTTTTAATCGTTTTAATTTTTTGTTTATTCTGAAATTTATTATGTGACTTATGAGAATGAGAGAAAAAGGAGAGAAAAACATGAAGAAGATTTCCTATATTGAAAACTTTGCTAGCTGGGAAAAAGATTTTTCATTTTACATTCCTGTGAAAGTTCGTTTTTGTGAAACAGATATGTTTGGACACATGAATAATGGTGTTGCTTTTACATATTTTGAAGAAGCACGTATTGAATTTTTTAAAGAGCTTGGTTTTATGCAAGAATGGACACATGAAGCATCAGAAACAATGATTGTTGTTGCTGACTTACAATGTAATTTTTTAAAACAAATTTTCTTCGATGAACATTTAAAGGTATATGTAAAAGCTGAAACAATTGGGAATTCTTCTTTGGATTTACACTATATGGTGAAAAATGAAGCGGGAGAAGTTTGCTTAGTAGGACGCGGGGCAATGGTGCAAGCCTCAAAGAAAACGGGAAAAGGGGCACCTTGGCCCCAAGAATGGAAGCAAAAGCTATTGCAATAAAAATAAGAGAGCTATTTAGCTCTCTTATTTGTTTCATCCATTGCTTCTTCTAATGTTAAGTGATGTTTATGTAAGTATGTAGCATATGGATTACCGACGTATCTAAGGTGCCACGGTTCATATGAGTATTCTGTTGTATCTGTTTTATCTTCTAAATAGCGAATGACGAAGCCAAATTCATGGGCATGTGCTGCAACCCATTTACCTTCTTCTGTTTCACCAAAAATAGGTTCTAATTGATATTTTGCAGATTTAGAACTAATATCCATTGCAAGGCCTGTTTGATGTTCGCTCGTTCCAGGAATTGCGCTCACTGAATCTGCTTCAGCTTGTCCTTGTCGTTTTATGTACATATTATGTAATGATTGTTGTCGTTTATAAGAACGGTATCCTGATACAGCAGTAAGCTCTAGTCCTTGTTCTTTTGCTGCATGGAACATTTTTTCGAGAGCTGCACCAGCATCTTTACGAAGTAATGTTTTCTCTTTATCTTTTGGATATGCAAATGGGACGTCTGGTCTTATAAGATCGTCTGGTGTATAGCCATCTGGTAATTTACGATGTTTATTTACTAATACAAGAGGTGAATCTGGATTTGTAACAAGAGAGAAATTCTCATCTATTTTTTTAGCAGTATGAGTTGCTTTTGGGAATGTTGGAATCTCTTCTTTTGGATGTTCAATATGTTTTTGTGTTTCGACAGCTTTCGCTTCATTTTGTAATGGTGATTTTGAGCTGAAATAAGCGAAGGATGTAATACCGATTACAATCGTAGTGGCAGAAATAACAATTACCTTTTTCATAACGCTATGTAATCTCAGTCCTTTCTTATAATTTTTCTAGTATGTTAATTATAAGTCTAGTTTCTATAAAAAGAAATATAAGAGTCGTAACGTAATAGAATTGCAAAGAAAATGTCAAAAAATGTTTGATTTTGTTGATTCATATACATACAAATGGAAAAAACAATACAAAACCTTTCTTTTTGGGTGGAGAGAGCGTCTGACCATGGATAGAAGCGGACAGTGCCTTTTTTAGCCCCATGCCGAGTAAAACCAAAGGGAGAAAACGAGTGGAGATTTCTTTTTATTTTCATAGCCGCGACTTATATATTGAAAAATCAAAATGGATATGTATATTGTTCGGGTATACACATAAATGGATTGGAATAAACCAAGGGTTAAGAAATAAAAGGATGGCTTAAGCCATCCTTTTATCCCGTTATTCGCGGACAGTAAGACCCCCACCTCAAGATTTAGTGAAAGTAAAGAAGATAGGTGAGGGATAAAGAAAACCCAACTGATGGAAGTTTCCCGTTATTTGTTTACTTCAAATGATTTTAAGTTATCACGACGAATTTTATCTTTTTCTGCATCAGATTTTTTGAAATTGTAATCATATAGAGCGCCTTCCCAATCACCATACATTGGGTTAGGGAAAATGATGAATTTCTCGCCAAATTGTGCTTTTGTTTCTTCAACTGTTTGATTGCGATCTTTTACAGATTTTCCATCAAATCCAGTGAAGTCAGATAAGTTATCACCGAAGAATAGGACGATATCGTGTGATTGTGAAACAAGTTCACGACGTTTTTCTTTCCCTTTTTCTTTCGGGTCTTGTAGTAAAATATGTTCTTTCGTTGCTTGTGGAGCGCCAACGCGTTCAAGGTTTTTAATCGTTGCATCTAATTGATTTGTTTTACGGTTTGAAATGTAGTAGATATCGACACCTTTAGATTCAGTATATTTTAAGAAGTCAATTGCACCAGGAAGAGCTGCCGCTTCTGCTTTATTAATCCACTCATCCCATTTATAAGGATAGCCCTTTCCTTCTTTCACAGTCATCGCTTGGTGGGGGCTGTTATCTAAAACGGTTTCATCTAAATCTAGTACAATTGCTGGTTTTTTACTTGTCCCTTTTGCAAGAGCAGCATCGAGTTTTAATTGTCCGATGTTATAGCCTTGATAATACAAAGCTTTTGTTTCACCAGCTGTTTGATACCATAGATCAGCCATTAGCTGTTGATCTGTTAATTTTACTTTTTCTTCTTTTGCTACAGTTTTTTCAGCTGTTCCTGAACATGCTACAAGTGATGTAGAAAGAACTGCTACAGATAATAATGTGGTAATGCCTCTTTTCATTTTCATATGTATCCTCCTTGATGCAACTAAATTCTTTAATATTATATATTAAAATATAATATTTTTTATACCTTTTTTTATGAACTTTTGTATATTGTCTTTTGTATATATAGTAGTGTGCCTTATATTAGAAAGATGAGCAAAATGATAATGAGTTATTTGACTTACTTTATTGTCAAAATGACAATTATAATTGACAAACTCCGTTCTGTTATTTACAATTTTAACTAAATGAAACAAATGATGGATTAGAGATGATGGTACATATAAGAGAATGAAATATAATACTATATTTTATTTCAAACAATCATAGTCTTTAAGAGAGTACGAATGATATTAAAGGGGAGGCTTTATACTTTGAGTTTACAAATTCAAAACTTAACAAAAACATTTGGAGAATCAAAGGCAGTTAACGGTTTGCAAATCTCGTTACCAAAAGGTGAAGTGTTAGGTTTACTTGGCCGAAATGGTGCAGGGAAAACAACGACAATTAAAATGCTTCTTGGGTTATTAACGCCTAATGAAGGTTCTATTACGTGGGATGGAAAAACATTTGGTAATAGTGGGGTAACAATTGGATATTTGCCAGAGGAAAGAGGATTATATACAAAAAGTAGGGTAATAGATCAACTGCGATATTTTGGTAGATTAGAAGGAATGACGAAGAAAGAAGTCGATCTTGCAATCGATCACTGGTTAGAACGATTAGCAATCCCAGAATATAAATTTAAAACGGCAGGAGAGCTTTCAAAAGGGAATCAACAAAAAATTCAATTAATTGCGGCCCTTCTTCATAATCCAGAACTACTTATTTTAGATGAACCATTTAGCGGACTTGATCCAGTTAATGCTGGAATGCTAGCTAGTATTATTGAAGAACAAGTACAGAGCGGAAAGACGATTATTTTATCAAGTCATCGTATGGAACAAGTAGAGGCTTTTTGCCAACATGTATGTATTTTGAAAAAAGGTGAAGCAGTCGTAGAAGGACAGCTAAGTGATATTAAGAAAGAATACGGTTTTCGTAATTTAACTATTGAAGATACAGCAGAGAATGAAAAGGGATTAGAAGCTATACATGTTCCGTATGAAAAACAACAAGGCCTTCTTTATGTAAAAGTACAAGACGATGCAGAAGCTCTAAAGATTTTGCAACAATTGCAAGAGCAAGGTGTAAGCTTAAGGCAATTTAAAATGCTAGAGCCGACGCTAAACGAAATATTTGTAGAAAGGGCGAAATAACAATGCGTAAATTTTCTCATGTATTTTCATTTTATTTCAGGGAAGCATTTTTTTCTAAAAAATCATTGATTACGAGTGCGATTTTATTTTTAGTTGTGTTTGGAATCTTTGCATTTAACCATTTCACTTCTGATGGAGATAAAAGTAAGGAGAAAGATAAGATTGCAGTTGTAGTAGAAAGTTCTACATATAAAATACAAAAAGAAGAGTTAAATAAGTTATTGCCATCAGCAAAAATAACGGTTGGTTCAAAGGGTGATTTTGATAAATTCCATAAACAAGTAGAAGAAGGAGATTTAGATGGTTTATTCCATGTGAAAGAAAAGAATGGAGTTCCAGAGGTTACGTATATGTTTAATGGGTTCCCTAGTGAAACAACTTCTACAATTATGGCTAGTTATTTAAAGGAGCAATATACGGCAGTAACGGTTGCTAAACATAATGTTTCACCGGAAATTGCACAACAATTGCAAACAGAAATTTCCGTGAAACAAGAAGCGATAAAAGATCGTTCTGCCTCTTTCGGAATTGCATATTTCTTTACATTCGCTTTGTATATGTTCATTGTTGCGTTCGGAAGCACAATTGCGATGAATATTGCTTCTGAAAAAGCTTCTCGCGTTATGGAAGTCATGATTCCGAAAGTAAAACCTCTTACTATGATGTATGCAAAAATTTTGGCAGTTGTTTCAACGGCGTTATTACAACTTGTTATATTGGCATGTGGTTACCTTGTTCCTTGTGTACTAGGCTGGGTAGATTTAGAAAGTGGTTCATTATTTGGATTGCCAATTGATTTTACAAAGCTAGATGCACAAGTTATCAGTATGTTCCTAATTTATTTTGTTACAGGATATTTCCTTTATGCGATGATGTATGCAGCTGCTGGTGCGGTTGTTTCTAAGACTGAGGATTTACAAGGTGTAATGTTCCCGGTGTCGATTTTAATAATGGCAGCATTATTCATTAGTATGAAATCATTAAGTGATCCGAATAGTACTATTGTTGTTGTAAGTTCGTATGTTCCGTTCTTTACACCGATGGTCACATTCTCGCGCATTGTAGCTGGTGAGGCGGGGATGTTAGAAATTACGATAACACTTGCGATTCTTTTGGCGACGATTGGTATATTAAGTGCTGTTACGAGTCGTATTTATGTAAATGGTGTAATGAATTACTCAGACAAAGTGAAATTTAAAGATTTAGCGAAATTTATTAAACGTCAATAATAGGAAAAAGCATGATTTTCTTGTGAAATCATGCTTTTTCTTTATGTATAAATTAAAAATAGTATATAATAATAAGAGTTGTCTTTTAATAGAATGAATAAAAAGGAGGGTGTGCAGATGGGAATTAGTAGCCGTTTTACAGTAGGTGTTCATATGTTAACGTTACTTGCGATAGATCGAAACTCTCGCTGTACCTCTGAATGGATTGCTGGCAGTGTGAATACAAACCCAGTTGTGATTCGCCGCATTACAGGAATGTTAAAAAGAGCAGGTCTAGTGGATGTACAAGCAGGGAAAGGTGGTACATCACTTGCTCGTGATTTAGATGAGATTACATTACTTGATGTATATAAAGCAGTGGAAGTAGTAGAAGAAGGACATCTATTTTCTTTCCATGAGAATCCAAATATTGAATGTCCAGTAGGTGCGAATATTCAATCGGTATTAGAAATTATATTAATGCAAGCGCAAGAAGCGATGGAAAGCGTACTTGCGAATGTAACAGTTCAGCAACTTGTTACAAATTTACAATCAAAAATTAAAAAGTAAAAGAAGCGAGCCTCATATAAGTGGGCTCGCTTCTTTTACTTTCAGAAAGATCGAAGATTCTATTTTTCAGTATTTAATACAAATTTCCCTACAATGGCAGCAACGATACCACCAAGAATTGGTGCAACAATAAATACCCACAATTGAGATACAGCTTCTCCGCCAGCAAATAAAGCTGGTGCTAGGCTACGTGCAGGGTTAACAGAAGTGCCTGTTAATGGAATACCTAATAAGTGAACTAATACCAGTGTAAAGCCAATTACTAATCCGGCTAATTGTGCGTTTCCCTTTTTACCTGTTACTGCAATAATTACTAAAATAAAGACGAATGTTAAAACAAATTCAACTAAGAAAGATCCTGACAAACCAAGATTTCCAAAAGCATTTTGTCCTAAGTTATCTAAAGACATATTAGAAGATTTTAAAATTGTCACTAATGTTGCAGTTCCTAATAAACCACCTAAAACTTGAGCTAATAAATAGTAGCTAAGTTCCATAGCATTCATTCGTTTGTTTACAAACATGGCAATTGATACTGCCGGGTTTACATGACATCCAGAAATTGTTCCAATGCTATATGCCATAGCAACAATTGATAATCCGAAAGCCATTGCAATTCCTAAAGTTCCAATTCCTTCAATTCCGCCGCCTAAAACAGCTGTTCCAGTTCCAAATAATACAAGTACAAAAGTACCAATAAATTCAGCGATTCCTTTTTTTAACATAATTTTCCTCCTCATGTACACATGAATCGTAGTATAGCATAAAATTAGGTGCTTTTAAGTATAAATGGAAAATGAAATATTATTCTGATAAAAAAATAGGGAAGGATTATACAATTTTGATCAAATAAAAAACATGATTCTCAAAGAATAATCATGTTTTTTATTTATGCAGTGTTTTCATTTGTTATGCTGTTTTCTTTCGTTTAGTAACTGGAATAGATCGATTCAAAATGCTATTTGTGATCATTCCAGCTATAATGATAATCATCCCAATAAGTGAGAGTCCGATAGGGAATGAACCATTTAAGAAAAGCATTTCACCAAGAACAGTAAATACCATAGTTCCGGCTTGCGTTGCTTCTACAGCACCTAATAAGGAAAGGTTATCTTTCGCTAAATCTGTTGCAAAGAAAAATGTCATTGTGGCGATAACACCAGAACATAATGCTAATAAAAATCCTTGAAGCATTTGACCGGATGTTGGAATGCCTGTTGCCCCAAAACCATATATTGCAAGAATAATTGCTATAGGCAGGCTGCCGATTGCCATTCCTAATACACGCTGGAAAGTATCAAGGCGTCCTCCTACAACTTCCATCATTTTTCGATTGCCGAATGGATATAAGAAAGCTGCAAGAACAACAGGAAGAAAACCAGATATAAATTGAGTGGCTGTAATATGCCCAGCTTCTGTTGCTTGCATACAAATGACACCAATTAAAATGAAAAGTGATACGTATAAACTGCGAAGTGGGATTTTTCCGCGTACGCGTTTTGTACCTGTTTTTGTTTCAATCGTAATAAAAAATAATGGCGATAGTAGCAAGCCAGCGAGTATTGTAACTTGCCAAGTTCCTGCAACAAGCCAAGCTGGAGAAAAGACAGCAGCAAAGCTTAATAAAGAATAAAAGCCGATCCCTGCTAAAGATCCCCACCCTAGCCATGCAAAGGGATGTTTTCGCATTTCTGACCATAAGGGCCAAAAGTTTTTGCGAAATAAAACGATAAGGAATAAAATAGGGAGAGCGAATAAAAAGCGAAAAGAAGCAGTCCAAGCCCAGCTTGTTCCAGATACATTCATTGCTCTGTTAATAATGAATGTTGCAGAGAAAAAGGCGGATGATAAAATACCTAATAATATTGCGCGCATGATACGTAAGCACTCCTTTCGAGATTCGAAATATTTATGTATAGTATAATATACTTAAAATTAATTAAAGTAAACTATTTTATACTTAGAGGTGATTTTGTTACTATGAAAGAAAAAGAGGATATGCAAACAAAAGAAGTCATTCAGCAAGTTGGTCAGTTATTAAGACAAATTCGTAATGAACAAAAACTGAGTTTAGAAGAATTGGCGCAAAAAACAGGGGTTAGTAAATTAACATTAGGAAAAATCGAAAGAGGTGAAACGAATCCAACATTAGCCGTCATTTGGAAAATTACGAAGGGGCTGTCAATTCCATTGTCGAGGTTAATGGTAGTTGGAGAACCAGTAGCGATTGCTCGCTGTGGAGAAGGATTTGCGGTAGACGTAGGACAGGCATGGCGGTTAGAGACAATGTTCCGGTATACGAAAGAAACGGGCATGGAGATGCATCGTGCTTGTTTAAGACCGCAAAGTATGTATGAGCCAGAGTCTCACCATGAAGGGGCGATTGAACTTGTTACAGTTATGAAAGGACAAGTTGCTATTCAAGTTGAAAATGATGTATATGAATTAAATGAATTTGATTCGATTCAGTTTGAAGCGAATAAGAAGCATAGTTATAAAAATGCTGGAGATGAAATAGCTGTTTTGCATTTAACGATGAAGTATTCTTCTTAGCTATAAAAAGGGAGCGCTTGCAATAAAGCGCTCTTTTTTTATAGATTTTAACTGTATTTTTGATAAAATACAGTTAAGTTGGAATATTCTGAAAAAATAAACTGAGTAGGATAAGGGATGAGGCGAATGACGAAATTTAGATTATGGAGATTGGTGCAACAAATTCGAACAAGCCTTCGTTTAAAGTTATTAACATGTTTTTTAGTGGTCGCACTTATTCCGCTCATGTTGTTTAGTTGGATGTCATATGAAAAGTCATCCAATCTTGTAAATGAACAGTTTGGGGATTATGGAAAGTTTGCTATATCGCAGCTTCAAACTCAAATTGAATTAACATTAAGCCATATGCATTTAATTGCTAGTGATATTCAAGAATATTTATCAGACCCGACATTAATTGTTTTAAAAAAAGAAGCACCGAAATCGTATTCGGAATTTATTATTGAGAAAAATTTTGAAAGGTTTTTAGAAGCGCATAAAACAGCACAAACGAAGGGGATCTTTTTAATTACACCTAGCGGTTATTATTATGGAGATCGGTATTTAGATGTGCAGAAACTAAAACAAGAAAAATTTTGGGAAGAACAAGGGGATTTATCACAAGGGTATTGGAATGGGATCTATGTTCCGAATCATTACTCTGCACTTGATAAAAGCAAAGTAATTGGATTACTTGTTCCAGTTAAAACATCATTCGGTAGCTTGAAAGATAGCCGAATATTAGTGGAAACAGATGCGACGGATTTATTTAAGTTTATTGATTCATTAGAAACAGATTTGCATGCATTGATTACCATTCGTGATGAAAAAAAACAGGTGATTTATACGACGGATGAAAATTATAAAAAAAACAAGGATGATATCATTTGGGAAAAGCCAATTCCATCAAATAAATGGAGTCTAGAAATTATTATTCCAGAAAAAGAATTTTATCAATCTTCTACAATTATTTTGTTTGTTACATTAATTGGAATTGTTGTATCACTGTGCTTAGCTTTTATGCTGGCATTTTTAATCTCGGCTAAGTTAACGGAAAATATCACGAATTTGGATCATGCAATATCTCAAGTAAGTAAAGGAGATTTTTATACAAATATACCAATAAATTCACAAGATGAAGTAGGGAGTTTAACTGTGAATTTTAATAAAATGGTTGTTAAAATTAAATCATTAGTAGAAGAAATATATCAGAAAGAAAAGTTGAAAAAAGAAGCTGAGCTCAAGGCAATTCATTATCAAATTAATCCGCACTTGCTATTTAATACATTAAATTCTATTCAATGGAAAGCAAAGCTTCAGGGGGCAAGTGATGTAAGTGAAATGATTTATCATCTTGTTGCTGTGTTAGAAGGGAATTTAAATTTTGCGAATGATCTTGTCACACTCCAAAGTGAACTAACCATTATTGAGCACTATTTAAAGGTACAGGAGATTCGATTTGGAAATCATTTTTCTTATACGCAAAATGTCTCGTCTTCTATGAAAGGGGAACATATTCCAAGAATGTCGCTTCAGCCTATATTTGAAAACATATTTTTTCATGCTTTCGACGATGGACATGGAGCTATTACATTATCGGCATTTGAAAAGGATAATGGTGACTTATGTATACATATTACCGATGATGGTCGTGGTATTTCTGATAGGCGGAAACGGGATTTATTACAAGAGCCGTCTGCAGAACAAAGAGGTGGGCTTGGATTATATAATATCGATCAAAAATTCAAATTACATTTTGGGCTAGAGTACGGATTAACGATTCAATCAGAAGAAAAGAAAGGAACTATAGTTCAGATTCTTTGGCCAAAGGGAGGGATACAGAAGTGAAACGTATTAAAGTGCTCATTGCGGATGACGAGACGATTGTTCGAAGGGGATTGAAGATGGCGGTAGATTGGTCGGCGTATAATATGGAAGTAGTAGCGGATGTGCCAAATGGTGAGAGAGGATGGGAGGAGTTTGTACAGCATGAGCCAGAAGTGGTTATTACAGATATTGTTATGCCTGTTGTAAATGGAATTGAGTTTGTGAAAAAGATTAAACAACATGCGCCGAAAACAAAGGTATTATTATTAAGTTGTCATCGTGATTTTGAATATGCGCAAGAAGGAATTAAACTGGGGGTTTCAGGTTATTTATTGAAAACATCGTTTCATGATGAGGAGCTGGATCAATATTTACGAGCATTTCAAAAAGAGTTAATGATTCATAGGGAAGCGGAAGGGATTGAACAGCAAAAATTCCTCTTTTACGAAGATTTTTTTCAATGGTTATGTGGTTTTCAAAATCAGTTTCAAGAAGTACTTGTGGATTTATTTCGTAATGAATGGAAATGGATGAACGATGGGTATTATGCTTGTTTTATAAGATCGGAATCGAGATTACATCTCATATTACAAGATATTGATCAAAAGATACCAAATCCACATGTGAAGATCTTATGTGGAAAGGAGCAATGTTTCTTATTTCTTAATGAAAACTATAAGGAAATGATGGAGCAAATGTTTATGGATGTAAAGAGTACATACGAAGAGCTATATTGGATTACATCAGGGGAGCTGTTCAGTATAGAGCAATGGATCGATTCGGTTAAATCGATGAAGCAATTTGCAGAACTTGAGATTAAGTATAAAGTAACGATTAACAATTGGCCAAAAACAATTAAAGAGGCTATTTTGTATACAATGAATCATTTATCAGAGCCAATTGTTGTTTCAGAAGTGGCAGAGATGGTGGGACTAAGCAGGAGCCATTTTAGTATGCTTTTTAAAAAGATAATAGGTGAAAGTTTTCATTCTTTCACAGAACGAAGAAAACTTGAACTTGCCATGCAAATGCTTCAAACAACCTCACTTACGATTCAAGAGGTAGCGGAACATATTGGTATTTCAAATAGTAAATATTTTAGTAAATGGTTTAAAAAGTGTACAGGAACAACGCCATCAGAATATCGAGAAAAACAATGTGGAACTTTATATAAAACAAATTGACACCCTGATTTCGTCGAACGAACAATTTGATAACAAAAATCGAACAAATCGATGTTTTTAATCGCTTTCATAAAAGGTAAAATGAAAGCGGTTAAATTATTTATTCTGAAAAATCAGAAATAAAAAAAGCTTTTTGGAGAAGGGGAGTGTGTGCAGTGAGAAAAATGGTACATGTATGTCTTAGTTTTATGCTCGTACTTATTGTTTTTTTAGCTGGTTGTAGCTCAAATGAGACTACAAGCAAAAAATCATCAAAGGATGATGAAAAGAAACAAACATCAAATGATGGAACAGTTTTGCGATTTGCAACTTGGGATGCTGGAAAGAATTTAAAGATTCAGCAGCAAATTGCAAAGAAATTTGAAGAGAAGAATCCGGGAGTAAAGGTACAGGTGGAGGCTTATGGTGATGGTTTTGATCAAAAGCTCGCAGCATCTTTCGGGGCGAAAAACCCACCGGATGTTATGTATATGTGGAATTTCCCAGCTTACTATAAATCTCTTGAGCCTTTAGATGAACTGGCAAAGAAAGATCCAGATGTGAAATTAGATGACTTTTATCAAGGGCTATTTAACTACTCTAGTATTGACGGGAAATTATATGGTATGCCAGCAGGGTTTACAACGCGGGTTATATATTACAATAAAAAGTTATTTGATAAAGCGAATATTCCATACCCGAAAGATGGATGGACTTGGGATGAGTTTGTAGACACTGCGAAAAAGTTAACAGATGCAAGCAATAAACAATATGGCTTTGCTTTACGACCTGAGCCAGATACGTATGATTTACAAGGGTTTATTTGGAGTAACGGTAGTAGTTTTGTAAGTGAAGATGGAAAACAAATAAAAGGACATATGAACAGTCCAGAAACAATTGAAGTTATGAAATCTTTCCAAAGTATGCTAAAGGATAAAACGGCTGTATTAGTAGGTGGAAAAAATCAACAGAGCGGTGATGATATTTTTAAAGCTGGGAAGTTAGCGATGTGGGAGAGTGGAATTTGGCCATTAGAAGGATTTAAAGATGCAAAAATTGATTTTGGTACAGTAGAACCTCCTGCATTTAAAGGGAAACCAGTGAAGGGACTTGTTGGTACATCAGCTGTTTCAATTGCAAAAGATGCAAAGCATAAAGAGTTAGCTTGGGAGTTTGTTAAGTTTTATTCTTCACCAGAAGCAATTAAAATGCGAACTTCTGATTTGCCAGTTCGAATTAGTGTTGTAAAAGAATTGAAGAAAGAGGAAGATGCGAATGTTAAACCGTTCTACACAATGCTAGAACGTTCAACAAATACACCAGCATTTTTACTTAACCCAAAATGGGATGAAGTAAACCGGAATTTATCAGCGGCAATAAATGCAATTATGCTTGGGCAAGATCCAGAGCAATTATTAAATAAATCTGTTCAAGATTCAGAGAAATATATGGATAAATAATTGTAAAAGCAAAGAGGTGTGGATGTTGAAATATGGAGTATCTATAGAAAGTGAAACGAATATAGCCATTAGGAAAAAGAAAATGAAATGGGAGAAACTCGTTCCTTATGCATTTATATTTCCATGGGTATTTGGCTTTGTAGCATTTACCCTTGGTCCTCTTTTATTTTCATTATTTATTAGTTTTTTTGACTGGCCGCTTATTGGAGAAGTTCAATTTGTTGGACTAAAAAACTATCAAGATATGTTTCTAAATGACCCGATGTTTTGGGACTCGTTATGGGTTACGGTGAAATTTGCAGCATTATTTGTTCCATTTAATTTAATTATTGCCCTATTTTTAGCGATTTTGCTAAATCAAAAGGTAAAAGGATATGCGTTTTTTCGAACATTTTTCTATTTGCCAAGCGTTATTTCTGGTGTGGCTTTAGCGATGATTTGGGCATGGGTGTATAACGGAGAGTATGGTATTTTGAATTATTTTCTATCGCTTGTTGGTATAAAAGGACCAAATTGGTTAAGTGATCCGAACTGGTCGCTAATTGCGATGGTAATTGCTAGTTTATGGGGACAAGGTACGCTTATGCTCATTTTTTTAGCAGGATTAAAAAATATCCCGCAAAACTTGTATGAGGCTGCTTCCATTGATGGAGCTGGAAAAGTGCAACAATTTTTCAAAATTACATTGCCGATGTTAACGCCGACGATTTTATTTAATTTAATTACAACAATTATCGGTGCGTTTCAACAATTAACATTAGCGCTTGTATTAACTGGCGGAGGTCCATTAAAGTCCACCTATTTTTACGCGATGTATGTATATGAAAATGCATTTAAGTATTTTAAAATGGGCTATTCATCAGCGAATGCTTGGTTTATGTTTTTAATCATTTTAGGGTTAACACTACTTGTTTTTAAATCATCAGCAGCTTGGGTTTATTATGAAAATGAGATGAAGTCAAAGTAGAAGATGAATAAGGAGGATGCAGTGTGAGAACGAAGAAGCGCATACATCGAATTGTAGTGTACGCACTATTAATAGGTTTTTCCATTTTATTTTTATTGCCCTTCTTTTGGATGATTACAACATCTGTGAAATCACCAGAAGAATTATATTTATATCCGCCAAAGTGGATTCCATCTGAGTTTAAATTTAGTAATTTTGCAAAGGCGTGGACGAGTCAACCATTTAATACTTTTTTATGGAATTCAATTGTTGTAACAGTATTTTCAACAATCGGACAGTTAATATCATCTTCTTTAGTAGCATACGGTTTTGCACGTTTTAAATTTAAAGGACGGGATATTTTGTTCATGATTGTGCTAGCGACGATGATGATTCCGTGGGAAGTAACGATGATTCCGCTTTATATGGAATTTAATGCTCTCGGCTGGATTAATACGTTAAAATCTTTAATTATTCCATCTTGGTTTGGCGGTGCGTTTTTTATCTTTTTAATGAGACAATTTATTATGTCTGTTCCAAAGGAGCTAGATGAGGCTGCAAGGATGGATGGTGCGAACGCTTTTCAAGTTTACTACCGTATTTATTTACCGATTATGAAACCGATTTTAATTCTTGTTGCTGTTTTTAATATTTTAGGATGTTGGAACGATTATCTAGGACCGCTTATTTTCTTAAATGACCAAAGCAAATATACATTAACGTTAGGCTTAGCACAGTTTAAAGGTATGTTTGGCGTTGATATGGAAGGGATTATGGCGGTGACATTGTTAATTAGTATTGTACCTCTTGCACTCTTCTTTTTCGCACAACGCTATATTGTGGAAGAGTCGGGGCATACGGGCCTTAAATAATAGAGCGTAGAAATGATGTGACAAAGTGAATGCAAAAAGGAGGATCGATATGGGACATAACATGTTAGAGGACTTAGAAAATGTTCAAGTAACAGGGCGGAATCGCATGGAGGGAAGAGCACATTTTATTCCATTTCAAACTGAACAAGCGGCTCTATCTTTTACGCGTGAAAGCTCTTCTTATTACAAATTGCTGAATGGAATGTGGAAGTTTTTGTACTTAGAATCCCCAAAGCAACTTCCAGAGAATTTTTTCATAAGTGAATTTGATTGTAGTGAATGGGATACGATTCATGTACCTGGGCATTGGCAATTGCAAGGATACGGAAAGCCGCATTATACCGATTTATATTATCCGTTTCCGGTTCAGCCACCCCATGTTCCATTTGAAAATCAAGTGGGTTGTTATAAAAATGAATTTTATATACCAGAAAGTTGGAACGGAGGATGTATTCGTATTCGATTTGAAGGTGTGGATAGTGCCTTTCATTTATGGATAAATGGAGAAGAAGTGGGATATAGCCAAGGAAGTCGTTTGACGGCAGAGTTTGATATTACATCGTTTGTTCATGCCGGAAAGAATACGATGATAGTATGTGTGTATAGATGGTGTGATGGATCTTATATAGAAGATCAAGATATGTGGTGGCTAAGTGGTATTTTTCGTGATGTGTACATTATGCATGAACCTGCTGTACATATTTATGATATGAGGTTAGGTACAACGCTTGATGAAAATTATGAAAATGGTGTATTACAACTAAGTACAAAGATTTGCAACGAACAATTACTGAATAAAAATTATGTACTAGAGTATAAGTTTTGTAATAAGAATGGGGAAGTATTAGATCAACATACATCGTATTTGGACTTACAGGGGAAAAGGGTTATAGATGATACACATTCGTTTTCTGTCAAAAAGCCGCAGAAATGGTCCGCAGAAGACCCGTATTTGTATATTGTATTGTTCACGATTCGAAACGAAAATAGTGAAGTTGTAGAAGTGATTTCACAGAAGATCGGTTTCCGGATGATTGAGATGAAGGATAGAAATCTTCTTGTCAATGGTATTCCCATTATATTTAAAGGGGTGAATCGTCACGATCACGACCCGGATACAGGAAGATATGTCACATATGAAACAATGAAACAAGATGTAATGCTTATGAAACAGCATAATATTAATGCGGTGCGAACAGCACATTATCCGAATGATCCACGTTTTTATGATCTATGCGATGAATATGGTTTATATGTAATTGATGAGGCTGATTTGGAATGCCATGGATTTGAGTTAATTGGTAATGCAAACGTATTAAGTGATGATCCTGAATGGGAAAATGCTTATGTAGATCGTGTGGAACGTATGGTGCGTCGAGATCGCAATCATTCTTCAATTATTATGTGGTCACTCGGAAATGAATCTGGGTTCGGTTGTAATTTTATTGCAATGGCGAATAAGTGTAGGGAATTGGACCAATCAAGAATCATTCATTACGAAGGGGATCGAGAAACGAAAGTCGCTGATATTTTTAGTACAATGTATTCTTCAGTCGAAAAGATTATTGGTTATGCAGAAGAAGAAAAGTGGGAAAAACCTCATATTTTATGTGAGTATGCTCATGCGATGGGAAATGGACCAGGCGGATTAAAAGAATATTGGGAAGCGATTTATAGTCATAAAAGATTACAAGGTGGCTTTGTTTGGGAATGGATTGATCACGGATTACGTCAAGTGAATGAAAATGGAGAAGAGTACTTTGCATATGGAGGTAACTTTGGAGATACTCCGCATAATAGTAATTTCTGCATTGATGGACTACTCTTGCCAGATCGAACGCCATCGCCAGCTTTGTTGCAATATAAGAAAATAATTGAACCTATTAAAGTAGGAGAGATAGACATACGAAGTGGTAGGATTTCGATACAAAATATATATGATTTTCGCTCATTGAAAGGCTATCGTATGCAGTGGACTGTCAAAAAAGAAGGAAAAGTAATTGCGAGTGATTCTATAGATGCCCCGCCTTTGTTACCGAAAGAGAGTTGTGAGATTCAGTTGCTCTTTAAAGATGAAATAGCCCTTCATACAGAGGAGGATTGCTATGTAACAGTATCGATTGTATTAGGAGCAGATACAAATTGGGGAGTAGCAGGACATGAAATAGCTTGGGAACAATTTTGTATTCCAGCTCTGAAAAAGATAAGAAGAAAAAGAGATTCGAAGTTATATGAGTCAGTAACTTTACATGAAACAAAGGAGGAAATTCGTGTTGCTGGTGAAAGTTTTGCTATTTCTTTTCACCCTGTAACAGGGCGTATAAAAGACTGGACCTTTAAAGGGCAATCACTTATGGAAGAAGGGCCTGAATTAATTATTTGGCGGGCAACAATTGATAATGATATGTATGTAGTTGAAAAATGGAAAGAACAATATGTACACCTTGTGAAACATGACGTAGCGAGTATAGAAGCTGTACAACTTGAAAATGGAAATGTTGAAGTTGTTGTGAAAGGATTTATTTCCCCGCTTGTCGTGAATTGGAAAATTGCTTTTACTTATACGTATGAAATTGAAAGAAGCGGAGCTATGAAAATAGAGACAAAGTTGAATCCAAGCGGTACTTTACCAGAGATGCTTCCGCGAATTGGGCTCGAAATGCGTCTGCCAAAACAATATCAAAATGTAAGTTGGTTTGGACGTGGACCAGGAGAATCATATGTGGATAGTAAAGAAGCGAACAAAATAGATTTGTATGAAATGACTGTAAAGGATGTATTTTTCCCGTATGTTTTTCCGCAAGAGACGGGAAATCGAACAGATGTAAAGTGGGTTTCGTTATATGATCAATATCATGTTGGATTTGTTGCGCATAGTACGCAAGATTTTAATTTTAGCGCCTTGCCTTACACGACAGAAGATTTAGAGAAAGCAGAGCATTTATATGAATTACAAGAAAGGGAGTTTGTTACGTTCCATCTAGATTATAAGCAAAATGGTTTAGGAAGCGCGAGTTGTGGGCCGGCTCAGCTTCAGGAGTATCAGTTGAAGCCGGAGCCGTGCCAGTTTGAAGTGTACATTGTTCCTTTTAATGGGGATCATAAACGAGCTTTTGAGATCGTAAAAGAATCTTAAATTACAAGAGAGCCCTTCTATTGCTAGGGCTCTTTCCTAGGGGGATATAAATGTTTGATTTACAACAAGTTCCATTTAGTCGGTACGGTTCTTTTTTAGTTATTTCTTTAAACTATGATAACGGATTATTGATTCGAAACATTCGCGGTGGTGACGACGATTTTGGTGAAGTGTTTAAAATAGAGGTATTAAATCGGAAAGGAGAGGTTTTACCATGTGAAACAAAGATGTCGCCATCTTTACTAACGCTCCAAACTGTAGAAGGTGATGTGAAGATTTGTTTCTCTCATTCTGATACAATTCGTTTTTATTCGGATCGATTGCAGCTACGTTTTATTGGGATTACAAGTTCGTATGATTACTGTATTCCAAGTGCACAAGGTGGGTGGGAAATTAATAGCTTTTCAAAAGAAATGAGATTTCATTTATCTGCTATAGAAGGGGTTATGCATATGGATGCCCCGTTTGAAGAACTTCGTTGTAAACATATTATTGTTGATATTTATGCGCAAGATGAAGAATCAGGGATTGATGTGGAACTAACGGAATACAAAACAGTATTGCAGAAGCCGAAGGAGACGAAGACATTCGCGGAGGCGGTGGATGCTGCTGAAGTGGATTTTGTAAATTGGTTACGTCATACATTGGCTGTCCCGAAAGACTTATTGAAAGGAAGAGAGTTAGCGGCTTATATTACATGGTCTTGTATGGTAGAAGCGGAAGGGTATTTACCGAGAAAAGCGATGTATATGTCAAAAAACTGGATGACAAATATATGGAGTTGGGATCATTGTTTTAATGCGATGGCATTAGCGATGCATCAGCCGACAGTGGCGTGGGATCAATTTATGATTTTCTTTGATAAGCAAGATGAGTGCGGTGTATTACCGGATTATATTAACGATAAAAGTGGGCTATGGAATTGCTGTAAACCACCTATTCATGGGTGGACGCTGAAATGGATGATGGAACATACAGATTTTATAACAGAAGAGCATTTACAAGAAGTGTATGAACCGTTATGCAAATGGACGGATTGGTGGTTTACATATCGAGATGATGATGGGGATGGGGTTCCTCAATATAATCATGGGAATGATAGCGGTTGGGATAATAGTACGATTTTTCACCGTGGTGCCCCTATTGAGAGTCCGGACTTAAGCTCATTTCTTATTTTACAAATGGAGGTATTATCGGAGGTCGCAGAGAAGCTTGGATTTGAAGAAGAAGCAAAGCGATGGGAAGCGCGGGCAAATACAACGCTCAATCGTATGATTCAACATTGTTGGAGAGAAAAGCGTTTTATTGCCCCGCAATCTGGGAATCATTCATATGAAGTATCAGATAGTCTTGTGTTATATATTCCTCTCATTTTAGGAAAAAGGTTACCTGAAGAAATCATTGAAAGCTTACTTGTAGAATTGAAAAAAGAAAATCACTTTTTGACAAAGTATGGTTTTGCAACAGAGAGTATAAGGAGTCCATATTATCGTGATGATGGATATTGGCGCGGGCCAATTTGGGCACCGACAACATTTATTATGACTGAGGCTTTACAAGCAGTTGGCAAAAATGAATTTGCAAAGGATATTGCTGTTCGTTTTTGTAGGATGGCAAATAAAAGTGGGATGGCTGAAAATTTTCATGCACAAACCGGGCAAGGATTGCGTGATTTAGCGTTTACATGGACTTCTAGTGTGTTTCTTATTTTAGCAAATAAGTATTTGTTAACACAAAAAGAAAGTATGCTCTATCAAAAAGTGACAAGATGAAAGAAAGGCACCGATTGGGCACCGGTGCCTTTTTAGTAAGAACGTGGCATAAGCAACAAACAAACAAGATAGACTAAAAAACCTGTTCCGAAGCATAGAATCGCAATAATCCAAAGTATGCGAATCATACTAACGCTTATATCAAAATATTCTCCTAAACCACCGCATACACCAAATAAAACTTTATCAGTTTCAGATCTACGTAACTTTTTTTCCATTATAAACCCCTCTCCTTTTTAATCACCATTTTGTTTCTTTTATGTATTGGTGATTCTTTATACTTTTATCTTACATGGAAAAGAATATGTAAACTATCGAATTATATTACATTTTTCTGAAAGAAGATTACAGTTTTGTAAGGCAGTTGTATACATAAAAGAAAGGAGAGGATAGCCTCCTTTCTTTTACGTATATATTGCTTTTATTTTCGGAAACGGTAAGGAACTGTTGTGACTATAACATTTTTCTTATATAGAAGATAGACACGTAGTAATACACTCGATTGGTTGTGTAAAAAGTTATGCCAGTTCTTTTTTGTAATAAATTGCGGAATTAAAACGGTAACGAAACGATTCTTTTCTTGCGCCTTATGCTGAATAATTGTAATTAATTTTGCGATAGGACGCATTAAGCTTCGGTAAGATGAGATAAAGGTAACGAGACGAATATTCGGTTGCCATTCTTTCCATTTTTCCTGCATACGTAGTTCGCTTTCTTTATCAAAAGCTACATACACAGCGATAACTTGATCGCTAATTGTTTCTGCGTAATTGATGGATTGTTCGACTACTTTTGTAATACCAGCGACGGGAACAATTACGACGTTACCAGTTACTTTTTCAGGAATTTCATTAAAATTGATGCGCAACTGTTCTCCTACTGCAACATAGTGATTGTGGATGCGATGAAAGATGAAAACAATGATAGGTAAAAAGATAAGAATGGACCATACTTGCGCAAATTTTGTAATAAAAAAAATGAGAAGCACAGTTAATGAAATAAGAGCGCCTAATAAGTTTGTTAGTAACTTAGGCATCCATCCTTTTGGCTTTTCTCGTAACCATTTTATAATCATACCTGTTTGTGACAATGTAAAAGGAATGAATACCCCGACAGCATACAACGGGATTAATTGCTCGGTTTTACCTTGGAATGCAACGATTAAAAGCATAGAACTAATACCTAACGTAATGATTCCATTTGAATACCCTAAGCGATCTCCACGCATTAAATACATACGCGGCATATATTTATCTGATGCTAAATTAAATGCTAAAAGTGGAAATGCTGAAAAACCTGTGTTTGCAGCTAGTACTAAAATAAGCGCAGTTGTTCCTTGAATAAAGTAGTATACAAAATTCCTTCCAAATATATTTGAAGCAATTTGGGACACGACAGTGTCATTATGTTTCGGAGCAATTCCATACCAATAGGCTAAAAATGTAATACCCGTAAATAAAATAGCAAGAATCGTTCCCATGATAACTAATGTTTTTGCTGCATTTTTTGCAGCCGGTTCTTTAAAATTTGGAATTGCATTGGAAATTGCCTCTACCCCTGTTAAAGCGGAACAACCAGATGAAAAAGCCTTCAACAAGAAGAAGAGTGTAATGCCAGGCACGACTGTTCCAATCGGTGTATGTAAATGAGCGGGAGCTTGCCCAGAAAAAATTTTAAAAACACCAGCAATAATTAAAATAACAAGTGCAAAGGCAAAGAGATAGACAGGATAAGCTAGAATCGATGCTGACTCCGTTACGCCTCTTAGATTCAAAATTGTAATAAATAAAACAAGTATGACCGCGATTGGAACGGTGTATGTGTGCAAAGCCGGAAAAGCAGATGTAATAGCATCGGTTCCAGCTGAAACACTTACAGCTACAGTAAGGATATAATCAACAAGTAATGATCCTCCTGCAATAAGCCCAGCATTTGTGCCTAAGTTTGTTTTGGAAACAACATAAGCACCTCCGCCATGCGGATAAGAAAAAATAATTTGTCGGTATGATAAAATGAGCGCTGTCAATAAGATTAAAACGCCAATTGCAATCGGGATGGAATACCAAAAAGCAATCGCTCCAAATGCAGCTAATACAATTAAAATTTGTTCTGTTCCGTAAGCGACAGAAGAAAGGGCGTCAGAAGAAAGGATCGCGAGTGCCTTTAGTTTATTTAATTTTTGTTCCCCGAGTGCTGTTGACTTAAGTGGTCTACCGATTAAAAATCGTTTGAAGGCCGAAAACATAATGACACCACCAATACATAAAATTTTGCGTGCAAAGCGGATTGGTATGAACACATACATCCCTGTTTGGTAGTATTGGCTGTTTATTGACGAATCTTTCTGAAAAGAAAGAGGTAATAAATGGAGTTTGGGGATTTTCGCGCTTAGTATTTAATAATTCTTTTGATGAATAGCGATTATTGTTTGAAAAAGATTTTTTGGAAGTTCTTACATATATATAAATCATAAATAACGTGCCGAAATTAGCCCATTTTCATTCACCACCTGCACATTTTGTTCATACAATATCTTGACTAAATAAACACCCAACTTACACATATACAGCTCTGGCTTAAGCAAGGAGGGTTATACCAGTTGAAGGAAAAAGCATATCAATCTAAACCGTTACTCACAAAGAGAGAGAGAGAAGTCTTTGAATTATTGGTTCAAGATAAAACGACGAAAGAAATTGCAAGTGAACTATTTATTAGTGAAAAAACTGTACGCAACCACATATCAAATGCAATGCAAAAGCTAGGGGTTAAAGGACGTTCGCAAGCGGTTGTTGAGCTTCTTCGTATGGGGGAACTCGAATTATAATAGGTGAAGCCGACTTTTTATAAAAGGTCGGCTATTTTTCTGTCTTGCAAATTGCGAAGAAAAGGAGCAAAATAAAAAAGTCCTGGTCTATACAGGTACATATTTGGAAATCTATTAACAGGTATATTTTGGATCTGTAAAGATCTAAAGTATGTAAGATATAATGATATGCAAAAAAATAAGATGATGAATGAGAAAACGGGTGATTATGTTGAATAGAGCAATTGGTGTCATTGATTCGGGAGTAGGGGGATTAACGGTAGCGAAAGAGTTAATTCGTCAGCTGCCAAAAGAGCGTATTATATATTTAGGAGATACAGCACGTTGTCCTTATGGCCCGCGTTCTCGCGAGGAAGTGCGTCAATTCACATGGGAAATGACAGAGTATTTATTAGCACTTGATATTAAAATGCTAGTTATTGCTTGTAATACTGCAACTGCGGTCGTACTTGAAGAGATGCAAAAACAATTAAAAATTCCAGTAGTGGGTGTGATTCATCCTGGTTCGCGTACAGCTTTAAAAGTGACGAATACGTACCATGTTGGTATTATTGGAACAATTGGAACGGTGAAAAGTGGTGCGTATGAAGATGCGTTAAAGTCCATTAATAACCGCGTTATGGTAGAAAGCTTAGCGTGTCCGCCATTTGTTGAACTTGTTGAAAGTGGAAACTTTGAGAGTGAGATGGCGTATGAGGTTGTTAGAGAAACGTTGCAACCACTGAAAAATACTGAAATTGATACGCTGATTTTAGGATGTACACATTATCCGATTCTAGGCCCAGTTATTAAGCGGGTAATGGGAGATAAGGTGCAGTTAATTAGTTCTGGAGATGAAACAGCTCGTGAAGTAAGTACGATACTATATCATAGTAAAATGTTAAATGAAGGGGAAGAACAAAGCGACCATCTTTTCTTAACCACAGGAAAAATAGATTTATTCAAAGAAATTGCTTCTAAATGGTTTGGACAGCCGATTGAAAATGTAAAACATATTAATTTGTAAACAAGTTAATAATAGATTTGTATAAAAAACTTCTGAGAAATCAGGAGTTTTTTTGTTTAGTAAATTGTAAGATAAGTTGTTATTGCTTGTTCTAAAATGATAAAGAGCTCGTATACATATAGTACAAACTTAGATTTTAGGGGGAAATGGTATGCCTAAATCCACTTTTAAATGGCTTGTTTGTGTTACAGTAAGCGCAGTTTTATTATCAGGATGCGGTTTGTTAAATCAGGAGAAAGAAACGGAACAAATTGATCCACCGAAAAAAGTTACGTATACAGATGGTGAGAAGAAAGAGACTGCTACAAAAGAAAAACAAGGGCAAACGAAGAAATATGATTTATACCTCGTTGATAAAAATGGTTATGTTGTACCGCAAACATTTGATTTACCTGCGCCCAAAGGGAATGCAGTTGTGAAGCAAACATTGGAATATCTTGTGAAGGATGGTCCTGTAACAAATATGTTGCCAAATGGATTTCAAGCGGTTCTTCCAGCGAATACAACGCTGTCAGTTGATGTGAAAAAAGATGGGACAGCAGTTGTTGATTTCTCAAAGGAAATAAAAAATTATAAAAAAGAAGAAGAGCGTCAAATCGTGGAATCTGTAGCATGGACATTGACGCAATTTAAAGAAATTAAGCAAGTCAAATTTCAGATGAACGGTAAAAATTTAGAAACGATGCCGGTTGCTGGTACACCGATTGGTGAAGGGGTTAGCCGTGCGGATGGAATTAACTTTGATGATGAGCAAGTGGCGGATGTAACGAATACGAAGCCGGTTACACTTTATTTCCTAGCGCGAAATAATAAAAAACAGTACTATGTGCCAGTAACACGCCGCGTGGCAGAAGGAAAGGAACATGAAGTAGCAACGGTTGTGAATGAGCTTGTTAAAGGACCGTCGGGTTCAGCTTTACTTAATGATTTTAATCCAGATGTAAAGCTCGTTAGTGAACCGAAAGTGCAAGATGGAAAGGTTACATTGAATTTCAATGAAAATATATATGTGAACAAAGGAAAAAGTATGATTTCAAATTATGTACTGCAATCACTCGTTCTATCTTTAACGGAAAAACAAGGTGTGAAAAATGTTTCTGTTGAAGTAAATGGAAAAGCAAATCTTGTTAACGAGAAGGGTGAGAAATTAACAAAACCTGTTGATCGTCCGCAAAACGTGAATACAGGTAGTTTTTAATCGTAAATAATTTGATATACTTATGTAGGAAAGGGGAATTGCTTTTTGAGTTCCCCTTCTTCTGTTGATATACATAATCATAAATTTAAAACGGGCTATACTAACAAGTAGCAGTTACTAGGTAGGGGGTTATTTTATGCGAGTAGATGGTAGACAAGCGGCAGAACTGCGCAATATACATCTTCATACAAATTATTTAAAACATCCAGAAGGGTCTGTACTAATTGAAGTTGGAGATACAAAGGTTATTTGTTCGGCAACGATTGAAGAACGTGTGCCACCATTTATGAGAGGCGAAGGAAAAGGGTGGGTAACAGCTGAATACGCTATGATTCCACGCGCAACAGAACAACGTACAATTCGTGAGTCCAGTAAAGGGAAAGTAACTGGTCGTACAATGGAAATTCAACGTTTAATTGGACGAGCATTACGTGCGGTTGTTGATTTGGAAGCACTTGGGGAAAGAACGGTTTGGATTGATTGTGATGTAATCCAGGCAGATGGAGGAACACGAACAGCGTCTATTACGGGTGCTTATGTCGCGATGGTGTTAGCATTTGAAAAGTTATTACAAGCAGAAAAAGTATCTAAAATTCCAGTAAAAGATTATTTAGCTGCAACATCCGTTGGAATTGTTGAAGACCAAGGTGTAGTTTTAGATCTAAACTATGCAGAAGATTCTCAAGCTGATGTTGATATGAACGTTATTATGACGGGGAAAGGCCATTTTGTTGAAGTGCAAGGAACTGGAGAAGAAGCAACGTTTAGCCGTGCAGAGTTAAATGAATTACTTGATGCAGCTGAAAATGGGATTTTACAACTCATTGAAAAACAAAAAGAAGCATTAGGTGACATCGTATCTCATATAGAGTAGAGGTGGGAAATATGAAACATGTTGTTGTAGCAACGAAAAATATGGGGAAAGTACGTGAATTTGCCGAGCTATTTGAGAGATTTGACTTAGAAGTAAAATCTCTTCATGACTTCCCTAATATTGAAGAAGTCGAGGAAACTGGTGAAACATTTGAAGAAAATGCACTTTTGAAAGCGGACAGTTTATGTAAACAGTTAAATTCAATTGTTATTGCGGATGATTCAGGGCTAATTGTTGATGCGTTGAATGGAAATCCTGGTGTGCGCTCTGCTCGCTATGCTGGTGAGCAAAAAGATGATCAGGCAAATATCGATAAAGTTTTAACAGGATTAGATGGCGTTTCGATGGAAAAGCGTACAGCGCGTTTTTATTGTGCGTTAGCGGTTGCTTTTCCAGAAGAAAATAAAGAGGCGGTTATTGTAAATGGAACGTGCGAAGGGAAAATTCTAGAGCAACGTCGTGGTGAAAATGGCTTCGGATATGATCCAATCTTTTATGTAGAAGAATACAAACGAGCGATGGCAGAGTTAACTTCAGATGAGAAAAATGAAATCAGTCACCGCGGGCGTGCTCTTCGTAAGTTGGAAGAAAAAATTTCAGCGTGGTTTTTAGAAGAAGAATAAGGGAGAGAGACCGATGAGAGCTTTAATTGTAAGCGATAGTCACGGTTCTACGAAAGAATTACAGCAATTAAAAGATACATATGAGGGAAATGTAGATGTTATGATTCATTGCGGTGATTCAGAACTAACGCCAGATCATCCAGATTTACGAGGGTTCCAAGTAGTAAAAGGGAATTGCGATCTTTATAATGGTTTTGAAGAAGAAATCATTACTGATGTAGATGAAATGCGCTTTTTTGCTACACACGGTCATCGATACAATATTAAAATGACTTTGCAAACACTTTTATATCGTGCAAAAGAAGTGGGAGCGAATATTGTATGTTTTGGACATTCTCATATGTTGGGAGCGGAATTTATTGATGGTATTTTATTCATCAATCCAGGAAGCATTTTACTGCCACGTTCCCGTAAAGAAAAAACATTTACTTTGTTAGAAGTAAATGAAAAGGACATTGAAATTCGATTTGAAACATTAGCTGGAAAAGTTGTCGCACATAAAACTTTTCAAAGAGGATAAGAAAAATTATCCTCTTTGAAAAAAGGTGTTGACTTTATCTGCGTGTGCAAATATAATAAACCTTGTCGATAAGATATCAGACGGAAATGAAAACAAAATATGCGGGTGTAGTTTAGTGGTAAAACAAGAGCCTTCCAAGCTCTGGTCGAGAGTTCGATTCTCTTCACCCGCTCCATGTCCCAGTAGCTCAGCAGGATAGAGCAACGGCCTTCTAAGCCGTCGGTCGGGAGTTCGAATCTCTCCTGGGACGCTAAAAAAACCTTGTTATCTTTTGATGACAAGGTTTTTTGTTTATTCAAAAATTAATCGTTAATAAATTTTTCAAAAACAAACCCATAATCTTTCACGTTATATTGCTTCTTCGTATCCACAAGCCAATTAAACGCAATTTGATTCATTTCTTTAAATTGCTCTGCTAAATTAACTTGTGCATTCGTAATACGACTAAATGTGTTAGAAGCCATATCTAAACTTTTATGAGCATATTGTAATGTAATATCATTTTCGTATGAAATTTCCTCAATTTTGAGAAGAGCTTTATATAAGTCTTTTAATTCCTCGATATGTTTTTTATGAACGTCAATTGAGTAATATTCATCTCCCATATGGAATTTAATTTCTACATCTAAATCGATTGTACCAGCAGTTTCTAACGCTACATTTTTAATTTGATGTTTGCTGTAGCTGAAGCGGCGTAATGTACGTTTTTTACTTGCTGCACTCGTACCATCTAAGTGAATTAACCCTTTGTTTGTAAAACAATATTCATCTGATTTTGATTTGATTAGAAAATAAATTTTTTCTCCATCTTCATGCATCACATAATCATCAGCATCCACTTTATCATAATCTTTCGGTGTGATTACAGAACCTACATCGCTTAGCCCGAGAACATCAGCAGCTACTTTTTTGAACATATGGATCATCCCCTTTAATTTCTGGATTTTGAATTACATAAAAATATTTTAACATTTTTCAACAAGGGAATTAGGCTGTATTTAAAAAATTATAAGAAGGTGAAGGAGAGAAATATCCCGAATGTGATGTAATAAATAATTACAAAAGTGTTTCGTAAATCAATTAGTTTAAGAATAAATCCACCAAAGAAGTACTAAGAAAAGAATGTTAATTTTGCAGACGATTATAGAGAACTCCCGTAAAACCACTTTCAATTATGTTAGGTGGTTTTTTTCTTTTGAAATCTTACAATTCTGTAAGGTAAGTGTAAGAAAGTTCGATGGTAACAAAATGCCAGTTCTTTATAATTAAGGTAACGAAGATGACACGAGGAGGAAGAAAAACATGAAAGGATTAGTCGTAACGGCTTTAACAGTAGCTTTCGGGTTTGTTGCATATGAGAAATTAACAGATGTAATTGAGGTTGTAAAACATTTAGTAGCATAGAGAGAATTGTTATGAGAGGGAAAGGGTAAATGAATGGAATGGTTACTCGGAATTATAGGTGTTTGTAGTGTTATATTATTGTCATTTGTCCCTAGCGGAATACTGAGTCCTACTACAAGTTTATTTTTTATGTGTTTACTTGCCTGCATTATGCTTATTATTATGTTTTTGATGAAACGAAGTAAGCCAATCTTCTTTTTTAGCATGGTTGTTGTTACAATTATTGTTCTCCAAATGATTACTCTTTTCGTATATCCTACAATTATAAAAGCTGCCCATTAATGAGGAAATCCTCTGCGTTATTTGCTGAGGGTTTTTTATATGTATAAAGAGGATTTTCTGATATGATTTTTTCGTTTTAATTATAAAAGTCAAATATTTTCATATTTCAAATAAATGTATTTGGAATGTTGTTTTCTTAACAGCCATTTGTTATATTTACTTTGAAGATATTTAAAATCTAAAAAAAGAGGCGGACGTATGGATAAAAAAGAAAATACGGTCGTATTGTTTCCGCAGTTGTCAGAGCGTTATATTGATCAAGGGTTTATGGCGCTGCGGGAGCGGAAGTTCGAAGATGCATTGCGCTGTTTTGAAATATTACGCCAGTATAATGGAGAAACAGAGCAAACAGAATTAGCTTCAGTTATTTGTTTATTAGAATTAAAGCGAATGGAAGAATCAAAAGACCGATGTGAGAAGTTGCTTGAAACAGGAACAGTCTTGTTTGGGGATATTCTTGAAACATACGTGACTATTTTAGTTCAAACAAATGATTATGTAGGTGTAATTGAGACTGTTGAAGAGGTTTTGCAGAAGAAAGAATTGACTATAGAGCAAAGAGAAAAGTTAGCGCAGCTTGCCCAATTTGCGGAGAATATGCTAAATGGTGAGGAAACGACGCTAGTAGAATCAGATTTTGATCTGGAAGAATTTTCGAAAAAACTATTTGTAGAAAATTTTGGGCAGCAGCTACAGGTAATTCATGCTCTTTTAATTAAAAACCTCGAAAAAGCTTTGCCAGCTTTACGGAAATTTCTCGTTGATAGCACGCGACATCCATATTTAAAAACTTCTATTATATACAAAATGGTAGAGAAGCGTATGAAAGAAGAAATAGAAGTAGAGAAATTTGGCGAAAGAATAATGATTATTCCAGCTCATTTGGATCATAATGATGAGTACTCGAAGAAAGTTATACATATATTATCTAATCGTTTAGAAAGTGATAATCCAAATATGTTTGAGGCGATTATTACATATTGGAGAGAAATGCAAGCTAGTATTTTCCCGTTCCCATTACTAATAGATAAAGTAGAAGTATGGGCAGCGGTTTTAGAGCGAATCGGGAGAAAGCGTTTCGGATTGATCATCGATGAAGAGGAACTTATGGCGGCGTATAATATTACCGTTGAAGAGTTTCATATTGCCTATCAATGGTTTTTACGCGTGGAGAGAGAAGGGCATTTACCTGTATAATTATGAAAAAGAATCGTTCAGTTATTGAAACGAGAATATTCTATGTTATAATGTAAGGGTTGCAAAAGGCTGAATTATGCCTGCTTGTAAGAGGAGAGAAGTATAATTCTCTTACTTAATATGTTTCATATTATTCTCGAACAAAATATACCGTGTTTGTCTTATAGACAAATAATAGATTGAGAATCGCGTGTCTTAAGGCTTATTGCTAGAAGATTAGAAAGCTTAAATAAATTGGCTTTCATGCTTTTGTTGTTTCTAAAAAAGAAATAATGAAAATCTCAATCTGTAGAGGTATGTGCATACATTATTATAGTTGGAGGGAAAGAATAAATGGCTGCAAAATGGGAAAAATTAGAAGGTAACGTTGGCGTTTTAACAATCGAAGTTGATGCTAAAGAAGTAAACAACTCTATCGACGCTGCGTTCAAAAAAGTAGTAAAAACAATTAACGTACCTGGTTTCCGTAAAGGAAAAATGCCTCGTCCGTTATTCGAACAACGCTTTGGTATTGAATCTTTATACCAAGATGCTTTAGATATTATCTTACCAAAAGCATACGGTGAAGCAATCGATGAAACTGGTATCTTCCCAGTTGCTCATCCTGAAATCGACATCGAGAAGTTCGAGAAAAATGAAAACTTAATCTTCACTGCAAAAGTTACTGTAAAACCTGAAGTTAAATTAGGTGAATACAAAGGACTAGCAGTAGAAAAAGTTGAAACAACTGTAACTGACGAAGATGTAGAGAACGAATTACAATCTTTACAAGAGCGTCAAGCTGAACTAGTTGTTAAAGAAGAAGGTACTGCTGAAAACGGCGATACAGCTGTAATCGACTTTGAAGGTTTCGTTGATGGCGAAGCATTCGAAGGCGGAAAAGGCGAGAACTACTCTCTAGCAATCGGTTCTGGTACATTCATCCCAGGTTTTGAAGAGCAATTAATTGGTCTAAAAGCTGGCGAGTCAAAAGACGTTGAAGTATCATTCCCAGAAGAGTACCATGCAGAAGAACTTGCTGGTAAACCAGCAACATTTAAAGTAACAGTTCATGAAATTAAAGCAAAAGAACTTCCAGCTTTAGATGACGAGTTCGCTAAAGATGCAGACGAAGAAGTTGCAACTCTTGAAGAGTTAAAAGCAAAACTTCGTACAAACTTAGAAGAAGGCAAAAAGCACGAAGCTGAGCACAAAGTTCGTGACGAAGTAGTAGAAAAAGCTGCTGATAACGCTGAAATCGAAATTCCAGAAGCTATGATCGAAACTGAGTTAGATCGTATGATTCGTGAATTCGAACAACGCTTAAGCCAACAAGGTATGAACCTTGAGCTTTACTACCAATTCACAGGTACTGACGCTGACAAGCTAAAAGAACAAATGAAAGAAGATGCACAAAAACGTGTAAGAATCAACCTTGTTCTTGAAGCGATCATTGAAGCTGAAAACATCGAAGTTACTGAAGAAGAAGTAACTGCAGAAGTTGAAAAAATGGCTGCAATGTACAATATGCCAGTTGACGCTATCACACAAGCTCTTGGAAGCTTAGATGCTTTATCTGAAGACATTAAAGTTCGTAAAGCTGTAGACTTCTTAGTAGACAACAGCAAAGCTGCATAATAAAATAACAAGGCGCGATTTTGGATCGTGCCTTGTTTTATAAATATAGATATAAATATATTTATAAAACTTTTCGATGAAGAAGGAAATGATCCTTCTAAAGTCGAATATACATATTTCAAAAGTTTTAAAAATTTTTTATTTGTACATAACTAGTCATATTATTTGTATTTCTCGCCACGTAGTGACATAATATGTATTTACATACGATACATTTATCGTGTACATACGAAGGCAAGATATTAGCACTTTGTAAGGGGTGTGAAAATATGTTTAAATTTAATGATGAAAAAGGGCAATTAAAATGTTCTTTCTGTGGTAAAACACAAACGCAAGTCCGAAAGCTTGTTGCTGGTCCTGGTGTTTACATTTGTGATGAGTGCATTGAGCTTTGTACAGAGATTGTGCAAGAGGAGCTTGCGAAGGACGAAGAAGTAGAATTCAAAGATGTACCGAAACCGGTAGAAATTCGTGAAATCTTAGATGAGTATGTAATCGGACAAGATAATGCGAAGAAAGCATTAGCGGTAGCGGTATATAATCATTACAAACGCATCAATTCTAACAGCAAAATTGATGATGTAGAATTGGCGAAAAGTAATATCGCACTTATCGGGCCAACAGGTAGTGGTAAAACATTATTGGCACAAACATTAGCGCGTATTTTAAATGTTCCATTTGCAATCGCGGACGCAACATCTTTAACAGAAGCTGGATATGTAGGGGAAGATGTAGAAAACATCTTACTAAAACTTATTCAAGCAGCTGATTACGATGTAGAGAAAGCTGAAAAAGGAATCATTTATATTGATGAGATTGATAAAGTGGCGCGTAAGTCAGAAAATCCATCAATTACACGTGATGTATCTGGTGAGGGTGTACAGCAGGCCCTTCTGAAAATTTTAGAGGGTACTGTAGCAAGCGTTCCGCCTCAAGGTGGTCGTAAACATCCGCATCAAGAGTTTATTCAAATTGATACAACGAACATCTTATTCATTTGTGGTGGTGCGTTTGATGGCATTGAGCCAATTATTAAACGTCGCCTTGGTGAAAAAGTAATTGGATTTGGTTCAGAGAAGAAAAATGCTGATGTAAATGAAAAGCATGTTTTATCTCACGTATTACCAGAAGACCTTTTACGATTTGGTTTAATTCCAGAGTTTATTGGTCGTCTTCCAGTTATTGCGAACCTAGAACCACTTGATGAAGGTGCTCTTGTTGATATTTTAACAAAACCGAAAAATGCGCTTGTAAAACAGTTCCAAAAATTATTGGAGCTTGACGATGTTGAGTTGGAATTTGAAGAAGGAGCACTGATTGAAATTGCGAAAAAAGCAATTGAACGTAAAACAGGTGCTCGTGGACTTCGCTCTATTATTGAAGGCTTAATGCTAGATGTAATGTTCGAGCTTCCATCTCGTAAAGATATCGAGAAGTGTATTCTTTCAAAAGAAACAGTAGCGGACAATGCACCGCCAAAATTGGTGTTACAAGACGGTACTGTACTCGATACAAAAACATCTGCATAGTGTAAAAATGAAACAGCAATTTTTATAATTGCTGTTTCTTATTATGTTTAGCACTATTCCTCCCAGGAAATACTAAATGGTAAAACATAGCGGGAGGAAATGAATTATGAGCTGGACAAACATATTCTTACTTGTTCAACTTGTTTTTGGTGTAATTGTCGGATTGTATTTTTGGCATTTGCTCCGAAACCAGCGAACACAAAAAGTTTCAATTGATCGAGAATCGAAAAAAGAATTAGAACAACTTCGCAAAATGCGCGAGATTTCTTTGACAGAACCACTTGCCGAGAAGGTACGTCCTACATCTTTTTTAGATATTGTTGGCCAAGAGGACGGAATTAGATCATTAAAGGCAGCACTGTGTGGACCGAACCCGCAGCATGTCATTATATATGGACCTCCTGGGGTAGGGAAAACAGCGGCAGCACGTCTTGTGTTAGAAGAAGCGAAGAAAAATCAAAAATCACCATTTCGTATGAATGCAACATTTATTGAACTAGATGCAACAACTGCCCGCTTTGATGAGCGTGGCATTGCTGATCCTTTAATTGGCTCGGTACATGATCCGATTTATCAAGGTGCAGGTGCAATGGGGCAAGCAGGAATTCCACAACCGAAAAAAGGTGCCGTAACGGATGCACATGGTGGCATTTTATTTATTGATGAAATTGGTGAATTGCATCCAATCCAGATGAATAAGATGTTAAAAGTATTAGAAGATCGCAAAGTATTTTTGGAAAGTGCATACTACAGTGAAGAAAATTCAATGATTCCAACATACATACATGATATTTTTCAAAAAGGCTTACCAGCAGATTTCCGCTTAGTCGGAGCGACAACTCGTTCTCCAGATGAAATTCCTCCTGCTATTCGTTCTCGTTGTTTAGAAGTTTTCTTCCGTGAACTTGATACAGAAGAAATTCAAAAAGTAGCGAAGAATGCAGCTGAAAAAGTGAAAATGGAAATTGGAAAACAAGGTGTTGAAATGATCGGCATGTATGCAAGAAATGGAAGAGAAGCCATTAATCTTGTGCAAATTTCTGCAGGAATGTCGATTAATGAGGGACGTTCTTTTATTAAAGATGAGGATATTGAATGGGTTGTACATTCTAGTCAGCTTACTCCAAAATATGAAAAGCGTATTTATCCAATTCCGAAGATCGGTCTTGTAAACGGTCTTGCAGTATATGGACCGAATACAGGGGCGCTATTAGAAATTGAAGTAATGGCAATTCCAGCTGCGGAAAAAGGTACGATAAATGTTACAGGAATTGTGGAAGAAGAGAGTATTGGTAGTCAAACAAAATCGATTCGCCGTAAAAGTATGGCAAAAGGATCCGTTGATAATGTATTAACCGTGCTCCGCTCCCTAGACTTGTTACCAGAAGGATATGATATACATATTAATTTCCCAGGTGGTATTCCAATTGATGGTCCTTCAGCAGGCATTGCAATGGCAACAGGTGTATATTCAGCGCTTCACCAAGTGTATGTGAATAACGAAATAGCGATGACCGGAGAAATAAGTATTCATGGAGAAGTAAAACCAGTAGGCGGCGTATATGCAAAAGTAAAAGCAGCAAAAAAGGCAGGAGCGAAAAAGGTTATTATTCCTGCTGAAAACATGCAGCCATTTTTATATACGATAAAGGGTATCGAGATTATTCCCGTTCGAAAATTAAAAGAAGTTTTTGCGTTAACATTCGTCCAGGAAAAATTGCATCGTGAAATTGATGTGCATCGCGAGCTAGATGAAGGCGATGTACAATCGATGTAGATTAAATCGGGTTCTAAGAAGTGATTTCCTTTTAGGTAAATGGGAAATAGAACATGTAATATTTGCCAGACTTCGTTTAAGTTTGTATGCTTAAGCGAGGTCCCTTTTTCTTTTATCCCGCTATTCGTGGGCAATAAGCCCCTACTTCAAAGCTCAGAGAGAAGAGGAGGAAATAGGTAGGGCAACTTACCTGTAAAAGCCCGATTGGTGATGGTTAACTAAGGCCCCTACGGCTGGAAGTTTCACTTTATAGAGAAAGAAAAAGTAGGAGATTTGCAATTGCAAGGAATCTCTGCAATTGCATCCAAGTGTATTGTAATATAAAATAGTTGAACAGGAGTTTAATTTATTATGGAGGTGCTATGTCTAGTATGAATACGAACGAAAGAATTGTGCCCCTCCTACCATTAAGAGGCGTTCTCGTATATCCAACGATGGTTCTGCATCTTGATGTAGGACGTGATAAATCAATACAAGCACTAGAGCAGGCAGCAATGGATGAAAATATCATCTTTTTAGCGATGCAAAAAGAAATGAATATCGATGATCCAAAAGAAGATGACATATATAGTGTGGGTACAGTAGCGAAAGTAAAGCAGATGTTAAAACTGCCGAACGGTACGCTTCGTGTCCTTGTAGAAGGTTTACATAGAGCAGAAATTGTAGAATTTATTGAAGAAGAAAATGTAATACAGGTTTCTATTCAAACAGTAACAGAGGAAGAAGAAGGCGATCTAGAAGAAAAGGCTCTAATGCGCACGTTACTTGAACATTTCGAGCAATATATTAAAGTTTCGAAAAAAGTATCGAATGAAACGTTTGCGACAGTAGTAGATGTTGAAGAACCTGGCCGCCTAGCTGATTTAATTTCTTCTCATCTACCAATTAAAACAAAACAAAAGCAAGAAATTTTGGAGATTAGATCAGCGAAAGAAAGATTACATACGCTCATTTCCATTATTCAAGATGAACAGGAACTACTTAGTTTAGAAAAGAAAATTGGACAAAAGGTGAAACGTTCGATGGAACGTACGCAAAAAGAATATTTCTTGCGTGAACAAATGAAGGCGATTCAAACAGAACTTGGTGATAAAGAAGGTAAAGGCGGCGAAGTAGAGGAACTTCGCGAAAAAATCGAAGAGGCTGGAATGCCAGAAGAAACGAAGAAAGCTGCCCTAAAAGAATTAGATCGTTATGAAAAGTTGCCAGTAAGTTCTGCAGAGAGTGGTGTCATTCGCAATTATCTGGATTGGTTATTAGCACTTCCGTGGACAGAAGCGACAGAGGATATGATCGATTTAGCACATTCTGAAACAATTTTAAATAGAGATCATTATGGTCTTGAGAAAGTGAAAGAACGTGTACTGGAATATTTAGCTGTACAAAAGCTAACAAATTCTTTAAAAGGACCAATTCTTTGTCTAGTAGGCCCTCCGGGTGTTGGGAAAACATCTTTAGCTCGTTCGATTGCCACATCGTTAAATCGTAATTTTGTCCGTGTTTCCCTTGGTGGTGTTCGTGATGAATCTGAAATTCGTGGTCACCGTCGTACATATGTGGGAGCAATGCCAGGGCGTATTATTCAAGGGATGAAGAAGGCAAAAACAATCAACCCAGTCTTTTTATTAGATGAGATTGATAAGATGTCCAATGATTTCCGCGGCGATCCGTCTGCTGCATTATTAGAAGTATTAGACCCGGAGCAAAACCATAATTTTAGCGATCATTATATTGAAGAGCCGTACGACCTATCAAAAGTAATGTTTGTTGCAACTGCAAATACGCTTGCGAGCATTCCAGGTCCGCTCCTTGATCGTATGGAAATTATTTCGATTGCTGGTTATACAGAGATTGAAAAGGTACATATTGCTCGTGAACATTTATTGCCGAAGCAATTAAAAGAACATGGCTTGCGAAAAGGGAATTTACAAATTCGTGATGAAGCCCTGCTTGAAATTATTCGCTACTATACGCGCGAGGCTGGTGTTCGAACGTTAGAACGTCAAATTGCAAAGATTTGTCGTAAAGTAGCAAAGATTATTGTAACAGAAGAGCGTAAACGTATTATTGTAACGGAAAAAAATATTACAGACCTACTTGGTAAACATATATTCCGTTATGGGCAAGCTGAAACGAAAGATCAAGTTGGAATGGCAACTGGTTTAGCGTATACAGCTGCTGGCGGTGATACACTCGCAATTGAAGTATCTGTATCACCAGGAAAAGGAAAATTAATTTTAACAGGGAAACTTGGGGATGTTATGAAAGAATCCGCACAAGCTGCATTTAGTTATATTCGCTCTCGTGCAGAAGAACTTCATATCGATTCAAATTTCCATGAAAAGAATGACATCCATATTCATGTTCCAGAAGGAGCAGTGCCAAAGGATGGTCCATCAGCTGGTATTACGATGGCAACGGCGCTTATTTCCGCATTGACAGGTGTACCTGTCAGTAAAGAAGTAGGGATGACAGGTGAAATTACCCTTCGTGGTCGTGTATTACCAATCGGTGGTTTAAAAGAAAAAACATTAAGTGCTCATCGCGCAGGCTTAACAAAAATTATTTTGCCAGCCGAAAATGAAAAGGATTTAGATGATATTCCAGAAAGCGTAAAAGAAAACCTTACGTTTGTGCTTGTGTCTCATTTAGACGAAGTATTGGAGCACGCATTAGTAGGAGTGAAACAATGAAAGTAACAAAAGCAGATATTGTCATTAGTGCTGTTAAACCAGAACAATATCCAGATGGTGACTTACCAGAAATTGCATTAGCAGGTCGTTCTAATGTTGGGAAGTCTTCCTTTATTAATAAAATTTTAAATCGTAAAAAGTTAGTGCGTATTTCTTCTAAACCAGGAAAAACGCAGACACTCAACTTTTTCTTAATTAATGAAATGATGCATTTTGTCGATGTTCCAGGTTATGGATATGCGAAAGTATCGAAAACAGAGCGAGCGGCATGGGGCAGAATGATTGAAACCTATTTTACAACGCGTGAGCAATTAGATGCGGCTGTATTAGTAGTTGATCTACGTCACCCGCCGACAAACGATGATGTTATGATGTATGATTTCTTAAAGCATTATGAAATTCCAACAATCATCATTGCAACAAAAGCCGATAAAATTCCGAAAGGGAAATGGCAAAAGCATTTGAAGGTTGTGAAAGAAACGCTTGATATTGAACAAGGTGATGAAGTTGTTCTATTTTCATCGGAAACAGGGCTTGGAAAAGAAGAAGCGTGGAAAGCCATTCATAAGTTTACAAAAACAAAAAACGTGTGACGATTCGTCGCACGTTTTTTTGTTTACTTATAGTACGTTTAATGTAACTTCAATATTTCCTCTAGTCGCTTTTGAATATGGACATACGCCATGTGCAGCTTCTACAAGCTCTCGTGCTTCAGCATGAGAAACGCCAGCTACACGTACATCAAGTACAGCAGATAATCCAAAACCACCGTCCGTATCTTTCCCAATTGAAATATGAGCTGTCACTTCTGTACTTTCTACTTTTACACGTTTTGTACGAATAACAAGTTGTAATGCACTATCAAAGCATGCTGCATAACCAGCTGCAAATAATTGTTCTGGGTTCGTTGCTTCGCCGCCCATACCGCCTAATGCTTTTGGCATCTTCACATCAAGGTTTAGAATGCCGTCTTCAGAAACAACTTTCCCGTTTCTTCCACCTGTTGCAGTTACAGTTGCTGTGTATAATTTTTCCATCCTTATTCCCCTTTTCTATCATTTATTGGTTTCATGGTTTCAATTAATTTATTTAATTGAACTAATAATGATCGGTATTCTTGCTCTGTAATTCCTAAATTGATAGCAATGGTTTTTGGCAATGAACATGCTTTTTCTTTTAAAGCGTGTCCTTGTTCTGTTAGTTCAATGCACACCTTGCGTTCATCTTCCTTAGAACGAACACGTTTAACTAATCCTAATGTTTCCATGCGTTTTAACATAGGGGTTAAAGTGCCGGAATCTAAAAATAGACGTTCACCAATTTCTTTTACAGTTAATCCATCTTGCTCCCAAAGTACTAATAATGTAATGTACTGTGGATACGTAATACCCATTTCTTCTAAATAAGGTCGATAAAAGCGTGTTACTTCCCTAGAGCAAGCATAAATAGAAAAGCAAAGCTGATTATCGAGATGCAAAGGATTATCTTTCATGAGCATCCCTCCTTTTTAATTGTGCACAATTAAATTTTGTAAAATAAATATAACGAAAAAGAAATGAGATGTCAAATACATTGCAACGAAAAAATTTTGAGTAATGTGTCACATGAAAGAAGTTGTTACATTTTGGAACAATCATACATATTTTTCTGTATGATGAAAGAAGATAGAGAAAGAGAGTATTTCAATTCGTATGGAATAGTTTCCATCACTTGATTCTGATAGATTTTTTTGGTAACGTACAAATAGAGTTATTATTTTATAATGATTATAAAGTAAGGTATATATACATTTTGATTTTCTAACATATAAGTCGCTGTTATGAAGAACAAAAGGTGACATGTACTCGTTTTCTCTCTTTGTTTTAACTTGGCATGGGGCAGGGAGAGGATCTGACCGCTTCTATGCGTGGCTGGATGCTCTCTCCCACCTAAAGATTAGGTTTTATGTCGTTTTTTCAATTTGCATTTATATAGTCAGATGAGTAATGTATTTCCTGCTAGGTGTGAAAAGCAGAAAAAATAATTTGTTGATGTTCACACGATTGTCAGATTCATAACAGGAAAGTTGTATTATGATAGTAGATAAGGTGATAAAACGGTTGAAGGGGGACATGCTGCGTGCATATTCTTGTTGTTGGTGTAAATTATCGAACAGCCCCTGTAGAATTTCGTGAGAAACTAACATTTCAGGCAGCGGAGTTAGAGCAGGCAATGACAACGTTACAAAATCAAAAGAGCGTGTTAGAAAATGTCATTGTATCAACGTGTAACCGCACAGAAATCTATGCTGTCGTCGATCAATTACACACGGGACGATATTACATTAAGAAATTTTTAGCTGATTGGTTTCAGCTTGGTATAGAAGAGGTTTCACCATATTTGTCTATTTTTGAACAAGATGGTGCCGTGGAACATTTATTCCGTGTAACGTGCGGATTAGATTCTATGGTAGTGGGTGAAACACAAATCTTAGGACAAATTCGAAATAGCTTCTTAGAGGCGCAAAAAGTGAAAGCAACAGGGACAATTTTTAATGAATTGTTCAAACAAGTCATTACGTTAGCAAAGCGTGCGCATTCAGAAACAACAATTGGTGAAAGTGCCATGTCTGTTAGCTATGCTGCTGTTGAACTTGGAAAGAAAATTTTCGGCGATTTAACAGACTGTCATGTTTTGATTCTTGGCGCTGGAAAGATGGGTGAACTTGCCCTGCAAAACTTATATGGAAGCGGAGCTCGTAAAGTGACCGTTATGAACCGTACGTTTACGAAAGCGGAAACAATGGCCGAGAAATATATGGGGCATGCAAAACCGTTAAGTGAATTGCAGTGTGCGCTTTTAGAAGCGGATATTTTAATTAGTTCAACTGGTGCTTCAGATTACGTGATTACGAAAGAAATGATGACAAGAGTGGAGCGTATACGCTGTGGTCGTCCATTATTTATGGTAGATATTGCAGTGCCGCGTGATATTGATCCGACAATCGATGAGCTAGAAGGTTCTTTCTTGTACGATATTGATGATTTACAAGGTGTAGTAGAAGCCAATCGTGCTGAACGTTTGAAAGAGGCGGAAAAAATTCAGCTTATGATTGAAGAGGAAATCGTTATATTTAAAGCTTGGTTAAATACGCTTGGCGTTGTTCCTTTAATATCAGCTTTACGTGATAAAGCATTAGCGATTCAAAGTGATACGATGCAAAGTCTTGAACGAAAAATTCCAACGCTTAGTGATCGTGAAAGAAAAGTGATTAGTAAGCATACGAAAAGTATTATCAATCAACTGCTAAAGGATCCAATTTTAGTAGCGAAAGAGTTAGCGGCCGAAGAGGGAGCTACGGAAAAGCTCGCTTTATTTGCGAAAATTTTTGATTTAGAAGTGCAAGAAGCGGCCATGGAACATATTGAAGAACCAGAGCATAAACGAGTGTGGACAGCATCCGTTCCATCTTTATAACTGGAAGGATGATCGGATGGGTTTTTTAAATAATAGTATTATTTATCATATCGCAATTATTTTATATGCTTGTAGCATTAGTTTATATTTTATAGATTATTTCCAAAGTAACCGAAAGGCGAATCGAATTGCTTTTTGGTTACTTGCGATTGTATGGGTATTACAGTCTATTTTTATGTTACTTCGAGCTATGGAATCAGAGACGAATCCGATTTTGACATTATTGTCAGGGATTTATTTTTATGTGTGGCTATTAATTACAATGTCACTCGTAATCAATCGATTTATGCGCATTGACTTTTTAGTCTTTTTTACAAATGTCATTGCTTTTGGCGTAAGCGCTTTTTCTATTTTCACTCCGCTCGGAAAAATGTCGCCTGTACTCGCACATCAATTAGTTTCAGAGCTTGTATACGTGCATGTAGGAATGGCGATTATTTCCTATGCGGCGTTTACAGTATCGTTTATTTTTTCCATTATGTACTTGTTGCAATATCGATTATTAAAACAAAAAAAATGGAATGCAAGATTAAGAAGGTTAGGAAACTTACCGAAGCTTGAGTCGATGTCATATGGATTAAATTTATTTTCTGTTCCGTTTTTCCTATTAGCTATTTTGCTTGGATGTATATGGGGATATACAAAACTAGATAATTTCCATTGGTATGACACGAAAGTAATCGGGTCTTTTGTTGTTTTGTTTGTCTATTGCATGGGTCTATATTTACGAGGGTCAGATATATTGCAAGGTAAGAAAATTATAAACTGGAACATTGGAGCCTTTCTCGTTATGTTAATCAATATTTTTCTATTAAGCAGTTTATCCAACTTCCACTTTTGGTATTTATAATGAGGAGAGAACATTATGCGCAAAATTATTGTAGGTTCAAGAAAGAGTAAGCTAGCATTAACACAAACAAATTGGTTTATTGATCAATTAAAAGCGCTTGGTTTACCATATGAATTTGAAGTGAAAGAAATTGTTACAAAAGGTGATGTTATTTTAGATGTGACGCTTTCTAAAGTAGGTGGGAAAGGCTTGTTTGTAAAAGAAATTGAACACGCACTACTTATGAAAGAAATCGATATGGCTGTACATAGTATGAAGGATATGCCAGCTGTACTTCCAGATGGATTAACAATTGGGTGTATACCAAAGCGTGTCGATCCGCGTGATGCGTTCATCTCAAAAAACGGGGAATCATTTGAGGACTTAGCAGAAGGTGCAATTCTTGGTACGAGTAGTTTACGACGTAGTGCGCAGTTACTCGCTGCTAGACCAGATTTACAAGTGAAGTGGATTCGTGGAAATATTGATACGAGATTACGTAAATTAAAAGAAGAAGATTATGATGCAATCATTTTAGCAACGGCTGGATTGCAGAGAATGGGCTGGGATGATGATGTAATTACAGAACACTTAGATGAAACATTATGTGTACCAGCTGTAGGACAAGGTGCCTTAGCGATTGAATGTCGTGAGGATGATGCAGATCTATTGCAATTATTATCACATATGAATGATGCTGTAACAGAACGAACAGTAGCGGCTGAACGAGTATTCCTTCATAAACTTGAAGGTGGTTGCCAAGTACCGATCGCTGGTTATGCAACGCTTCAGAAGAATGATGAAATTGAATTAACAGCTCTTGTCGGTTCTATGGATGGTTCAGTCTTGTTAAAAGAAATTGTCACAGGTGTGAATCCAGAGCAAGTTGGCTTAGAGGCAGCGGATCGTTTAATTAAGCAAGGAGCAAAAGAGCTCATTCTTGCTGCGAATAAGGAGCAACATTAATCATGGATGCTCTTGCTGGCAAAACAGTACTGATTACGCGTGCCCAGCATCAAGCAAAACAAATGAGTGTAGCGGTGAAAAAACAGGGCGGAATTCCATTGGAAATTCCGCTTTTGCATATAGAAGGTGTATCTCAGCAGGAATTTCAAGGTATATCTCAGCAGCTTCATACATATGACTGGGTTATTTTTACGAGTAAAAATGGTGTGAGTTTTTTTTTAGATGGTTTGTGTCAGGAAATACCCCCTACTGTTCGCATTGCTGCAGTAGGGGTGAAAACAGGACAAGAATTAGAAAAGCGGGGTTATGAGGTTCATTTTGTCCCAAAGACTTTTGTCGCGGAAGCTTTCGTTTTAGAATTTGTAAGAGAGTTAAACGGGACAGAACGCATTTTATTTCCAAAAGGGAATTTAGCTAGAGATATTATTCCAAATAAACTCCGCGATCTTGATGTGTTTTTAGAAGAATTTGTCGTGTATGAAACGAAAACAAATCATGAGAAGCAGCTAGACCTTATCGCAGCTCTAGAGTTAGGTAAGGTAGATGTTGTTACATTTACGAGTCCCTCTACTGTTACAAGCTTTGTGAAATTACTTGAGGGCACAAACTGGAGAGAATGGACAAAAAAATGTACAATTGCTTGTATAGGACCGATAACAGAGCAAGAGGCAAGGCGTTATTTTGCTGGTGTAATCGTTCCAAAAGAATATACAGTAGAAGCATTAATACAGTGCATTTCAAAATATAATCAAAATGCATAGTCTAAATAAAAAGAATGGGAGATAGAAATCTATGAATTCTTTACAATTTAATCGTCATCGTCGTTTAAGACAAAGCAAAAATATGCGTGCGCTTGTACGTGAAACATTTTTACATACAGAAGATTTTATTTATCCTATTTTTGTATTAGAAGGAGAGAATGTTCGTAACGAAGTTCCTTCTATGCCGGATGTATATCAAATTTCTTTAGATCTTCTGCAAGCTGAAATGCAAGAAGTGGTAGATTTAGGTATTCGTTCTGTTATCGTATTTGGTTTGCCTGCTGAAAAAGATGAAGTTGGATCTTCTGCATTTTGTGAACACGGCATTGTACAACGTGCGATCAAACAAATTAAAGAGCAGTTTCCAGAGTTAGTAGTAGTGGCGGATACATGTTTATGCCAATATACAAGCCATGGGCATTGCGGGGTTATTGAGGATGGAATCATTTTAAATGATGAATCACTTGAAGTTCTTGCAAAAACAGCAGTGAGCCAAGCAAAAGCAGGAGCAGATATTATCGCACCATCTAACATGATGGATGGATTTGTAACGGCGATTCGCCATGCGTTAGATGAGAACGGTTTTGCACACGTACCGGTTATGTCATACGCTGTGAAATACTCGTCTGCATTTTACGGTCCATTCCGCGATGCTGCGCACGGTGCACCGCAATTTGGTGATCGTAAAACGTATCAAATGGATCCAGCAAACCGTATGGAAGCATTCCGTGAGGCTGAATCAGATGTAATGGAAGGAGCGGATTTCTTAATTGTAAAACCGGCCCTTTCTTACTTAGATATCATTCGCGATGTGAAAAACAATTTCAATTTACCAATCGTGGCTTATAATGTGAGCGGAGAATACTCAATGATTAAAGCGGCAGCGCAAAATGGTTGGATTAATGAAAAAGAGATTGTACTTGAGAAACTATTGAGCATGAAACGTGCAGGAGCAGATTTAATTATTACGTATCATGCGAAAGACGCAGCACGATGGTTACAAGAAGGAGGAATACAATAATGAAAAAGTTTGATAAATCGATTGAAGCGTTTGAAACAGCGCAAGATTTAATGCCTGGCGGCGTAAATAGCCCAGTTCGTGCATTTAAGTCCGTTGGTATGAATCCGCTTTTTATGGAGCGCGGAAAAGGCTCTAAAGTGTATGATATTGACGGGAACGAATATATCGACTACGTATTATCATGGGGACCGCTTATTCACGGACATGCAAATGAACGTGTTGTGGAATCATTAAAAGCTGTTGCTGAAAAAGGAACGAGCTTTGGTGCGCCAACAGAGATTGAAAATAAATTAGCGCAGCTTGTAATTGAGCGTGTGCCATCGATTGAAATTGTACGTATGGTAAATTCAGGAACAGAAGCGACGATGAGTGCCCTTCGTCTAGCACGTGGTTATACAGGTCGTAATAAAATTTTGAAATTTATTGGTTGTTACCATGGTCATGGTGATTCGCTATTAATTAAAGCAGGTTCAGGTGTTGCGACGCTTGGTTTACCAGATAGCCCAGGTGTACCTGAAGGTGTAGCGAAAAATACGATTACAGTAGTGTATAACGATTTGGAGAGTGTAAAATATGCGTTCGAGCAATTCGGTGACGATATTGCTTGTGTTATCGTAGAGCCAGTGGCAGGGAATATGGGAGTAGTTCCACCACAACAAGGATTTTTAGAAGGACTTCGTGAAGTGACAGAGCAAAATGGTGCATTGCTTATTTTTGATGAAGTGATGACAGGATTCCGCGTTGCTTACAACTGTGGACAAGGTTATTACGGTGTAACACCTGATTTAACTTGTTTAGGAAAAGTAATCGGTGGCGGCCTACCAGTAGGAGCATACGGTGGTAAAGCGGAAATTATGCGCCAAGTTGCACCGAGCGGACCGATTTACCAAGCAGGTACATTATCTGGTAATCCTTTAGCAATGACTGCAGGTTATGAAACATTAGTACAATTAACGCCAGAGTGTTATCAAGAGTTTGAGCGTAAAGCTGAAATGTTAGAAAATGGCCTGCGTAAAGCGGCTGAAAAACACGGTATTCCGCATCATATAAACCGCGCAGGTTCAATGATAGGTATATTCTTCACGAATGAACCAGTTATTAACTACGATGCAGCAAAAACGTCTAACTTAGAGTTCTTCGCAGCTTACTATCGTGAAATGGTAGAGCAAGGTGTATTCTTACCACCTTCTCAATTTGAAGGATTATTCTTATCAACAGCACATAGTGATGCAGATATTGAAGCGACAATTGCAGCGGCAGAAATTGCGATGTCGAAATTAAAAGCGTAAATAAAAAGGTTGCCGGGATCGTCCTGGCAACCTTTTTATTAATGACTAGAGATCATGTCGCATATTGTCGGAATGCCGATATATTTTAAAAAGCGTCGATATATGAAAAATGAATAGGAAGATCACATGTGCAGTTCGATTTTTTACTCATAAAATGATTCCGAGACACATAAACCTGTAATGACATACAGTTTGGGAGGGGGAAAAGAAGTGGCAACAGATCATTCATTACGTTTTTCATTAAAAGAATCGGTTTGGTTCCAAAAAGGACAGGAAGTCGAAGAACTTTTGTCAATTTCGTTAGATCCAGACGTTGAGATAGAAGAGCTTGAATACGAAGTAATTGTGAGAGGTCAATTGGATTTAACGGGAGAATATGTTGCAAGGCAAGATGATTCTGCGTTTTCATTACGAGATTTATCTCCAGCGAAATCCATTGATTATGTAGAAACGCGAGAAGATGGTGTAAACGAACTTGTGCACTCTTTTCCGTTAGAAATTTCGATTCCACGAAACCGAGTGAAACAAGTTGAAGAATTGTATGTTTCCATTGAGGAATTCGATTATGAATTAAAGGAAAATGGTTGTTTACAGCTATTAGCGGACATATCGATATCTGGATTATGTGAGGATGAGAGAATACAGAATGAAGTGCAAGAGGAAGAGATAGAGAATGTGGAAGTTGATAGAACCGAGGAAATAAAACTGGTGGATGAGGATACATTGCCGGTAGAAGTGGAAGAAGTAACAGTTCATACAGAATCAAACGGATGGGAAGATTATGCATTTGAGCCTTTCCAATTAGAGGAGCGCAAAGAACAAGAATTAGAAGAAGAGGTAGAAGATCTAGAAGAACATGAAGAGGAAGAACGAGAAGAGGAAGCAAAAGAAACTACACCACAGTTTGAATTCTTTGGCCGGAAGGATTTTCAGAAAAAGAAGGAAAAGGAATTACAGGAAGAAGCAGAAACGGCATACTCACAACGGGATGAAAATGCATTATATTTAACAAAATTGTTTACGAAAGAGCCGGAAGAAGAATTTACGAAATTACGTATGTATTTTGTGCAAGAAGGGGATACAATTGAATCGGTTGCGGATCGATATGAAACGTCGGTCCAGCATTTACATCGTGTGAATCAAACAGATGATGTATATTTAACTGCAGGGCAAATTATATATATACCTGTGTCAAAAGCAAAAACAAAGTGAGTGGAGAATTTTCTCCACTCATCTCTTTTCTTTTACCATAGTTCATCTTACGTTTTTGAATGAGAAAGGATCATTCGTATGGATATAGAATTGCGAGATCGTTATGCGCCGATCGTACAGCGGTATCAATTGGATGCCCACCATATGGAAGAGCATGGGAGTGTAATAAAAATTTATACGAATCAAGGTCCATATGCATTGAAAAAATTACCATCTCATCGATTGAAGCGAAATAATTTAATGTATCATGTTCAATTTTTACGTGAAAAGGGATTTACACATTATGTACCGATTTACCATGCGACAGATGGAAATCATATTTTGAGTGACGAAACATATAGTTATTATTTAATGCCTTGGCTTGAGCGAGCAGAAGGGAACGGAGAGGACAATGATCAATATCATAAAATGTTTCAGACGCTAGCGCTGCTTCATCAAAGGACGGTAAAAGAAGAAACGTATACTGAAGAAGCGTTAGAGGAGCATTATACAAATGTCTCTGATCGTTGGGAGAAAGATGGAGAATTCTTAGAGCAATTCCTCGTAGAGTCTGAGGCGAAATGGTATATGTCGCCGTTTGAATTGCAGTATTGTACGTATTTTCATCATGTGATGAGGGCGCGTGAATTTGCAACGAAACAGCTTTCGGAGTGGAATGAAGCGATGAAAGAAAAAGAAAAAACACGAGTTTCTTTTATTCATGGCAATGTATCGATGAATCATTTTTTATTCGATTATGAACGAAATGGTTATTTTATTAGTTTAGAAAGGTCTCAATTTGCAACACCAGTTCAAGATCTTGTTCGCTTTTATTCCCGCTCATTGAACACATATCCAATTACGAGAAGCGATCGCTTTGAATGGTATCAGGTGTATCAAAAGAATTTTCCGTTTACGAAAGAAGAACAACTCCTTATGTTTGCGTATCTAACATATCCGTCCCCATTTATTCGACAAATCCAATCTTATACAAGCAAACAGCAGAGCCGTAGTGAAAAGCAAGAACTTCAAGGTGTGAAAATGTTACAACAAGCGCATTGGCTTGTAAGTAATATAGAGTATTTTATTTCACAATTTCAAGCAGCGCAGCAAGGGAATGAGTAACAGCCGTAGTCTCAAGTGTCCTTGAGGCTACGGCTGAAAATGCAAGCGAATCGTTGCTACAACAAAGATGATAAGGATGATGAAATCTAAGAAAGTTGGAAGTAGTAATGTACGAATCCCTTGGAAAATCGTAAGGGGAATTGCAAAATCAGCAAACATCGTTTGTAAATTTCTAACCCATGAAGGGGCCGAAAAATTGTAGGTGCGTCGGTATCGTCGCATAATCATTCCTCCGTATAGAAAGGCTATTGCTGCACATGAACCTTAAAAGATGAAAGGGTAATATTACAGTATGCGGGGTAAGTACCTAAGGTGCTTGTGCTGCATACCTTCATTTTCCGTGTATATATTACAGGGAATTTAGTTAAGCTGATTGGTAATTGTATGTTGTTTTTATCAAAATAGAATTTATTAATTGTAGAAACTTGCTGAAAAATATTTTTATCTTGACGAATATGGTTTCGTTTTTTACACTATTGTATATAATAAATAACAATTATATAAATGCGTTGAAGGGGAAGAGTATAACATTAAACGTCTGCAGAGAGGAGAATTATTAGCTGTGAGATTCTCTAGATAGTCATGTTAGAAGGTAGCTCTGGAGCATCTTTTCTGAACGGAGTCATTCTCATTAGGAAAAGACGGATCTGTCCGTTATCAAATTAAGAGTATAAGCAAATTTTGAATTTGTTTGTAAATAAAGGTGGTACCACGATGTCCCTCGTCCTTTTTGGATGAGGGGCATTTTTTATTTTAAGGAGGGAAAATAATGTCAAATACGGAAAAGAATTTACCGACTAAATATGATCATATGTCCGTTGAAGAAGGCCTTTATAAATGGTGGCTAGACGGCAAATATTTCGAAGCAAAAGGAGATGCGGAAAAACAGCCGTATACAATTGTAATCCCGCCTCCAAACGTAACAGGTAAACTGCACTTAGGGCACGCTTGGGATACGACGCTTCAAGATATTTTGACGCGTACAAAGCGTATGCAAGGTTACGATGTATTATGGCTTCCAGGAATGGACCATGCTGGTATCGCAACACAGGCAAAAGTAGAAGGAAAACTTCGTGAAGAAGGTATTTCACGTTACGATCTTGGCCGTGAGAAATTCCTTGAGAAAGCATGGGAATGGAAAGAAGAATATGCTTCTCACATTCGTCAGCAATGGGGAAAAGTTGGTTTAGGATTAGATTACTCTCGTGAGCGCTTTACATTAGACGAAGGTTTATCTGATGCGGTTAATAAAGTATTCGTTCAATTATACGAAAAAGGTTTAATTTACCGCGGTGAATATATTATCAACTGGGATCCAGCAACACGCACAGCTCTTTCTGATATTGAAGTAATTCATAAAGAGATTCAAGGTGCATTCTACCATATGAACTACCCATTGACAGATGGATCTGGTCACATTCGACTTGCGACAACTCGTCCAGAAACAATGCTTGGCGATACAGCAGTAGCAGTTCATCCAGAAGATGATCGTTACAAGCATTTAATCGGAAAAACAGTTACACTTCCAATCGTAGGCCGTGAAATTCCGATTATTGCTGATGAGTACGTAGAAAAAGATTTCGGAACAGGCGTTGTGAAAATTACACCAGCTCACGATCCGAATGACTTTGAAGTAGGTAACCGTCATGACTTACCTCGTATTTTAGTAATGAACGAAGATGGAACGATGAACGAAAAAGCTGGTAAGTATAACGGTATGGATCGTTTCGAATGCCGTAAAGAGTTAGTAAAAGACTTACAAGATGCTGGTGTATTAGTAGAAATCGAGCCTCATATGCATTCAGTAGGACATAGTGAGCGTAGCGGTGCAGTTGTTGAGCCTTACTTATCAACACAATGGTTCGTAAAAATGGGACCACTTGCAGAAAAGGCAGTAGAACTTCAACAAAAAGAAGAAGAAAAAGTAACGTTCGTACCAGAGCGTTTCGAGAACACATACTTACGCTGGATGGAAAACATTCACGACTGGTGTATTTCTCGTCAATTATGGTGGGGACACCGCATTCCAGCTTGGTATCATAAAGAAACTGGTGAAGTATACGTAGGTACGGAAGCACCAGCAGATATTGAAAACTGGAATCAAGATAACGACGTACTTGATACATGGTTTAGCTCAGCGTTATGGCCATTCTCAACACTTGGTTGGCCGAATGAAGATGCAGAAGACTTCAAACGTTACTATTCAACAGATGCTCTAGTAACTGGTTATGATATCATCTTCTTCTGGGTATCTCGTATGATTTTCCAAGGTTTAGAGTTTACAGGAGAGCGCCCATTTAAAGACGTATTAATTCACGGTTTAGTTCGTGATGAGCAAGGACGTAAAATGAGTAAATCTCTTGGTAACGGTATTGATCCAATGGATGTTATTGATAAGTACGGTGCAGATGCAATGCGCTTCTTCTTATCAACAGGAAGTGCACCAGGACAAGATTTACGCTTCAGCATGGAGAAAGTAGAATCTACTTGGAACTTCATTAATAAAATTTGGAATGCATCCCGTTTCGTATTAATGAACATGGATGACATGAAACATGAAGATATCGATTTAACTGGTGAAAAATCAGTTGCAGATAAGTGGATTTTAACCCGCTTAAATGAAACGATTGAAAGTGTAACACGTAACATGGATAAATATGAGTTCGGTGAAGCTGGCCGTTCATTATACAACTTCATTTGGGATGATTTCTGTGATTGGTATATTGAAATGGCGAAACTTCCATTATACGGTGAAGATGAAGTGGCTAAGAAAACAACTCGTTCAATTCTAGCATACGTACTAGACCAAACGATGCGTCTACTACACCCATTCATGCCATTCGTAACAGAGAAGATTTGGCAACACTTACCGCATGAAGGTGAATCTATTACAGTAGCAGCATGGCCGACAGTTCGCGAAGATTTACAAGATAAAGAAGCGGCAGCAGAAATGCACCTTCTAGTTGATATCATTCGCTCTGTTCGAAACATTCGTGCTGAAGTAAATACGCCAATGAGCAAAAAAGTTCAAATGCAAATTAAAGCAAAAGACGAAGCAGTACTAGCACAGCTTATGAAAAACAGCTCTTACATTGAGCGTTTCTGTAATCCAAGTGAATTAACAATTAAGACTGATTTACAAGCGCCAGAAAAAGCGATGACTGCAATCGTATCAGGTGCAGAGTTATTCTTACCGTTAACTGATCTTATCAATCTTGATGAAGAGAAAGCGCGTCTTGAAAAAGAACTTGAGAAGTTCGATAAAGAAGTAGAACGTGTACAGAAGAAACTTGCAAACCAAGGTTTCGTAGCAAAAGCACCAGCGGCAGTTATTGAAGGAGAGCGTGCAAAAGAGCAAGATTATCTAGAAAAACGCGAAGCAGTTCGTCAACGTCTAGCTGATCTTCAAAAATAAAGTCATTCGAAAGAGACTCGCCATATTGGTGAGTCTCTTTTATTTGCGTATAATAGAGCTAGGATAATTCTTTGTTTTAGTTCTTTTTTATTGATTTGAAAGGGGAATGGCAAGCGTGGTACATACATACGAAGAAGCGATAGATTGGATTCATAGCCGATTAAAGTTTGGAATTAAACCAGGATTAGAGAGAATGCAGTGGATGCTAGGGGAGCTTGGAAATCCTGAGCGTCACATAAAATGCGTTCATCTTGCAGGAACAAATGGAAAAGGTTCAACTTTAACATATATGCGTTATATGCTAGAGGCGGGAAAATATAAAGTTGGTACATTTACGTCTCCATACATTGAAACATTTAATGAGCGAATTAGTGTTAACGGTACACCGATTGCAGATAAAGAAATTACTGTGCTTGTAAATATGGTAAAACCGGTTGTTGAAAAATTAGATGAAACAGATTTAGGAGAAGCAACGGAGTTTGAAATTATTACAGTAATGGCAATCTGCTATTTTGGTAAAATAAACTTCTGTGACATCGTCTTGTTTGAAACAGGGCTTGGTGGTCGTTTTGATTCTACAAATGTAGTTCATCCAGTTCTTACAATGATTACAAATATCGGCCATGATCATATGCATATTTTAGGGAATACATTAGCTGAAATTACGTACGAAAAAGCAGGAATTATTAAATCAGGAGTTCCTGTTATTACTGGTGTGCAGGATGAAGAAGCACTTGAGGTTATCCAAAAGGTTGCTCAGGAAAAGAATGCAAATCTATATGAGTTTGGAAAGCAATTTACAGCTGTTCATCGGCGTTCCGATGAAGATGGAGAGCATTTTGATTTTTCTTGCCCGTTTGCTTCATTTGAGGAAGTTCAGATTTCGATGAAAGGAAGTCATCAAGTCGGAAATGCAGCATTGGCGTTGATGGGGATTATGTATCTTAAAACATACCTATCATTCTTAATGGAGGAAGAGCATATTGGCGTAGGATTAAGTGAAGCATATTGGATTGGCCGATTTGAACGACTGCAAAGCAATCCGGACGTAATTATAGATGGCGCTCATAATCCAGAAGGAATTGCAAGCCTTGTGAAAACAGTAAAGGATCATTATAACGATAAAAACATCCTTGTTTTATTTACCGCTTTAGGTGATAAACAGCTAGACAATATGGTAGGGCAATTAGAAACAATTGCAGATGAAATGACTTTTACAACATTCACATTTGATCGTGCGATTTCTGCTGAGGAGCTTGCAGCTTACTCACGTAAGGAAACAAAACAAGTTTTTGAGAATTGGAAAGAAGCTATTGATGCGAAAATGAACAACCTCCAAGAAAATGATGTTTTCATCATAACAGGCTCTCTTTACTTTATTTCAGAAGTTAGAAAATACATTCGTGAAAAAAACTAGGACAGCAACTTGCTGCCCTAGTTTTTTGTTCTACAAATGAAGTCAAATACATACATATAAAGTGAAACTTCCATCAGTGGAGGTTTTTTTATTTCCCACTGATGGTTAGCCTTCACCAATCGGGCTTTTAGGGGCAGTTTATCCCCTAGCAACCTTCATAATTTTGATCCGCAATTTTGAGGTAGGGGATATTACTGCCTATTAATGCGGGATAAGATAACTATATGGGAAAATTTGACGAATCCCTCCGACAGATATCTCGTTTTTTTGTGAAGTGAATATGATATGATGCGGACAATGATAAGAGGTGAGGTGTGAGGGTATGGACAAGCAATCACGAACAATCTCGGTTAAAGTAAACGGAACGGAAGCAAAGTATGAAGAAAAGCAGAAAGAAAAGGAAGAATTTGATTGGATGGTAGTTGATAGTGAAACGTCGCAAAATGTAGTGCCCTTTCAAAAAAACAAGTTACCATCTATCCGGCAGCACCGAAAGAAATGGAATAATGTGCTTGTTTTTACAGTTGCTACTGCGGTTATCATTGGCACAGTGTTAGGGATGGGAATGCTTCACTTGTTAACGGGACAAGGTACAGTTCGGGAAGCTACGATAACAAGTGGAGAAAAGAATAATGGAGCAGAGCAAAAAGAAGTAACAGCTGGAGAGAAAAAAGAAGAAAAACAAAAGGTGGAGAATACAGCTGCTTTAGAACCAATCACTTTATATTTCGTTCAGGGAGGTCTCTATTCTTCTGAAGAAAAAGGACAGGCAGCTACTCAGGAATGGAAAGACAATGGGAGCATAGCAGCGATTAAACCGACTGATGATAAGTATTCACTTGTAGTTGGAATTGCAAGTGATGAGCAATCGCTAGATAAATTAATCGGACAATATAAGAAAGATGGCGTATCAGTTTTGAAAAAGAAATGGGAAATTACAGATCGGGCATTGCTGAAAAGCGATAAAGAATCTGGTCCATTGTTAAGTAAGTTGCAACTCTTATACGTCCATTTTGTAAAATACGCGACTAGTATACAACCTGGAAGTAAAAGTAATTCAAAAGAAATAGAAGCGATTGAAAAGGAATGGAAGGCAATTGAAAAAGAGGGGAAATCAATTAAGCGTGAGGATGTAAAAAAAGTATATACGTATGCATCAGTAGCTGTGCAAACAATAAAAGAAGGAAAGACTGATAAAGAAGCAGTAGCTAAATTGAATCAAGTTATCATTGATGGTTTGCTTTCTTATGAAAAAGTGGTTTCGCAAAAAGCCAAAGAGTAGGATAATGGAATAAGAGGAAAGAAGTATGCATACTTCTTTCTTTTCTTTTGAATTATATAGCTATAGAAATGTTTTCACCTTATAGTGAGAAAACATCATTTCTTAAAAAGAAAATGATGTTTTTGCAATTTGTAGGAAAGGTATTTGTTTGATACGATCAAGCTATATTTTTCTGCTTTATGTAAGAAAGGAGCATATATGAAAAAACTTATTTTAGCATCTGGGTCGCCGCGCCGGAAGGAATTACTTGAACTAGCGGGTGTACCATTTGAAATTGTTGTGAGTGAAATAGAAGAAACAATCGGTGCGTATTCATCGCCCGCTGATATTGTGATGTCACTTGCTTTGCAAAAAGCGTCTGCTGTAGTAGAAAATCACGAAGATAGTGTGGTATTAGGTGCAGATACAATTGTTACATATGAATCGCGTATTCTTGGAAAGCCTAAAGATGAAGCGGAAGCGAAAGAAATACTGCAGCTATTATCAGGAAAAACACATGAAGTATATACAGGCGTTGCGCTCATTTCAAAAGAAAAAACAGTAACTTTCTACGAACGTACAGAAGTTACGTTTTGGGAGTTAACAGAAGAAGAGATTGATGCGTATATTGCGACGAAAGAACCACTTGATAAGGCTGGAAGTTACGGTATTCAAGGAAAAGGTTCTATCTTTGTTCAACATATTCAGGGAGATTACTACAGTGTAGTGGGATTACCAATTGCACGACTTGTTCGTGAATTAAAACAGTTCGATAATGATGCATCCCATGCGTAAAATTGCATGGGGTTTTCTTTGCGAAAAATTGAAAAAGGAGTGAAAATATGAACGGTATTCGTGATGTTTTGAAAGAAGAACAACCACGGGAGCGTTTATTAGTAGAAGGAGCAAGCAGTTTATCGAATCGGGAACTTCTCGCAGTGCTACTTAGAACTGGTTCTAAAGAAGAATCAGTTCTAACATTAGCGGATCAAATTTTATATCATTTTGACGGATTACGAATGTTAAAAGATGCTACAATAGAAGAGATGACGAGTATTCATGGTGTAGGAATAGCAAAGGCCTCTCAGTTAATCGCTGCTTTTGAACTAGGGAGAAGGATGGTGCGTTTAGAGTACCAAAATCGATATAGTATTCGGAGTCCAGAAGATTGCGCTAGTTATATGATGGAAGAGATGCGTTTTTTACAACAAGAGCACTTTGTCTGTTTATACTTGAATACGAAAAATCAAGTTATGCATCGGCAGACTGTGTTTATTGGGAATTTAAATGCCTCAATTGTGCATCCTCGCGAGGTTTTCAAAGAAGCTTTTCGTCGCGCAGCAGCCTCTATTATATGTCTGCATAACCACCCTTCAGGAGATCCTACGCCGAGTCGGGAAGATATTGAAGTGACAAAACGATTGGTAGAATGTGGAAGGATCATTGGGGTTGAAGTCCTTGATCACATTATTATAGGCGACCATAAATTCGTGAGTTTAAAAGAAAAAGGTCATATTTAAGACTATTCTTTTTACTTATTTTGTTTTATAATGTGATTTATGAGTTTTTTGTAGGCATTCGCTTACAATAAAGGATAGAAAATATAAAAACGTACTGTTTTATTATAAATATAAAGTAAGAAAATGAGTCCGTGAAAATGAGAAAGGAAGATAGATGATATGTTTGGATTTGGTGGTTTTACTCGTGATCTTGGAATTGATTTAGGAACAGCAAACACGCTTGTATACGTGAAAGGAAAAGGTGTAGTTTTACGTGAACCTTCAGTTGTAGCATTGCAAACTGATTCGAAACAAATCGTTGCAGTTGGTAGCGATGCAAAACAAATGATTGGTCGTACACCAGGAAACGTAGTGGCTCTTCGCCCTATGAAAGATGGTGTAATCGCTGATTATGAAACAACAGCGACAATGATGAAATACTATATTCAACAAGCGCAAAAATCAAATGGATTTTTCTCTCGTAAGCCATATGTAATGGTATGTGTGCCATCTGGTATTACTGCTGTAGAAAGACGTGCAGTAATCGATGCAACTCGCCAAGCAGGTGCGCGTGATGCATATCCAATTGAAGAACCATTTGCAGCAGCAATCGGTGCAAACTTACCTGTTTGGGAACCAACTGGTAGTATGGTTGTTGATATTGGCGGCGGAACAACAGAAGTTGCGATCATTTCTTTAGGCGGGATTGTAACAAGTCAATCTGTTCGTGTTGCTGGTGATGATATGGACGATTCAATCATTCAATACATTAAGAAAAGCTACAACTTAATGATCGGTGAAAGAACAGCAGAAGCATTAAAATTAGAAATCGGTTCTGCAGGCGAGCCAGAAGGTATTGAGCCAATGGAAATTCGTGGCCGTGATTTAGTAAGTGGTTTACCAAAAACAGTATTAATCAAGCCAGAAGAGATTGCAGATGCGTTAAAAGATACAGTAGATGCAATTGTAGAATCAGTGAAAAACACATTAGAAAAAACGCCACCTGAATTAGCAGCGGATATTATGGACCGTGGAATTGTATTAACAGGAGGCGGTGCATTACTTCGCAACTTGGACAAAGTAATTAGTGAAGAAACGAAAATGCCAGTTCTTGTTGCAGAAAATCCACTTGACTGTGTAGCAATTGGAACAGGTAAAGCTTTAGATAATATCGACCTTTTCAAAACTGCTCGATAATATTCCAAAATAAAAATCAATGAAATTAAGAGGGTGTGAACGTGCCACAGTTTTTCTTAAACAAAAGATTAATTGTTTTGCTAGTTAGTATTATTCTTCTCGTGGCATTGATTGGAATCTCACTGAAAGAACGGAAAAATCTAACATGGCCAGAGCAGTTTGTAAAAGATACTGTCGGTGTTGTAGAACGTGTATTCCAAAAGCCAGCGAATTATGTTGCCGGGTTCTTTGAGAACGTAGAAGATGTAAAGCGCACGTATGAAGAAAATAAAACATTAAAAGAAAAATTAGATAAGTATGCGGAATTATCCGTGAAAGTAAAAGATTTGGAAAAAGATAATGCGAAGCTTCGTGAAACGATTGATAAAAAAGATTCTCTTCGTGACTATAAGCCAATCCAAGCTACAGTGATTGCACGCAATCCGGACAAGTGGTATGACTTAATCGGAATTGATAGAGGTGCACAGCAAGGAATCCAGAAGGATATGGCTGTTATGACTTCAAAAGGGTTAGTCGGACGAGTGAAAAGTGTGTCTCAATTTACATCAACTGTAGAATTATTGAGTTCACTGAATCGAACAAATCGTATTTCTGCTGTAGTAGAAGGGCAAGAGCGTATTTTTGGATTGATTGAAGGATACGACAAGGAAAAACAATCTCTTGTTTTCACAAAGATTCCATCTGATGTAAAAGTAGAAAAAGATCAAACGGTTGTAACATCAGGATTAAGTGATATTTTCCCGAAAGGGTTAGTAATTGGGAAAATTGTAGATGTTGCACCAGATGAATATGGATTAACACAAACAGCTTACGTAAAACCTGCTGCGGATTTAAATGATGTAGACCATATTATGGTTACAAAAAGAGTTATGCCCTCAGCAGCGTTAGAACAGTAAGGGGGAGAAGATATGGCTATTTTGAAAAGAGCAATTCTTCCTCTGCTGCTTCTTTTTGTGTTTTTATTCGAAAATATGTTTTCTACTGTAGTTCCAACAGCATTGTTTTGGAAAGACAGTATTGCAGCTCCGCATTTCTTTATGATTGTGCTATGTTTTATTACCGTTTATTTTAGTCCTTTACAAGGTATTTACTATGGGCTATTATTTGGTTTTTTATTTGATACTGTATATACAGAACTTGTTGGTGTATATATATTTGCTTATCCAATTTTGGCGTATCTTGTGTATAGTACGATGAGAGTATTGCAATTGAATTTATTTATTGTTTCTTTTATCGTATTAACGGGAATTGCAGCCTTAGAGTATTATGTATATGGATTTTTAACGCTACTAGGACGTATTCATGTACCGGCGCATATCTTTTTCTCAGATCGTCTCCTTGCTACTTTATTGTTAAATGGAATTTTCTTATTACTAGTTTGTTTCCCACTGAGACGATATCTTGTGCGTCTTTCAAAAGCGATGGAAGAAAAAGAAAAAAGGATTTTCTAATTTTATGTCGAATTGAATCGTTGGGGTGAACTTTAGTGGAAGAAAAAAAGCAACAAAATATAACGATAAAAGGGACAAAAGATGGACTGACATTACATTTAGATGATTGCTGTTCATTCTCTGAATTACTGCAAGAACTGGACGAAAAGCTTTCCACTCACTATTACGATGGTGATGGACGTTCATTAATCGAAGTACATGTTAAGGTTGGTAATCGCTATTTGACAGATGTACAGCAAGAAGAAATTCGCACTTTGATTCGTAATAAAAAAAATCTTGTTGTGGATTCCATTGAGAGTGATGTCATAACAAAAGCTGAAGCAATAGCGTGGAAAGAAGAAACAGAAATTGTCCCTGTTTCCAAAATTGTTCGCTCAGGTCAAATATTGCATGTAAAAGGAAATCTATTGTTAATTGGAGATGTCAATCCAGGCGGAACGGTTATCGCTGGGGGAAATATTTTTGTCGTTGGATCATTACGAGGAATTGCGCATGCTGGATATTATGGGGATACAGATGCTGTCATTGCAGCATCTGTTATGAATCCAATGCAACTTCGAATTAGTGATGTGACAATGCGGGCTCCGGAAGAGAAAGAAGACGGAGCAGAGGCGGCGGAATGTGCGTATATTGATGAGAACAATCACATTGTTGTCGATCGCCTGCAACTTCTCACTCATCTTAGACCTAATTTAACAAAGTTAGAAAGGGGAATTGTATAGCTGTGGGAGAGGCAATAGTAATTACATCTGGAAAAGGCGGGGTAGGAAAGACTACAACGTCTGCAAACATTGGTACAGCCTTAGCATTATCCGGGAAAAAAGTATGTTTAATTGATACGGATATTGGTCTAAGAAACTTAGACGTAGTAATGGGGCTAGAAAATCGTATTGTATTTGATCTTGTTGATGTCGTCGAAGGTCGTTGTCGTTTACCTCAGGCTCTTATAAAAGATAAGCGCTTTGATGAACTTTATTTATTACCTGCAGCACAAACGAGCGATAAGTCAGCGGTAACACCTGAACAAATGGATGAGTTAATACAACTATTACGTCAAGATTATGATTATGATTACATATTAATTGATTGTCCTGCTGGTATTGAGCAGGGATTCAAAAACGCGGTGGCAGGTGCGGATAAAGCAATTGTTGTAACGACGCCTGAAGTATCTTCTATGCGTGATGCAGACCGTATTATTGGGCTTTTAGAAAAAGAAGATATCGAACCACCAAAACTTGTTATTAACCGTGTGCGTAGCCATATGCTACATGAGCAAGATATGCTAGATGTAGATGAAATTGTACGTACACTTTCGATTGAGTTGCTCGGAGTTGTCGAGGATGATGATGAAGTTATTCGTGCTACAAATACAGGTGAACCTGTAGCATTGCAGCCGAATGGAAAAGCATCATTAGCTTATCGGAATATTGCAAGACGTTTGCTAGGTGAATCTGTCCCTTTACAAGCGTTTGGGCAAGAAAAAGTATCTGTTTTTACAAAGATGAAAAATTTCTTTGGAATTCGTTAAAAGCACTTCGCATGTATGCGAGGTGCTTTCTTTTTTATTCTCATGAATATCTTCCTCTTAGGGTTCATACATATGTACAAACTGTATAAAGTTTGGAAAATAGAGAACTTTTATTTTCCTTGCTATTTGCGGGGGAAATAATCAGTAGGGAAGATAGTTTCACTTTACTTGCCTCTTGCAAGAAGAGGTGGCAAAAGGAAGGGGACAGGATGAAGAATAGACGTGTAGAAGAGATTAAAAAACGGATTGCAAAGAGAAAAGAAGAACAAGAGAGACTCGAGGAAGAACAGTATTTTTCTGAAGGAAACTTTGATGGAGAAACGATGTTCATTGAAGAAGGTGAAAAAGAGGTGCATCCTCTTTTTCGAAAGGAAGTATTTTTATTTAAATTTTTATTAGCGGCGATTCTCGTTCTCTCGGTAGCCATTTTATTTAAAAATGCACCAGCTTCTTTTGATGGAGCAAGAACGGTTGTAAAACAAGTTATGCAAGAGGAATTTCAGTTTGCTAGTGTATCCAAGTGGTACGAAAATCAATTTGGAAAACCGCTCGCTTTTCTACCTGCAAATGAAAAGAAGCAAGGCATACAGCAAAAAGATTATGCAGTTCCGGCTTCAGGGAAAGTTATGCAAAGTTTTCAAAAAGATGGCCAAGGTGTATTTGTACAAACAGCCGCGAATACAACTGTTGAATCGGTAAATGAAGGGGTTGTTATTTTCGCTGGTAAGAAAGAGGGGTTTGGGAATATAGTTGAGATCCAGCATGCAGATGGTACGGAGTCATGGTATGGAAATTTAGGTGAGGCATCTGTAAAATTATATGATTATGTTGAAAAGAAACAAAAGGTTGGAACAGTTGGGACCAATGCGGATAACAAGAATGGCAAGTTCTATTTTGCAATTAAAAAGAATGAAAAATTTATCGATCCGATTCAGGTGATTTCATTTGAATAAATATAGTGAAGTATTGTCAAAAATTACAGTGCATCCACTGTTTTGGGGAATTATAGCTATTGGGATTTTTACGGCGCGTTTTAAAGAATTACTACTTTTATTTTGTATCGTTTTGATTCATGAGCTTGGGCACGCCTTCGCAGCTGCTCATTATAAATGGAGAATCAAGCAAATACAACTTTTGCCGTTTGGCGGGGTGGCAGAGCTTGAGGAACATGGGAATAAGTCGTTAAAGGAAGAATTAATCGTTGTAATAGCAGGACCTATTCAACATGTATGGATGATTGGGCTAGCTTATGTTTTGGCTAGGGCAGGATGGTTTAGTGAGGAACTTTATCATTTCTTTGTATGGAACAATTTAATGATTCTAGGGTTTAATTTACTACCAATTTGGCCACTAGATGGTGGAAAAGTATTGTTTAATGTTTTATCACATCAATTTCCTTATTTACAAGCGCATGAGAAAATGATGAAAATATCATGTGTTTTTTTTAGTGTAATATTAGGTTGGCAACTGTTTTGGAATAGTAATAGTATTATGATGTGGGTGCTGCTTCTGTTTTTAGCTATTTCTTTATATCAAGAATGGAAGCAACGGCGCTATGCGTTTATGCGTTTTTTACTAGAACGTTATTATGGAAACAAGCGAGATATTGAAAAGATTGCTCCAATTGAAGTGCGAACTGAGGATCGATTATACACGATTTTCACAAAGTTTCGGAGAGGGTATAAGCACTCGATTATCGTTCATGGTAAATATAAAGAGCATTATACATTAGACGAAAACGAATTGCTTTATGCTTATTTTACCGAAAAACGAACTACTTCATCTGTGGAAGAGTTAATCGGTTAGTGTTGACGAGGACACTAACCTTTTATATTGTAAGAGGAAAAGAAAATGAAAAAGTGAGGAAAGTATTTTGAAGACGTTATACATCAACTATACTGGTTCGGAAAAACGGGTTGCTGTAGAAGAAAAACAAAAGATTGTTGAGCTTTTATGGCAACGAAATCAAGAGCAAGAGATTGTTGGGCATATTTATGTGGGACGTGTCGTACGAACGATTGCTGGGATGAATGCAGCGTTTGTAAATATCGGTTTAGAAAAACATGCCTATCTTTCATATGATGATGTTCCATCAACATATCGAGTACACGAAGGACAGGCATTGCTCGTGCAAGTGGTAAAAGAAGCGATTGATACAAAAGGGCCAAAATTAACAGCGAATGTAGAATTTACCGGGAAATATGTCGTTTATATGCCTTATGATGAAATGCGCGCTGTTTCCCGGAAAATAAAAAATAATAAAAAACGGCAACAATTGCTTGAAATTCAAGTAGAGGGAACCGGAGGATATATTTTCCGTTCAGCTTGTGACAAAGGTGCAATTGATGAAGTGCAGATTGAAATGCAACATTTTCAAGATCTGTATAAAGAATTAAAAAGAAAAGAAGAGCATGGAAAGGCACCGTTATTACTCCATCGTCCAGCAACCTTTTTAGATCGTGTATTTAAAGAAAATCCGATTGAAACAATTGAAAAAGTAATTGTAGATACACGCAGTATAGTACCGGAATTGCAAGATAAAGTAGGAAAAGAAAAGGTTTCGTTTTACAATGAAACAACTTCTATGTTCATTCACTATGGTGTGGAGCGTGAGATTGAAAAAGCACTGCAAAAAATAGTGTGGTTATCAAACGGTTCTTATTTAATTATTGAGCAAATGGAGACAATGACGGTAATTGATGTGAACACCGGTAAATTTACTGGAAAGCAGAATTTGCAAGATACGGTATTACGGACGAATGAAATAGCTGCGGAAGAAATTGCTCGTCAATTAAGACTACGTGATATTGGTGGTATGATTTTAATTGACTTCATTAATATGAAAAAAGAAGAAAATAAAGAAAAAGTAAGAGAGAGGCTCATTTCCTCATTACAAAGGGATCGTACATATACACGTGTTCTTAGATTTACAGAGCTCGGTATTTTAGAAATGACACGTAAGCGAAAAAAACACTCGCTCCGTGATGTATTATTAGACGCTTGCTCAGCGTGCCAGGCGACAGGATATGTAATGTCTCATGAATCAATTGCATACGAGCTAGAAAGAGAACTTGTTACATATAGTAGTTCGGAGGACGAGGCGGTATTAATTGCAGCTTCAAAAGAAGTACAAAAAATATTTTTACAAAAAGAATTGCAAAAAAATATACCGTTCCAAGTTTATTTCACAGATGAAGAAGCTGAGAAATATGCAATTATTCGATTTGGAACGAGGCAAGAAATGATGCTGCGTAAAAATAGTTAGCAGAACATTTATTGACAATAGTCAACGTTTCGTGATAACATCTTTATGTTATAGTTTATAGCACCTAAACTGCTATATGCTACAACCGCACAAGACAGGTTCCAAAAAGGCATTTTATGTCTACCTCGTTTTGGCGAGTCTTAGTAATTATGAGGAGGTGCAAGTATGTACGCAATTATCGAAACAGGTGGAAAACAAATTAAAGTTGAAGCTGGTCAAGAAATCTACATTGAAAAATTAGATGCTGAAGCTGGTGAAACTGTTACTTTTGACAAAGTTCTTTTCGTTGGTGGCGAAAACGTGAAAGTTGGTAGCCCAGTTGTAGAAGGTGCAACAGTTACTGCGAAAGTTGAAAAACAAGGTCGCGCTAAGAAAATCATCGTTTTCAAATACAAAGCGAAAAAGAACAATCGTAAGAAACAAGGTCATCGTCAACCTTACACTAAGCTAGTGATTGAAGCAATCAACGCTTAATTCTGGTTAAGATGATTAAAATTACGATAAGTCGCACGAAATTAGGAAGTATCCAATCATTTAAAATGACTGGGCACGCCGATTATGCGCCACATGGACAAGACCTTGTCTGTGCTGGAACAACTGCGGTCGTGTTTGGATCTATAAATGCAGTGGAAGTACTTTGTAATGTGCAAGCAACTATTGAGCTCGGAAGTGATGGTGGATTCTTAACGTATGAGTTGCCTAATGATTTAGATGCTCATACAGCAGAGAAAGCTCAAACGCTTTTAGAAGGATTGGTTGTTTCGCTTAAGACGATTGAACTTGATTACGGAAAGTATATCCGTTTAATAGAAAAAATGCAGGAGGTGTAACGTATGTTAAGATTAGATCTTCAGTTTTTCGCATCTAAGAAAGGTGTAGGTAGTACAAAGAACGGTCGTGACTCTCAGTCAAAACGTCTTGGTGCTAAACGCGCAGATGGTCAAACGGTTTCAGGTGGTTCAATTCTTTACCGTCAACGCGGTACAAAAATTTATCCAGGTGTTAACGTTGGTCGTGGTGGCGATGACACTTTATACGCGAAAGTTGACGGCGTAGTACGCTTCGAGCGTCTTGGCCGTGACCGCAAACAAGTGAGCGTATATCCTGTTGCTCAAGAAGCATAAGAAACTCACGGAAAACTCTAACCTGAGTGCAGGTTAGAGTTTTTCTATATTAAGGAGTATCTGGATGAATAAAAAATGGACAATTATAGATGCGTTGAGCCATTCTAGGCATGATTGGCTCAATCGTATGCAGATGATTAAAGGAAACCTCTCCCTTGGAAGAGTGGAAGAGATTCATGGGCTCATCGATCGTTTTGTCCAAGAAGCGAGACAAGAATCCAATCTGATGGGGCTATCGATGCCTTTATTTTCAGAATGGATTTTAACATATAATTGGAAACAGCAGCCGTGCTTATTGGAGTACGAAGTATTAGGGAAATTACATAACTTATCTCATTACGATGAAGAAGTGTGTACGTGGACGAATGAATTTTTCTCAATGCTTCAGCATAGTTTAGACGTTTATGTTGAAAATTATGTTTGTATCACAATTGAATGTGACGCGGAGAATGCTCGTTTCTTTTTTGATTTTCGTGGCAAGCTAACGAATGTAGAAGAACTACAAACGTGGCTTACAAACCAAAACAATGAATCGTATTTCATTTCTTATACAGTGCGAGATGATGAAATCTCGGTTATATTACAACCAATCGAAAAAAGTGTGGTGAAATAATGTTTGTAGATCAGGTCAAGATATATGTAAAAGGCGGCGACGGTGGAAACGGAATGGTTGCGTATCGTCGTGAGAAGTATGTTCCAAAAGGTGGCCCAGCAGGTGGCGATGGCGGTAAAGGTGCAGATGTTGTTTTCGTTGTTGACGAAGGCTTACGTACATTAATGGACTTCCGCTACCAACGTCATTTCAAAGCTGATCGCGGTCAACACGGGATGAGCAAAGGGCAACATGGCCGTAAAGCTGACGATTTAATCGTAAAGGTTCCACCAGGAACAGTTGTAAAAGATGAGGAAACTGGTCAAATTCTTGCGGATTTAGTAACGCATGAGCAATCAGCTGTTATTGCAAGAGGTGGTCGTGGTGGCCGTGGTAACTCACGTTTTGCAACACCGACGAACCCAGCACCAGAAATCGCTGAGAACGGGGAACCAGGTCAAGAACGTGATGTAATCTTAGAATTAAAAGTATTAGCGGATGTTGGACTTGTTGGATTCCCAAGCGTAGGTAAATCAACATTATTATCCGTTGTATCATCAGCACGTCCGAAAATTGCAGAATATCACTTTACAACAATCGTTCCAAACCTTGGTGTTGTTGAAACTGGTGATAACCGCAGCTTCGTTATGGCTGACCTTCCTGGATTAATCGAAGGAGCACATGCGGGCGTTGGACTTGGACACCAATTCTTACGTCATATCGAACGTACACGTGTTATCGTGCATGTTATTGATATGTCTGGTTTAGAAGGCCGTGATCCATATGAGGATTATGTTACAATCAATGCTGAATTAAAAGAGTACAATCTGCGTTTAACAGAGCGTCCACAAGTTGTTGTTGCAAACAAAATGGATATGCCAGATGCAGAGGAAAACTTACAAGCATTTAAAGAGAAAGTAGGAGACGAAGTTCAAATCTTCCCAATCTCTGCCGTAACAAAACAAGGTGTTCGTGATCTATTATTTGAAGTAGCAAACTTAGTGGAAACAACACCAGAATTCCCAGTACATGATGTTGTAGACGAATCTGAAGCGAGTGTAATGTACAAATTTGAATCTGAAGGATCTAAGTTTGAAATTACACGCGAAAGTGACGGTACATTTGTCATTTCTGGTTATGATATTGAGAAAACATTCAAGATGACAGACTTCTCACGTGATGAATCTGTACGTCGTTTCGCTCGTCAAATGCGCGGAATGGGTATTGATGAAGCTCTTCGTGCACGCGGTGCAAAAGATGGTGACATTGTAAAAATTCTTGAATATCAATTCGAATTTATCGATTAAGACTGCCAAAATACGGCAGTCTTTTTTATAATCGAGAAAGGAGTGTAAATAAAGCGATAGAAATACAGATTGGAAAACCGATAGAAAGCTTAATTTTTAGGTGGGAGAGAGGATCTGGTCGAGCGTAGAAACGGTCAGATCCTTTTTGAGCCCCATGCCATGTGAGAACAGAGGGAGAAAAAGAGTGGGGATTTCCTCTTGTTTTCAAGGCCGCAATTTGTATGTTAGAAGTCAAAGCGATAGAAATACAGATTGAAAAACCGTTAGAAAGTCTAATCTTTAGGTGGGAGAGAGGATCTGGTCGAGCGTAGAAACGGTCAGATCCTTTTTGAGCCCCATGCCAAGTTAAAACAAAAGGAGAAAGCAAGTAGAGGTCATCTTTTGTTTTTCATAGCCATGACTTATACGTTGGAAAATCAAAATAGATATTCATTTTTAAATTCAGAAGAATGAAAGAAATAGTCACTCCGTAGTAAGAAACAAGGGAGAGGGAGTATATGTATAAAATATTAATTGTAGAAGATGACGAAAAGATTGCTGGGATACTAGAAGAACATTTAGAGAAGTATGGCTATCAATCATTTCGAGTGGCAGATTTACGCCATATAAAAGATGAATTTGTGAAAGTGAATCCACATTTAGTTTTACTCGATATTAATCTCCCGTACTTTGATGGTTTTTACTGGTGTCGTCAAATTCGAACTGTATCTAATGCACCAATCATTTTTGTCTCTGCACGAACCGGAGAAATGGATCAGGTCATGGCAATTGAAAACGGTGGTGACGATTATATTGCAAAGCCATTCCATTTAGATATTGTTATGGCGAAAGTAAAAAGCGCCTTGCGTCGTGGATACGGTGAGTATGCTTCATCGGCAGAAAGCGATTGCTTTGGTGTGAGGGGATTGCTGCTATTTCCATCACAACATACAGTTGAGTGGCAAGGGAAACAAATAGAGCTCACAAAAAATGAATTTTATTTATTAGAGTGTTTAATGAAGCAGGCAAATCAATATGTAACGCGTGAGGAGCTCTTAGAGGCATTATGGGATGAACTAGCATTCGTTGATGATAATACATTAACAGTGAACGTAAAGCGTGTCCGAAAGAAGCTAGAGGAGCTTGGGATTGTAAATGCAATCGTAACAAAGCGGGGATACGGTTACGCACTTCTTACAGAGTGGGGAGATGGGCATGAAGCTTAAGGGTTACCTCATTGATCGTTTTCCTTTAATTGTTTCATATATTGTGAGCCTTTGCTTATTTGGACTTGTATTACAACTACAAGGACTTTTAGAGAAACGATCGATACAGTGGAGTACATGGTTGTACGGCCTTTTACTAGCGACTATCGTATTTATTATATACCTGATTTATGATTATCGAAAACGCAGCGTGTTTTTAAACAGAATCGAACAATACATTGCTGGAGGACATACGTTACATGACTCTTTATTAATTGATGCTTCCTATACGGCTGAACAAGAAATGATTGTAGAAGCATTCATTTTGCTTAGACAGCAATATATGAATGAGGTTCACCAGCAGCATGCGAAAGATCAACAGCAAATGATCTTTATGAACCAATGGATTCACCAAATGAAAACACCAGTTTCAGTGATTGAATTACTGTTGCAGAAATTTGGTAAAGCGCATCGCGAAGCAAGAGAAACGGTTGAAAGTATTCGTGAAGAAAATAATCGTATTTTACATGGTTTAGATTTAGCGTTACATATGGCAAGGTTAGAACAGTTTGCAAAAGATTACAAAGTGGAGGTAGTAAATGTACTAGAGGTTGTTCGAGAGGTTATTAACCAAAATCGAAAATCTTTCATTCAATCTTCTGTATATCCGAAAGTAATGTTTGAAGAAGAAACGTGTACGATCGCTTCCGATCGAAAATGGATTAGTATTGCAATCAATCAAATTGTTATGAATGCAATTAAATACACAAAAATCTCGCAAATGGATAAGAAAGAAATTCAGTTTCAAATAGAGGAGAAGGAACAGACAGTTTTATTACATATTTGTGATACTGGAATTGGTATTCCAAAGCAAGACATCAAACGAGTTTTTGAACCATTCTTTACAGGAACAAATGGAAGAAAAACAAGAGAAGCAACAGGAATGGGATTATATATTACAAAGGAAATTTGTGATAATCTTCATCACGGAATTTACGTGCAATCAACCGAAGGAGAAAGTACAACATTTACATTCCAATTTGCAAAAGATGAAGAATATCATGCATTGATGAGAAAAATGACAAAATTGTAAGATAACAAACGGTTTTGTAAGGAAAATCCCTCGTTTCTTTTTCTTATTTTTCTTATAGTAAATGTAAGAAGAAAGCACATAGGGGGATTTAGAAATGAGTGTTCTTGAAGTAAAAGGTTTAACGAAGGTGTATCAATCAAAAGGATCAGTGGCAACGACTGCTTTACACGATATAAATTTTAAAATTGAAGAAGGCGAATTTGTAGGTATTATGGGTCCTTCAGGAAGTGGGAAAACAACACTTCTAAATTTATTAGCAACAATTGATAAGCAAACTTCAGGCCATGTTTATGTGAATGGTGAAGAGATTAGTCAAATGCGTGCTACAAAACTAGCGGAATTTCGCCGTACACATTTAGGGTTCATCTTCCAAGACTTTAACTTACTTGATACGTTATCGATTAAAGAAAATATTATTTTGCCATTAGTTATGGCGAAGCGCCCTGTAAAAGAAATTGATACGAAAGTACTTGAAATTGCGAAGTTTTTAAATATCGAAGGAATTTTGAATAAAAAAGTATATGAAGTATCGGGTGGACAACAACAACGTGCGGCAGCTGCACGAGCAATTATTCATGAACCGACATTAATTTTAGCAGATGAGCCAACTGGGAATTTAGATTCTAAGTCTGCGAAATCTTTAATGGGCGCACTGCAAGATTTACATGAACAGAAAAAAGTAACAATTGCCATGGTAACACATGATCCAGTAGCAGCTAGTTATTGCGAACGTATTCTCTTTATACGCGATGGAGAAATTTTCTCGGAAATTCATAAAGGAAAAACAAAGCAAGCCTTTTTCCAAGAAATTTTAGATGTACTTGCGATGTTAGGGGGGGAATATCATGAACTTTCGCCAGCTCGCGCTTAATAATGTAAAAGGAAATTGGCGTAATTATAAAGCTTTTCTTATTAGTAGTTGTTTATCAATCTTAGTATTTTTCATGTACGCTTCCTTCATTTATCATCCAGATGTAGTGAGCGGAAACATTAGCATGAAGACGATGGTTACAAAAGGGCTAGAATCAATGAACTATATCATTGTCATCTTTTCAGCACTATTTATTTTATATGCTAACTCAACGTTTTTACGAGCGAGAAAAAAGGAGTTTGGTTTATTAACATTAATAGGTGGAACAAAAGCGCAGCTTGGTCGTATGATTATACTAGAGCAAATGATTTTAGGTGTAATCGCAATTGTAGTAGGGATCGCTCTTGGTATGCTTTGTTCAAAGCTCTTCTTTCAAGCTTTAAGTGTATTACTTGGTGTAGATAAAACACTTCCACTTGTATGGAATGGAAAAGCAGTTCTGATTACAGCTAGTGTATACTTCGTTCTCTTTTTCATCCTATCATTATTCGGTCTTTGGACGGTCGGTCGTTTGCAAATTATTGATTTATTAAGAGAAGCAAGAAAACAAAAAGTAGAGCCTTTCGCATTTACATGGCTATGTGTAGTCGGGATATTATGTATTATTGTCGCGTATGTACTTTGTTTCCAAGTTACGCTTATGAATTTCGTTATGCTATTTTTACCGATTGTAGGACTGACAATTGGAGGAACGTACTTACTATTTACACAAGGTAGCACTGTTGTATTAAAGGCGTTACAAAAACGAAAAAAATCTTTTTATACATATCCCAATATGTTTGTACTTAGTAATCTCATTTATAAAATGAAAGATAATGCTCGTTTTCTCTTTGTTATATCCATTATTACAGCTGTTGTTTCTTCCGCGGTTGGTACACTGTATGTATTCTTTGAAGATATGAGTTATAAAACAGTAGCTAGTACGCCGCATGCTATTTCATATGAGGAAAAGGGAGTAAATACACATAACATCATTAGTGAAGAGAAAATGCAAGAGTTATTGAAAAATCATGGGTTTGAAGATGCACGAAAAGTAACATATGTAAAACTTCCAGCAACACAGAAAATAGAGGGGTTGAATGGCAATCATGAGATGCCTTTAGGTATTATCTCAGAAAAAGAATATAATGCAGAAGCACGTAAGCAAAAGAAAGAGGAAGTTCATAATGCACCAGGAAGCGCAACGATGGTTTTAATTGATATGATGAATGACTTTGTGAAGTTAGATCGTACAAAACCATTTGAGTTCACGCTGAACGGACAAAAACAGTCTATTAAGCTAAATGATCCAATTTCACAATCTGTTTTTAACGATGAAGGGTACCTTATTGTTAATGATCAAGACTTTGTGAAATATGCAAAGGTTGTATCAGATGAAGAAAAGACAAAATATTACGGATATTATATTGGAGACTGGAAAGGAACAGAGAATCTTGTAGTAGACTTGAAAAAAGAAATTGCACAAGAACAACAACAGAATTTCCATAATTCAGTTCTTACTTATAAAGCAATAAAGGAACAAGGGGCAATTACAATGTTCATCGGTTTCTTTGTAGCAGTACTATTTTTCTTCTTTGCTTGCAGCATGACATACTTTAAATGGTTTAATGATAAAGAACAAGATCGTATTCAATTTAAGTCATTAAAGAGAATCGGTATGACAGATAAAGAAATTCATAAAATTGCTATTCGCCAAATGGGAGTCATTTTCTTTATTCCAATTCTCATTGGTACATTGCATAGCGGATTTGCTCTTCATACATTAGGGAAAATGCTTTATTTAGATTTATGGAAATCAGGTGCGATTGTTATTGGAGCATATATTGTAGCTTCGGCAATTTACTTTATGATTGCACAAAGAGGATATTTAAAACACGTAAAAAGCTAGGGAAACCTCTAGCTTTTTACGTGTGTAACAGGTTACAGGGGGAATGCAGATGAATGTCAGGCAGCTAGCGATACAAAATATAAGGGGGAATTGGCGGAGTTATAAAGCATTTCTATTAAGTAGCTCTTTTTCTATAGCAGTTTTTTATATGTATACATCTTTTGTTCATCATCCGGAAGTTGCACACAGTAATGTCCACATTGGAATTCGATCAGGTTTACAAGGGTGTAGTTATCTTATTCTTATGTTCTCGGCACTGTTTATGTTAAGTTCTAATGCTACTTTTCTTGATGCGAGAAAGAAAGAATTAGGATTGCTTAAATTAATGGGATCTACAAATGCTAGAATCTCAATTCTACTATTCTTAGAACAGGCTGTAGTGGGCTTGGTATCAACTTGTATTGGGATTGGGATTGGGATGTTATTTTCAAATTTATTTTTAATGACATTAAGTGTACTCTTAGATTTAGAGAATAGGATTTATTTCATCTTTCAAATAAAACCATTCTTGATTACCGTTGTTGTATATTCAATTCTGTTTTTTTCTTTAGCACTATTTAGTTTGTGGAATGTGCGGAGGTTAGAAATTGTTGATTTATTATTGGATAAGAGGAAAGGACGTAGAGTTTTTAAAGTAGGGAAATGGCGATTTGGTTTAGGGATTATTTTACTTTTATGTGGATATACCTTTGCGGTAAAGGTAACGCTAGGAGAGTTATTTCTCTACTTTTATCCAATCCTTAGTACTGTAATTATAGGAACTTATTTTTTATTTACTCAAGGCAGTTTATTTGTTTTGAAAGGACTTCAAAAACAGAAGAATATCTATTATACATATCCAAATCTATTTGTGCTTCGCAGCCTTGAGCATAAATTGAAAGATCATGCGAAGTTTTTATTTTCCATTTCTATTTTGACAGCAACAGTTATTACAGCAACAGGGACTGCATATGCATATTTTTCTGACCTTCCCAAAAGCGCTATGTTTTCATTTCCTCATGAAATTTCCTATACAGAAAAAGGAATAGAATCTCATGAGGTGATTTCTCCCGATGAGCTCTTAGCACTATTTGAAAAATATGGTTATGAAAATGTAGAGAAAGTACAGTTTATCGGATTACCAGGAAAATTTATTACAACACATGACGGACGTCTGTTTCCGATTACTGTTATTTCACAAACGGATTATAACAAAGAAGCAAAGAAGCAAGGAAAAAGCATGGTAAACAATAAAAAAGGTTATGGCACATTTATAAACCCAATGGCTTTTGATGGTCAGGATGTGTATAACAAGGAAATATTCTATTTTCAAATGCTAGGAGTACCATATCAAATTAAATTGCATGAATCTAAATCAGATATGGTTTTTAATGGAGATGGCGCTGGGCACCATAATCAATTATTAGTTGTACGGGATGAACAGTTTAAACAATGGGAGATTGTTATTCCTAATCATGAAAAATATGTATATTATGGTTATAATATTCCAAATTGGCAGGAGCAAAAAAAATTCGCGTTAGAAGTGAGGGGAAAAGTGTCTCCAGATTATTCTTCTTCGATGAGAAATAAGATCAGTATATATATCCAATTTAAGGAAGGGGGAGCAGTGTTATTATTTATCGGATCATTTATTAGTATTCTCTTTTTCTTAGCAACTTGCAGTATGACATATTTTAAATGGTTTTCAGATATTGAGCAGGATCGTAAAGAGTATCAGTCTTTAATAAAAATAGGGATGGAGAAAGGAGAAATAAAACGGATTGTTAGACGGCAAATGGGGAGTTTATTTTTTATTCCTATTGTGGTCGGTATAGTGCATAGTATATTTGCTTTCTATGCATTGAGTAATTTAATGGAAATGAATGTGTTATTTACAAGTATAAAGATCATCGGTATATATTGTGCAGCAACAGCTATCTATTTCTTCTTCGCTCAAAAAGAATATATGAAACATATAGACTAGCAAACGCTAGCCTTTTTAAAATATTCAAAATTCACATAGAAAAATAAAAATATTCATGGTATAACAGTAAGAAAACGAAAAAGAGGGGAAAAGACGATGATTCGAGTTGGCTATTTAGGACCAGAAGCAACATTTACAAATATGGCGGTGAGTCGTTTTTTTCCGGAGGCAGAGCATGTGCCGTATCGCACGATTCCTGATTGCATGGATGCTGCAGCAAATGGAAATGTAGACTTTGCAGTTGTACCGTTAGAGAATGCGATTGAAGGTTCTGTTAATATTACTGTTGATTATCTTGTGCATGAGCAGCCGCTCTTCATTGTAGGAGAAATTACAGTGCCTATTCAGCAACATTTACTTGTGCATCCAGATTATGAAGAGGTGTGGAAAGAAGTATATGCAGTTCATTCTCATCCGCATGCGATTGCGCAATGTCATAGGTTTTTAAATGAAGAATTAAAAGGTGTAACGGTTCGGGATATGACTTCCACAAGTGCAGCGGCGCAATATGTGAAAGAACATCCGGAAGAAAGGATCGCTGCAATTGCAAATGAAGCGGCAGCAGAGAAGTATGATTTAGCAATTGTGCAGCGTAATATTCATACGCATAAAAATAACCATACGCGTTTCCTCGTGTTACATAAAAAACAGCGGGCACTATTACCGAAAAACGGTGAGAACCGCGGGGAGAAAACGACACTTATGATAACGTTACCTGCTGATTATGCAGGAGCACTTTATCAAGTATTATCAGCTTTCGCATGGAGAAAATTAAATTTATCGAAAATCGAATCTCGTCCAATGAAAACGGGACTTGGTAATTACTTTTTCTTAATTGATGTGGATAAGACATATGATGATGTGTTGTTGCCAGGAGTAACAATGGAGCTTGAGGCACTTGGTTTTTCTGTGACGGTGCTGGGGAGTTATTCGTCTTATTGGTTGTAAACAAAAATAAACCTCATTGCATATGCAGTGAGGTTTATTTCAATTTTGCTAAGCGATCTACTAATTGCTCGCGCCAAGCTTCTGCTAGTTCTGGAACAGCAATAATTTTCTCCATTGCCTCTGTATCTTTCCGTCTATGAAAATATACTTCGTTAGAAAACAGAATAGAAACTTGATTTGGATGGCGCTCTAGTAGTTTCATTTGTGAGTCTTTGCGAACAACGCCTTCTTGAAGAACACGGCATAAATAGCCGGTATAACCGGTTTCTACAATGCGCGGTAAAATACCGGGGATGCCAACTCTTTTTGAGATAGTACTACACGGTATCCGGCCTTGTGTAATTTGAATGACAGCCTTACCTAATTGATATGTATCGCCGATGAAAATATCATGTTCTAACATATTTGTTACGGTAATATTTTCGCCAAATGCAGAGGGTGGGAGTGTTGTTTGAAATTCTTGTTCCCATAGCGCGTAATGTTCATACGGATAGACACAAACAGCGCGATCAGGTCCGCCGTGAAACCTTAGGTCAGCTACACCATCTCCAAGAAATCCGTCTTTTGATAGAAAGGCTTCTTCTGTAAGCTCTTTACAGATGCCTGTTGTCATTTCTTTATTTTCTCCATATTGCATTTGTTTTGGTTTGCCAATGCTAAAGTGAACGAGTTTGATTCCCATATCATCTCTCCTTTACCAATTGATTTCAATATTATATCATTTCATAAATAAAAGCACAGAGAAGAATGAAACTCTCTGTGCTTTTATTTTAATAAACAAGAAATCCAGCGCGATCTAGCGCATCACAAGCAGCGTTTAATTTTTCTGTGGAATCTGCTTCAATTGTATGTAAGTGGATGCCATCTGTTAATTGAGATAGATAGGAAGCATTTGTATCTTCAATTTTTTGCAAATATTGTTCAACATCAAAACGATTGCTCACCATAATAGAAGCTGTTATGTCGCCGTATACAGGATGTTCTACTTTTACATCCTTAATTGTAACACCGTGGTCGACTAGCAATGTTAATTCTTGGCGTACTTCATCTGGTTTATGCTGGCAGACGATAACACGTTCAAATGTATTTTTCTTTGCTTGTGGTTTTAAATATAAATATCCTTGTGCAGTTGCGATAATTGGTTCGTTTCGCGCTTTTAGTAAGGAAATATCTTGTACGATGACTTGCCTGCTGACATTTGTTTTCTTAGATAATTCACTCCCGGATAACGGTTCGTTAGCAGCAAGGAGCCATTGTAAGATGAACTGTCTTCTTTCTTCTCCTAAAATCTTTTTCTGGTCATTTTGTTTCATTATAATTTAACACCTCTATAAAATTGATTTCCAATTGTGCATAGTGCATGAATGGTTGTATCAATATGTTCTTTCGTTGTATGACGTCCAAATGAAAAGCGGACATACTGTTTTGCCTCTTCATACGTTTTTCCAATTGCAAGCATTGTTTTTGAAGGTTCTTGTTTGCCGACTTGACATGCGCTTCCTGTTGAAATGGCAATGCCATGGCGATTGCATTCTAACATCGTGTACTGACCTTCTATTCCCTTTATTGTAACCCCAATAATATGAGGTAAACAAGAAGTAGAATGTCCTTCTACTTGAATTTCAAGGGGAATTGCTTGTAATTGTTCTGTAAAATAGGATCGTAATTGCTCAAAACGAGCGCGTTCTTCTTCACGATCGTCCAATATATGCTCTGCTGCTGTCAGAAACGAAGCGATACCGGGAGCGTTAACTGTACCAGGGCGAAATCCTTTTTCGTGAGATGTCCCTGGGAAGACTGGTTCCCAGCGAACTTTTGGGTTTATATAGCAAGCTCCGACACCCTTTGGTCCGTAAATTTTATGTGCGGAAACAGAAAGGCTATCAATTTGCATCGTTGTGACATCAATTGGGAGTTTACCAAATGTTTGTACACAATCTGTATGAAATAAAATATGGTGTTTTTTTAGTAGTGCTCCAATTTCTGAGATAGGTTGAACGGTTCCAATTTCAGAATTACCGTGCTGAATACTTGCTAAAACTGTATCGTCTGTAATTGCTGCTTCTAAAGCCTTAAGGTTAATAAGCCCGCATGAATCCACAGGAATTTCCGTGATTGTATATCCTTGCTTTGTTAATGACTGAAAGTAGCTGCGAATCGATGCGTGCTCCATCGGTGTTGTAAGTATGTGCTTGCCGCTTTTTGCATTTAAGAGCGACTGGATTGCAAGATAATTAGATTCAGAACCACCGCTTGTGAAAAATACGCCTTGTTCTTTTCCTCTAATCATTTGTGCAAATGCTCCCCTGCAAACTTGTAGTAAAGACGAAGCTGTCCCTCCGATATCGTGTAAACTTTGTTCATTACCGAAGTATTGCTGTGCTGCTTTCGTATATGTGTCAATCGCTTCTTTGCTCATTGGTGTTGTAGCTGCATAGTCAAGATATATCATAATGTATAGTCCTCTCTATAGTAGAGTTACATTCGTTTTTTTATTTTAAAGTGTATATAAATTCAAATTAAAAAACCGACATAAACCCTTTCTTTTTAGGTGGGAGAGAGCATCCGGCCATGCATAGAAGCGGTCAGATCCTCTTCCTGCCCCATGCCAAGTAAAAACAGAGAGAGAAAATGAGTGTAAGTCCCCTTTTCTCCTTCATAGCAGCGATTTATATGTCGAAAAAATAAAATGGATTTATATAGTATGAGAATTTCGTTAAACTCCTTGGTGAAAATATTACTTTCTAAAAAACTCTTGTCATTATTTTAAAACTATGTAAATATAGATGTCAAGACAGTTGGAAAGTGTAAACTAGGAGGCAATGATCATGCCAAGTGCAGATGTCTTAATTATCGGAAGTGGTGTTGCAGCACTTAGTGTTGCGAAAGAGATTTGTCACGAAAAGAATGTGATGATTATCACAAAGAAAACAGGCCGCAATAACAATACGCATTTAGCGCAGGGCGGAATTGCAGCAGCTGTAGCTACATATGACAATGCGAATGATCATTACGAAGATACAATAGCGGCCGGTTGTGGCTATAACAATGAAGAAGCAGTTCGATATTTAGTGGAAGAAGGGCCGAAAGAGATTCGTAAGCTCATTGCAAATGGGATGGAATTTGATGGAGATGAAAACAGACCCCATCTTGGAAAAGAAGGTGCGCATCGAAAACGACGTATTTTACATGCTGGTGGAGATGCAACAGGACGAATTTTATTAGAGCATTTGGTTCAGGAAGTCGCTCCGTACGTTACAGTAGTGGAGCGAGAAATGGTGCTCGATTTAATTATAGAAAATGATACATGTAAGGGCGTTTTGACCCGTGATAGCGAAGGAAATATACATCGTTACTATGCTGAACATATTGTATTAGCTACAGGGGGTGTTGGAGGGGTGTATGCATTTACGTCTAACGACGAGACGATTACAGGTGACGGACTCGCGATGGTATACAGAGCTGGTGGCGAACTTGTTGATTTAGAATTTGTGCAATTTCATCCAACGATGCTATATGTAGGCGGACGTTGCTGTGGACTTGTTTCAGAAGCGGTACGGGGTGAAGGAGCTGTTCTGTTAAATGAAAAAGGACGGCGTTTTATGCTGGATGTACATCCGCAACATGATCTTGCACCGCGTGACGTAGTGGCACGTGCGATTCATGAACAGCTTCTTGCAGGTGAAAGTGTATACTTGGATATTTCTTTTATTCAAAACTTTGAAGAACGTTTTCCTACTGTATCGGCATTATGCAAAAAGAATGGTGTAGATGTAAAAAAAAATAGAATTCCAGTTGTTCCTGGTGCTCATTTTCATATGGGTGGCATTAAAACGAATTGTGATGGAGAAACATCTATTCCGCATTTATATGCTGTAGGTGAAGTAGCTTGTAACGGTGTGCATGGTGCAAACCGATTAGCGAGCAACTCATTGTTAGAAGGGCTTGTGTTTGGAAAACGAATGGGAACACATATTTTAGCTCATCCGGTACAAGAAAAGATAAATAATAGCGAAGAAATACATGGAATATCAAGAGTTCCTCAGTTACCTACGAAAAAAGAAATACAAAAACATATGATGACGTACGTAGGAATTGTACGAACAGAAAAGAGTTTATTATATGCGAAGCAATGGTTTGAACATTATCGTGTACAAAGTGTTCGAATGCAATATGAAGCTTTTACAAATGAAGATATAACAATTATAAATATGCTAACAGTTTGTCAGCTCATTACAGAAGCGGCACTGCAAAGAAAAGAGAGCATAGGTGGACATTATCGTGGTGATTATCCAAGACGAAATCAAGTAACGAAAAAAATTATTCTTGCTAATAGAAAATTACAACTTGTGTAATGAGGGGAAGAGGGATTGTATGAACGCGTTAAAGGTAAGAAAAGCATTAGAAAGTTTTTTTCTAGAAGATATTGGAGAAAAAGATGTAACATCTCAGCTTATTTTTCCTGATAATTTAAGGGCAAAGGGAATGTTCCTTGCGAAAGAAACGGGGGTATTCGTAGGGACAGCAGTAATTGAACAAGGATTTCGATTATTAGATGACAGCATTCAAATTACACTTCATAAAAAAGACGGAGATTTCGTAGAAAAAGGTGAGATTTTAGCAAGTGTCGAAGGACCAATTGCATCTTTATTAACAGCGGAGCGTGTAATTTTAAATATTATTCAACGCATGAGTGGTATAGCAACGATGACGCGCAAAGCTGTTCTGGCACTAGAAAGTGATCATACACGTATTTGTGATACGAGAAAAACGATGCCAGGGCTTCGCATGTTTGATAAATATGCGGTTGTTTGCGGAGGTGGATATAACCATCGCTTCGGATTATACGATGGTGTCATGATTAAAGATAACCATATTGCTTTTGCAGGGTCTATTACAAAAGCTGTTACATCTGTGAAAGAAAAGCTTGGGCATATGGTGAAAGTTGAAGTGGAAACGGAGACAGAAGAACAAGTGCGCGAAGTGATTGCCGCAGGAGCGGATATTATTATGTTTGATAACCGTACACCAGAAGAAGTTCGTGAGTTTTCTAAAATTGTTCCAAGTACAATTGTGACAGAAGCATCCGGCGGCATTACAATTGAAAATTTATCGAACTATGGTGGAACAGGGGTAGATTACATTTCACTCGGATTATTAACACATTCTGTAAAGGCGTTAGATATTAGCTTTAATATTGAAGTTTAAGGTGAGAGGGGGAGATTACAAATGAGTATTTTAGAGAAAGTTCAGCTAATTGAAACGATGTTGCCAGAGCGTTATCAAACGTTGTCAGTACAAGAAATGGAAGAGCGCGTTCGTGAAATTAAAGAAAAATTAGGGGAAGCATTATTTATTCCAGGGCATCATTATCAAAAGGATGAAGTTGTTCAATTTTCAGATGCTGCGGGAGATTCATTGCAACTTGCGCAAGTAGCGGCTAGCAATAAAGCAGCGAAATATATTGTCTTTTGCGGTGTGCATTTTATGGCTGAAACAGCAGATATGTTAACGGCCGATGAACAGGTCGTTATTTTACCAGATATGCGTGCTGGCTGTTCCATGGCGGATATGGCAGATATCGAACAAACAGAACGAGCTTGGAACGAACTTACGCAGTTATTTGGGGATACGATGATTCCATTAACATATGTCAATTCTACGGCAGCTATTAAGGCATTTTGTGGACGAAATGGCGGGGCGACAGTAACATCTTCAAATGCAAAAAAAATGGTATCTTGGGCATTTGCGCAAAAAGAGCGTCTTGTTTTTTTACCAGATCAACATTTAGGAAGAAATACAGCGTATGACCTAGGTATTTCATTAGATAAAATGGCGGTTTGGGATCCGCATACAGATTCATTAGAATATGATGGGAATATAGAAGATGTGAAGGTGATTTTATGGAAAGGTCATTGTTCGGTTCATCAAAATTTTACTGTGAAAAATATTGAAAGCGTACGAAAAAATCATCCTGATATGAATATTATTGTTCATCCAGAATGCTGTTATGAAGTGGTAACAGCTTCTGACTATGCAGGGTCAACAAAGTATATTATTGATATGATCGAACAAGCGCCATCTGGAAGCAAATGGGCAATTGGTACAGAGATGAACTTAGTAAACCGGATTATTCATCAACACCCGGATAAAGAAATTATTTCATTAAACCCTTTTATGTGTCCTTGTTTAACGATGAATCGTATTGATTTACCACATTTATTGTGGGTGTTAGAAACGATAGAGCGTGGAGAAGAAGTCAATGTTATTCAAGTAGATAAGCAGGTGACAAAAGAAGCAGTTCTTGCCTTAAATCGTATGTTAGAGCGTGTGTAAAAGCGACGGATTTCCGTCGCTTTTTTATTAAACATAATTAGCTAATTGCAGTCATACATTGTGTTGAGGGAATCATTGTATTTTTTCATATTCGTGCAATATTGTGTATGACTAAATGGTAAGAGCAAGAGTGTTAAATTATAGAGGACAGTTTCACTTTACATTATTTTGGCTTATAGATAAGTAATACAGGAGGGGGAAAATTTGAAAATTCATATCGTGCAAAAAGGGGATACCCTTTGGAAAATTGCGAAAAAGTACGGAGTAGATTTTGAAACGTTAAAAAAGGCGAATACGCAGCTTACTAATCCCGATTTGATTATGCCAGGTATGAAAATAAAAGTGCCATCTAGCAGTGTGCATGTGAAAAAAAATATGGGTGCTGGTTCAGCTCCTCCAAAAGAATATGTAAAAGAGGTACAACAAAAAGAATTTGCAGCGACACCTACGCCGCTTGGAATAGAAGATGAAGAAGAAGCACCATATCAATCTGCGCCGATTACGCAGCAACCGGCTATGCAGCAAACGCAAAAAGAAATGCAAATGAAGCCGCAAAAAGAAATGCCCATTCAAAAAGAAAAGCCGATTCAGAAAGAAGTACCAATCCAAAAAGAAAAGCCGATTCAGAAAGAAGTACCTATTCAAAAGCCGCCTGTCGTTGAAAAACCAGCTGTAATTGAAAAGTCACCAGTTGTAGAAAAGGTAGAGAAACCTGTGGGAAAAGAAAGCACAAAGTTTTCAGTGAATATATTACCACAGCCGCCACAACCACCGATTAAGCCTGCAAAAGACTATAAAATTTCAGATGTAATAAAAAAAGGAAGCGAGTTAATTGCCCCGCAAATTATTAATAAGATGAAACCGAACAATATAGTGTCACCACAAACGAAAAAAGAAAATGTAAGTAATATAGTGGTGCCGCAAACGAAAAAGGAAAATGTAGGTAATATAGTTGCGCCGCAAACGAAAAAAGAAAACGTCAGTAATGTTGTTTCGCCACAAGTGCAAAAAGAAAATGTGGGCAATATAGTGTCACCACAGACGAAGAAGGAAAATGTGGGTAATATAGTTGCACCGGATGTGACAAAAGAAAGTCTTATTATTCCACAAGTAACACCACCGAATATCATGCCAATGATGGATAATAACCAAATGCCGAATATCATGCCGATGATGGATAATAATCAAATGCCGAATATCATGCC